>JAPLBY010000009.1 GCA_026392515.1 Actinomycetota bacterium | reverse complement strand
TAGCCCAATGGGCGCAGCAGTTCTTAATCAAGAAGTTGGCGCTGAAATCTCTTACGAGACACCTTCAGGCAAAACACTTCGCATCGTTATTATTTCCGCGGAACTTTACGTTCCTTAGGACTACTTATTGCGCGTTTTGAAAGCGCGCACAGCTAGTGGCGCAAAAATCGCTAACAGCAAGAAGCAGTAGGCGAACGAAAGCTGAACTGGGTAGCGCTCTGGGAATGAATCTCCAAGTAGCGGTGTTGGATTTCCAAACAACTGACGAGCAGCAAGCGCTAAACATGAAACTGGATTCCACAGCACGAATGGTTGCAGCCATGTAGGCATTGTGGCAACCGGAGTGAAAATGTTTGATGCAAAAGTGAATGGGAAAATCCAAGCTAAGCCGGCGGTGCCAGCAACTTCAGAGTTCGGCATGTGTAGCCCGATCCAGGCGCCAACCCAAGTAATTGCATAAGCAAATGAGGCAAACATCAAGTAAGCCAAAGCGGCATCCGAGAAACCATTATGAATTCTCCAGCCGACAGCTAAGCCAGTGATCGAAAGAATTGCGATTACCAGAATATTCTGAAGCAACGAGGCCAAAGTGTGACCAGTTAAAACCGCACCTGGACGCATTGGCAAGGAACGGAATCGATCCATAATTCCCTTGCTGGCGTCTTCGGTAATTCCAACTGTGATTCCAGCGACCGCAAACATAACCGTCTGAGCCAAAATTCCCGGAATCAAGTATTCGCGGTAAGCCTGCGCTCCACCTGGGCCAACGTCAATTGCGCCACCGAATACAAACGCGAATAGCAAAACAAACATGACCGGCTGAATCAAAGCAAAGAACAGTGATTCTGGAACACGAGTGATTTTCAGTAAGTGCCTGCGGGAAACTGAAATGCTGTCAGTAATCAACCAACCAAAGCGAGGGCGTGGTGCAGTAACTTCCTTGACTGAATCTGTTGTCAAAGTACTCATGATTAGCTCCTAGCCTTTCGTCCACGTCGGCCCTTGGCAGGCTTGGACACTTCTTCAGTGTTTTCGGTTACATGACCAGTCAAGCTCAAGAAAACGTCATCAAGAGTTGGTCGGCGTAGCGCAATGTCGGCGATCGAGATCTTGTTCTCGTCAAGCTTGCGAACTATGTTTACGATCGCAGTTGATCCACCAGCAACTGGTAACAAAATGGTCTTTGTTAAATCTTCAGTAATCGCTGGAGCTGATCCAAATTCCTGAATCAAGCCTGCAGCCTTCGTTACATCGCCAGCTGATTCAACAACAATCTCGATGCGGTCACCGCCAACTTGAGATTTAAGTTCGTTAGAAGTTCCCTTAGCAATTACATTCCCGTGATCCAAGACAACAATTCGATTCGCTAGTTGATCTGCTTCTTCTAGGTATTGAGTTGTTAGCAAAACTGTCGTGCCTTCAGCGATCAAATCTTCAATAACTTCCCACATACCTTGACGACTGCGTGGATCAAGACCAGTAGTTGGTTCATCTAGGAACAAAACATTTGGACGACCGATAAGCGATGCTGCTAAGTCAAGACGTCGACGCATACCGCCCGAGTAACCTTTGATTCCGCGATCTGCTGCATCGGACAAATCAAAGCGATCCAGAAGTTCAGCTGCGCGCTTGGCTGCATCGAACTTGCTTAAGTGAAATAGGCGTCCAAAAAGTTCTAGATTTTCGCGTCCGGTGAGGTACTCATCAACGGCTGCGTACTGTCCGGTTAGTCCGATGACGCTGCGGACTTCGTCTGGCTGAGTTGCAACATCAAAGCCACCTACGCTGGCGGTGCCACTATCTGCTTGAAGTAAGGTAGCCAGAATTCTTACCGTGGTGGTTTTACCTGAACCGTTAGGTCCCAGAAGTCCAAGGACGGTACCTTGCTCAACTTCGATGTCGATTCCATTAAGTGCAACTACATCTCCGTAAGCTTTCGCCAATCCGGATGCCTTGATTGCCAGTGTCATGTTCGCCTAAATCCTTAAGGGTGTTACTCAATACCCTTAACTTACCAGTGGGAATTAAGCGAAAATCCCACTGGTACCAGTCTGCACTTTTAAATGTGTGGATTAGGTCACGCAATATTCATGGGAATTAGATTGTTAGGCCAAGGCGTGCCAATATTGACCAGTGCAGCCCGTAACGCTTGAAGACATAAATGACGCAGCCAAGTTATTGGATGGCGTGATCAAAAAGACTCCCTCAATCAGTGCAGGCTGGATTGAAAAGAAGTACGGAGTCGATGTCACATTCAAGTGTGAAAATCTTCAGCGAGCTGGGTCCTTTAAAATTCGCGGTGCGTATAACCGAATTGCTAGATTAACTGCAGAGCAACGAAATAAAGGTGTGGTTGCCGCAAGTGCGGGTAATCACGCCCAAGGTGTTGCTCTCGCCGCCCAAATTCTTGGAATCAAAGCAACTATCTTCATGCCAGAAGGTGCAACTTTGCCTAAGTACCAAGCAACACTTGGCTACGGTGCCGACGTGATTTTTGCTGGCAAGACAATTGACGAAGCACTAATGTCTGCCAGCGCATTCTCGGATGAAACCGGTGCGGTATTTATTCACCCGTTTGATCACGAACACATTGTTGCGGGGCAAGGCACGATGGGCCTAGAGATCTTGGCGCAAAACCCTGACGTGAAAACCGTCGTCGTCTGTACTGGTGGTGGCGGTTTGCTAGCTGGAACTGCGCTGGCAATTAAGAGTTTGCGCCCAGACATTAAAGTGATCGGGGTTCAAGCCGAAATGGCTGCCGCTTACCCACCATCACTGGCTGCTGGCTCACCACAAATGCTGCCAAAAATGTCAACTATGGCCGACGGTATTGCGGTTGGAAAACCGGGTGACGTTCCATTCAAAATCATTCAGCAGCATGTTGATGAGATTAGAACTGTTAGTGAAGCCTCACTGGCACGCGCACTGCTACTAACTTTGGAACGCAGCAAGCTACAGGTTGAGGCTGGTGGTATTGCAGCAATTGCAGCCATCCTGGATGATCCAGATTCTTTTGAAGGTCCAGTTGTTGCATCTCTATCCGGTGGCAACATTGATCCACTACTACTTAGCCGGGTATTACGAACTGGCCTAGCAACCTCAGGCAGATTCTTGATGGTGCAAGTTAGATTGAGCGACCAGCCAGGATCGCTTGCAAAACTATTGGCTTGTGTGGCAGAACTTGGAACCAACATCATTCAAACTTCACACACTCGCATGAATCCAGCATTGGCCATTAGTGAAGTTGATGTTGAACTTGAACTTGAAACTCGGGGCTTTGAACACCGCGATCAGATCTTGGCTCAGATTGTTGCAAATGGTTTTGAAATTGTGACTTACTACTAAAAATGCGCAAATTACTCGATCGATACTTTAAAGACCTTCCTAGTGAAGTTGCCGTACTAACCGCTGTCGCGTTTTGTGTGGCCCTGGGATTTGGAATTGTTGCCCCGATCATTCCGGTGTTTGCCCAAACTTTTGAAGTCTCAGCTTTCGCTGCCAGTTCGGTCATCAGCGTTTTCGCCTTTATGCGATTTGTTAGCGCTGCGCCAAGTGGTTGGCTGGTCAATAAATTTGGTGAACGAAGTGTTTTATGGATCGGGCTCAGCATTGTTGCGATATCGAGTGCACTGGCTGGATTTTCTCAAACTTTTGAACAATTGATCTTTCTTCGGGGCATTGGCGGTACTGGCTCGGCAATGTTCACAGTTTCATCTATGTCTTTGCTGCTGCGCACAGTTGATGGCGCACATCGTGGCCGAGCAGCCAGCACTTATCAAGGTGGCTTTTTATTCGGAGGTCTAGCCGGTCCGGCTGTTGGTGGACTTGTTGTGGGCTTGAGCATCCGCGCACCATTCTTTGTTTATGCTGCCACCCTTAGCCTTGCAGCGCTAACGGCATACTTCGCACTGCCAAAGGGTCTGGGTCATCCGACAAAAGACACATCCGAGCCAACAGAACTGCAAGAGCCACCTATGGCACTTAAAGCTGCGCTTAAGTTCCGCGCTTATTGGACAGCGCTCGTAGTTAACCTCTCAAATGGCATGACGTCATTTGGTTTGCGTTCGGCATTGATTCCACTATTCGTAGTTTCAGTTCTGCAAAAAAGTCCAGCCACGTCAAGCTACGGATTCCTTGCTACCAGCGTGGTGCAAGCCTCACTGCTACTTCCAGCTGGACGAATGACAGACACTAGAGGGCGTAAGCCATCCATGATCATTGGAACTCTATTCCTTGTGGTGTCCATGCTCTGCTTAGTTGCCAGCGAAACCCTACTGGGGTTCTACGCAGCCATGGTTGCCATGGGAGTAAGCGCTGCATTCTTAGGCGGAGCGCCGTCGGCTGTAGTTGGCGACATCGTCGATGGTCGTAAGGGTGGTCCAGTTGTTGCCACCTACCAAATGATGAGCGATCTTGGCATCATCATTGGTCCGCTCTTGTTTGGTTACTTAGCAGATTCAACCGGTGGTTTTGCTTGGCCATTTATTGCAAGCTTGATGGTTGCAAGTGCTACCAGCGTTCTAGTTATGTTCATGCCAGAAACTAGAAAACCAAAAGCGGCGGAAACTTTAGCTGCTTAATGCTGCAATCTCTGGCAACAAAATTCCAGTATGTGCATGGCAGTCATAGCCATTTGGATTCTTAATTAAGTACTGCTGGTGATATTCCTCGGCGTACCAGAACTTGAAATTGCTAGCTGGAGCTAACTCAGAAGTAATTGGGTCAAAGCCTTTACTGACTAATACTTCGTTGTAAGCATTGCGAGATTCTGTTACCCATTTTTCTTGCTCGGAAGTTGTCCAGTAAACGGCACTGCGATACTGCGTGCCAATGTCATTACCCTGGCGATTGCCCTGCGTTGGGTCATGATTTTCCCAGAAACATTTCAGCAAGTCATAGATGGAAGTTTTGGTCGGATCGTAAGCGACCAAAACAATTTCGGAGTGTCCGGTTGAGCCAGTGCAAACCAATGGATACGTAGGATCACTTGCAGAGCCGCCCATGTAACCAACTGCGGTGCTAACTACCCCTGGAAGATTCCAGAGCTTCTTTTCCGCGCCCCAAAAACAACCCATGCCGAAGTAAATGACTTCTGTTCCCTGCGGCCAAGGGCCACGGATGTCTGTATCTAAAACCAAGTGCATTTCGCTCATGGCTCTACTTTGCCAAGGTTTGGAAGTTTTTGCACATGCAAAAAGGGGCTGGCAATGCCAACCCCTTTTGTTTGCTTGAAATCTTTATTCGTCGCCCGAGAAAATGGCAATCAGACGAAGAAGTTCGGTGTACAACCAAACCAAAGTGATTGCCAAGCCAAACGCCATTCTCCAGGCTTCCTTTTCCGGAGCGCCCTGAGCGATTGACTGAGTGATCATTTCAAAGTCCATAACTAGCGAGAATGATGCAAGTGCAACACCAGCAATGCAGAGCAGCATGCCAAGGCCACCAGCTCCGTAGAAGCCCCAGCCTCCACCTACGCCGAAGAAACTTGAGATCAAAGATGCAACAGCGATAACCAAGTAGGAAACCATGGCAACCATGAATACCTTCTTGAACTTGCCATTAACTTTGATGATGTTTGACTTGTAAAGGAACAACATTGTGCCAAATGCAATTAGCGTTCCCATAACAGCCTGGGAAACCAAGTTAGGGGCAGTCTCTGCATATGCAGTTGCATACATCTTGCTTAGGCCACCAAGGAATACACCTTCAGCAGCGCCGTATGCCAAAACTAATCCTGGGCTAACTTGCTTCTTGAAAATGTTTGCAAACGCAAGACCTAGGCCAAGGAAGAAAGCGACGAAGGTAAGACCAGGGCTTGACCAGCCAACAAATGCGCCTGCTAGCAAAAGCGCGAAAAGCATTCCGGTTTTTACGATGACATCATCCATAGTCAATCGAGCGCCAGAGAACTCTGGTTGAGTTAGTGAACCTTGCTCAATTGTTTCGCCGCCAAAGCGTTCGCCGGTTGCGCGAATTAGTACTGGATTAGTGGATTTGGTACCCCTGGTCGGACTTGAACCGACACTGGCACGATTTTAAGTCGTGTGCCTCTAACCGATTGGGCTACAGGGGCGTGGTGTTTTCCACCGCTTAATCCTGACAGGTATTGCCAGAACTTCCTAACTGGGGTTAGAAACTAAGGCTCGGGCAATTCCATCAAGGATGTCGCGTTCCGAAACGACAACTTCAGAAAGGCCAGTTCGAGCCATAATTCGATCAAGTACCAATGCGCCAGAGCCAATTACATCGATACGACCTTCATGCATAGGTCCTAGCGTTGCCCGCTGTGCGCGAGTCATTGTCAACAACTCTTGCGTCACGCGATGCACTTCGCTGGCAGAAATGTGGCTGCCATGAATTGCTTCTGAGTCATATTCAGCAAGACCAAGGGCCAAAGCCGCAACAGTTGTAACTGAACCTGCCAGACCAATCAAACTTTTCGCTTCCGCAATCGGAACGGCAAGGTAGGCCTGGTCAATTGCAGCATCTATATCTGAAGTAGCTGCCGCGATTTGTTCCGGAGTAGCTGGGTCACTCACTAAGTGACGCTCTGTCATTCGCACACAACCAACATTGGTGCTGATTGCCGCCGTTGGTTTAGTTGTGCCCAGTACAAATTCGGTCGAGCCACCACCGATATCAATAACTAAGTAGGGCGCGTTAGGTGCTGACTCAAAATTCAATAGGTCTGCAGTTGCACCTAGGAAAGAAAGCGCTGCTTCTTCATCACCGCTAATGATGTCTGGTTCAATTCCTAGTCTGGCAACAATTCCAGCCACAAACTCGTCACGATTTGAAACATCTCGGCTTGCGCTGGTTGCTACAAACCGAACCAGTTCTGGTTTGTGTTGTGTGATTAAAGCTGCGTAGGTATCGATGGCTGCAAAAGTTCTTGTCAATGCAGCTTGCGAGAACTCTCCAGTCTTATCTACGCCTTCACCTAGGCGGACGATAACCATAGTTCGCACAACATCGGTAAGTTTTCCATTTTCGATATCGGCAATCAGAAGTCGAATTGAATTTGTGCCGCAATCAATTGCTGCCACTCTCAATGTCATCACCTCCGCAAGGTCCGGTCTGTCCCCAGTCTTTCAACATTGCCAGTGCCATGTCGCCAAGTGGATTAACGCCAGGACCAGCAGCTAGGGAATGTCCGATCAATACATGAAGACACTTCACCCGCGTTGGCATTCCACCAGCGCTAATTCCAGCAATTTCTTCCACATGCTCGATTGCTTCGCGCTGCGCAAGATAGATTTCGTGTGCTGCTTCATATTTTGCAGCCAGTTCTGGATCCGCTGCAATTGCATCGGCTAATTCCTTCATCACACCGTTTGCTTCTAATGTGCCAATTGCGCCTGTGGCTTTTGGGCACGTCATGTAATACAGCGTTGGAAATGGAGTGCCGTCGTCTAAGCGGGGCGACGTCTTTAGAACATCAGGCTGACCACAGGAACAACGATGCGCAACTTCAATCACACTTCGTGGATCGCGCCCAAGTTGAGCGCGTACTGCTGCGAAATCTTCTGGGTTAAGCATGGGGTTACTGAGGCAGATCGTCTGACTGCACAACTAACGGATCATCAGCTGGTGGTGGATTGTCTGCAAGTTTGGTGCTGCTCCAAAGTTTGGTGTACCAAGCCGAGTCATCATTAGGTACTAACGCACCTGGGACTCCAGCAATGGCAGTGTTTGTCTCTTCATCAAGAACTACGAAACCGATTTCACCAGGGAAAACATAGTTAAGTCGTTCTCGAGCCAGCGCTTGCAGGTAAGCCGGATCCGCAAGTCTGGCTTGGCGGTTGTTCAATTCGTCAATCTTGGCTTGTTGCGAAACAACTTGTTGTTCTAAGTCTTTGATTTCGCGTCGTTCTTGAATCAAAGCGCGCAGTGGAACTGCCAAAGTCAGCATGACAAAAACGCCCGCAAGAATCATTGCTATTGCGCGCGCGTTTATTCTCGGAGAAATCCTAGGAGAAGAGGCCACGTCTTAATTGTGCCGTGCTTAACCCTTGAAACGAGGGAATGCGCTGCGTCCGGCGTATCGTGCCGTTTCATCAAGATCTTCTTCGATACGCAGTAACTGGTTGTACTTAGCAACGCGATCTGAGCGGGCTGGCGCACCGCTCTTGATTTGACCACAGTTGAATGCCACCGCTAGGTCAGCGATTGTGGTGTCTTCCGTTTCACCTGAACGATGGCTCATCATGGTGGCAAAGCCCGCGCGATGTGCCATATCAACCGACTCTGCAGTTTCGGTAAGTGTTCCGATTTGATTTACCTTAACCAACAGAGCATTCGCAGACTTAAGTTCGATGCCCTTTGCAATGCGCTCAGTGTTAGTTACGTAGTGATCATCGCCAACAATCTGAATTTGATCACCCATGGCAGATGTGAAATGCACCCAAGAATCCCAGTCGTCTTCAGCTAGTGGGTCTTCGATTGAAACAATCGGGAAATCCTTTGCCAGTTGGGCGTAAAGTTCAATCATTTTTTCAGTTGAACGAGCGGTGCCTTCAACGTGGTAGTTACCGTCCTTAAAGAATTCGGTGGCTGCCACATCCATTGCAAGTGCAACGTCAGAACCTAACTTAAATCCTGCTTTAGTGATCGCTTCCGAAATCAGTTCCAAGGCAGCACGATTACTTGGCAAGTTAGGTGCAAAGCCACCTTCGTCGCCAAGACCAGTTGAAAGTCCGTTAGATTTCAAAACGCTCTTAAGTGAGTGGTAGACCTCGGCGCCCATTCTTAATGCGTCATGGAATGAATCAGCTCCAATTGGAGCGATCATGAATTCTTGGAAATCAACATCGCTATCAGCATGTGCGCCACCGTTGATGATGTTCATCATTGGAACTGGAAGGACATGTGAATTAGGTCCGCCGATGTAGCGATACAAAGGTAGGCCAGCAGATTGTGCGGCAGCTTTGGCAACTGCCATAGATACGCCAAGAATTGCGTTCGCGCCTAGGCGGCCTTTATTTGGAGTGCCATCAAGGGCAATCATGGTGTCGTCAATAAATCTTTGGTCAGTGGCATCGAAGCCGATAACAGCCGGCATGATTTCGTCTTCTACTGCGATGACTGCCTTGATTACGCCTTTACCTAAGTAGCGCTCGTCACCATCACGTAATTCAGCTGCTTCGAATGCGCCGGTTGAGGCACCTGATGGAACGGCTGCTCTACCTACGCTGTCATCATCAAGAGTTACTTCAACTTCAACCGTTGGGTTACCGCGGGAATCTAGAATTTCGCGGGCTCTAACATCAGAAATACTTGACACAGGATTACTCCAATAGATTCACAAAGTTGCTGCGAGGCTTCCCCGCCGTTATCTAAAGTCTACCGATTTTGATTTAGTGCCTGAAATGCCGTTAGTTAAAGGCCTTCAGATTCCCGCACTCTGGTGCGATAGCGCATCATTTCGGCTCGCAACACTGACTCCGCATCGATGTCTGCTTCGCGCGCAAGTTCGACAGTTGCAACTAGCAAGGCTGCAATCTGTTCTTGGCTTACTTCCCCAATTACTTCGCGCACAGATTCTTTAACTTCTGAATCTCCGGCGACGACTCCACTTTTACGCGCCCGGTAAATCAACTGGGTAGCTAATTGGAGTGCTGGCATAGCTTGTGGCACGCCATCGGTTACTGATTCGCGTTGCTTCTCTTCTTCTTTAATCTTTGCCCAGTTAGCTTCAAGTTCTTCATTTGATGTAACAACTAAGTCAGTAAACACATGTGGATGACGTCGCACTAACTTGTCGACAACACCTTGCGCGATTGCATCTAGTGAGAATGTGGGTTCAGATTCTTGAGCAATTCGAGCGTGGAACACAACTTGCAAAAGCAAGTCGCCAAGTTCTTCGCGCAGTGAGCCTAAGTCACCTTGATCCATTGCCTCTAGGGCTTCATAAGTTTCTTCAAGTAAGTAGCGCGCCAAACTCTCATGAGTTTGTTCGGCATCCCACGGGCAGCCACCTGGACTTCGAAGTTGGTCCATCACCTGGACGAGTTGTTCTACAGGTGAAGTCATTTTTAAATTAACCTAGCGAAATAGGTAGTGGAACTGACAATGTTTCATCACCAGGTGTGCTGATGAGATTACTTGGATCCCATTTACCAAATCTTGGATTCAATTCCACGCCAAGTTCTTCACTCAGAGCCGTTAAGTAATCTGTCATCGCCAAGAATTGTGTTTGTTTGTCTGCACCCGGTGCAAGTTTCTCCATAAGAATGCGCTGCACCATAACCTCGTACATAAATCCTTCGACGTCGTCTGCGGGTACTGCGTTTTGCGAAACTAACTGAGCTTCAACGGTTTCTTTTGCGTATTGCGCAAATACTTCGTCTCGGTAAGCAGCTACATCACGCTCGGTAACTGTGATTCCTTCGCGAGCTACAACTTCTTCGAAAAGTGAAGCGCGAACAAAATGATCTACTGCGCGCTGGTTGATCTGAATCAAACTTGGAACTTCGCTGATAAGTGAAGGATCGGTAACTTGAATTTGGGCGCGAACTTTGTCGACGCGTTCGGCTACCGCAGAAGCTGGAATTACTTTGCCGTTGATCACAACAGCGCTACCTGCAAGTTTTGGCGAATCGGAGCATCCGGTTAAAACTGCAACGCCTAGAACCAGAGTTGCAACCAAACGAAGTTTCACAGATGTTCCTTTCAAGAACCAACCTTCTAATTTTATTAGGAAGATGCAACCACTGATGACACCCAGGTATTAACCCAGTCCACAAGGTCAATATCTGCTGCCTGGCTAGCAGAGCCAATCAAGGCACCCTTAGGCCGAGGCACGACAATCGTACGAGTTGCAGGCTTTATTACCGATCCTGGATAGAGCCGGTTTAACCGCAGCACTTTGGACTCGGGAAGTTCAACTGGGGAAAACTTCACATGGCTTGATGTGGCAATCACTTCAGTAATGCCAACGGCCTGTAGCGAAACTCGCAACCGGGCGATTGAAACCAGGGTTTCCACTGGCGCTGGCATCGATCCGTATCGGTCAGCCAACTCCTCAACTACTCCAGTCACATCGTCATTAGTTCTGGCATCAGCCAACCGGCGGTAAGCCTCAAGGCGAAGTCGCTCTTCGGGCACGTAGCTATGTGGCAAGTGAGCATCGACTGGCAATTCGACCTTTACAACGTCTTCAACAATTGCGGCGGCGCCGGTTTTAACTTCTTCAACCGCTTCACTGACTAGGCGAACGTAAAGATCGAAACCAACATCAGCAATGTGGCCACTTTGTTCGCCACCAAGTAAGTTGCCTGCACCGCGAATTTCTAAATCCTTCATGGCTACTGCCATACCCGAACCTAAATCAGTATGCGCAGCAATTGTGGAAAGTCGATCGTGGGCATTTTCGCTTAATGGTTTATCTGGGGCATACAAGAAATAGGCGTAGCCACGTTCGCGACTTCGACCAACTCGACCACGTAACTGATGCAGTTGCGATAAACCAAATGTGTCAGCTCTGTCTACGATCAAAGTGTTGGCATTTGGAATGTCGAGACCACTTTCAATGATTGTTGTAGATACCAAAATGTCGAACTTGTGTTCCCAGAAATCAACAATGATCTGTTCCAACAAAGTTTCATTCATCTGCCCATGCGCTACTGCGATGCGAGCTTCCGGAACTAGCTCCGCTAATTTGCTGGCTACTCGATTTATGCTTTCCACCCGATTGTGAACAAAGAAAATTTGGCCTTCGCGAATTAGTTCGCGGTGAATTGCAGCAGTAATGAATTTTTCATCGTATGGACCCACTGTGGTCAAGACTGGGTGGCGTTCTTCTGGGGGCGTTTGAATCGTGGACATTTCGCGTAGCCCAGTAACTGCCATTTCCAGGGTGCGCGGAATTGGTGTTGCCGACATAGTGAGCATGTCGACATTGGTCCGAAGCGCCTTGAGATGCTCTTTATGTTCAACACCGAATCTTTGTTCTTCATCAACGATTACTAAGCCAAGATCCCTAAATCGCACTTCTGGGTTAAACAAACGATGAGTGCCAATCACCATGTCAATCGAGCCATCTGTGATTCCACTTATTACTTCGCGTACTTGGGCATCGGTTTGAAACCGGGAAAGCGCAGCTAACTTGACCGGGAATTGAGCATAGCGACGAGAGAAAGTTTCAAAGTGTTGTTGAACTAACAAAGTCGTTGGAACCAAGATGGCAACTTGCTTTCCATCTTGAACCGCTTTGAACGCAGCGCGCACTGCGATTTCGGTTTTTCCGTAACCCACATCGCCACAGACCAATCGGTCCATCGGAATGTCATTTTCCATGTCGCGCTTAACTTCATCAATAGTTACAAGTTGATCTGGAGTTTCGACATACTCAAAGGCGTCTTCAAGTTCCCGTTGCCAAGGACTATCGGGTGAGAAAGCAAAACCTTTACTTGCCATTCGTGCTGCATAAAGTCGAATTAACTCGCCAGCAATTTGTCGGACTGCTCTTCGTGCCCGTGACTTTGTTGCAGCCCAATCGCCACCACCAAGTCGATTAAGGGATGGCGCTTCGCCACCGACATACCTAGTGACTTGATCTAGTTGATCACTTGGAACGTAAAGTCGATCCCCACGTTGGCCACGCTTACTGGCTGCGTATTCAATAACTAAATATTCACGAGTGGCATTAGCAACTGTGCGCTGTGACATCTCGATGTACTTACCAACACCATGTTGTTCGTGAACTACAAAGTCACCGCTTTTGAGAGTCAGCGGATCAATTACAACTCGACGCTTACTTGGTAGTGATCTGTTTTCTTTCGAAGCATCTCTGCTACCAAACAAGTCAACTTCAGTAACCAGAACAAAACCAGCTGAATTCACTTGAATACCGAATTCTTGATGACCAACGGTTACTTCAATGACTTCATCTTTTAGGTCAACTGTTAGTTCTTCAGTCTGCCGAGCTGGAATTCCTAACTCCATCAAAGTGGCAACTAATCTTTCAGTTGATCCATGTCCAGCCATGGAGACTGCAACCCGCGAACCGGCTTTCCACCAAGTGCGAATGTCAGAAACGAAGTCTTCGATTTTAGAGCGGTAATCCGGAGTGGCTTCAATATCTGGTGATTCATCAGTAGGACCAGCCAAAGTTGTTAGACCAAGCCAAGCGTGCAAATTGCTTTCATCTCGAAGTTCTCGATAATCCCGAAATGCACTTGCCTCTAAGTCAATTGGCGAAACATTTCCAGCGGTTGCATTACTCCACGATGCTTCAAGAAATTCAGCGCTAGTTGAAACTAATTCGTGAGCTCTAGTTTCCAGGCGTTCTGGTTCGGCTTCAATGATTACTGCCTTGGAATCGATTACATCGATCAGCATTTCTAGCTTTGGCACCAAAACCGGAATCAAACTTTCCATACCTTCAGCTGCAATTCCAGCTGCAATTTTTTCTAGCATTTCGGATAACTCTGGATGGGAACCGATCAGACTTGCTGCTTTTGCAGCGACGTCATTTGTAATTAAAAGTTCTCGACAAGCTGTGGCAAAAATCTGGTCTACCGCAATGCCAAGCGAGCGTTGATCGGCAATGGAGAAAGATCGAATCTCTTCGACTGTGTCGCCCCAGAATTCAACACGTAATGGATGTTCTAAAGCTGGTGGAAATAGATCAACAATGCCACCACGCACGGCAAACTGTCCCCGACGATCAACTAAATCAACCCGATCAAATCCCAAGCGGGAAAGTTCAGTGACAAGTTGTTCTAATGAGAAGTCATCTCCAGTTGAAATCTTTAATGCTGGAACATCACCAAGACCAGCCACGATTGGTTGGATGAATGCTCGAGCACTGGTAACTAGAACCTTGATTGGAGCGACTTCCTTAGGATGAGCGAGTCGGCGCAAGACTGCCATGCGTCTTCCAACCGTGTCGCTACTGGGACTAAGTCGTTCATGCGGCAAAGTTTCCCAGGCAGGAAACACTGCAATGTTTTCTTCGGCAACAAAATCAGTTAGCGAATTTGCTAAATCTTGCGCAGCTCTTTCGGTTGCCGCGATTAAAACTACTGGTCGAGTTTTTGCTACCGTTGCGCTAACGTATGGGATCGCACTCTTGTTGACTGCTAATCGAACCTTTAACCCCGAATCTAAATCTGATAGTGCGCCTTGAACTATCGGATCGTTAGCAATGGCATCACTAATTAACTTCAAAGTCATTTAGTTTCCAGTGCGTCAACAATTGTCGCAGTTAGTTCAGGGCGACAAATCAAAATGTCATTAACCTTCAGGTCCACTTTGTTTAGTTCAATTGGATTGCCACTGCAATCAGTTACGGAAAGGCCGTTGTGAACTGCAATCCCTAGTGGCGCAGCTAAGTCCCATTCATAGAATCCGCCGGAATTGAAATAGACATCGGCTTTGTCAGCCAAGATCGCACCGACTTTTGCGCCGACTGATCCCATTGGGATTACTTCAACGGGGCCGCGCTCAGGAAAAGTCGCTTCAAGTTTTTTGATGACTGTAGGAATCTCACGCGGTGGCCGGCTGCGAGATACCAAAATTCGAATTGGTGTGTTGTTGGGTTGGTAGCGCTGAACCGGTTCATCCATTGACCAAAGTTCATTTCGAGCTGGGACAGCTACGCTGGCAACACTAATCTGACTTGGATTTGGTGAAGTAGTTTCCCAAAGCGCAATGTGAACTGCGAAATCATCGCCGCCAGTTGAGTATTGCGCGGTGCCATCTAGTGGATCAATGATCCAAACTCGCGTCGCATTCAGGCGAGCAACTTCTAAGTCACCTTCTTCGCTGAGCACAACATCACTTGGCCTATGGATTGAAAACTGATCCATTAGGTAATCGTGCGCAACTCGATCGCCCTCGCTACCGAGTACCTCTTCAGCCAAAACTGAATGGGTTTCGTCTTCGCCACCTGACAAACTCGCGGCGTGGTTTCGCAAACCTATAAGTAGAGTTCCAGTTTCCCGAGCAAGTTTGCGAGCTAACTCATGATCATTCATGAGTTATACAAATTCTGCGTTTCGATCAAGCCTTTGGTGATCAAGGCAGAAACCGCTTCGCAGCCTTGGGTCTTTAGAATTTCAACTTCAGCACTTTCAGTGCTGGCAAAGTTTCGTAACACAAAATCTGCTGGATCTTGCTGACCTGGTGGCCGGCCGATACCTAGCCGAACTCGGAACCAATCCCCGCCACCCATTGCAGACCGAATTGATTTCAAGCCATTGTGGCCATTGTCGCCACCGCCAAGTTTTACTCGGATTGCAGCAAGTGGGATATCTAGTTCATCGTGCAACACAATGATTTGCTCAGGTGCAACTTTGTAAAACTTCGCAAGTGCCTTTACTGGGCCGCCAGATTCATTCATGTAAGAAAGCGGTTTTACCAAAACGACTTGCGCACCACTGATTCGGGTTTCGCAAACATCAGCAAGTGCTCTTTTATGTCTGGTTAACTTCTCAGAATTCTGTGAAACCAGTTCATCGATAACCATGGCACCGATGTTGTGGCGCGTAGATGCGTAAGTGGGACCCGGGTTACCGAGTCCCACTACAAGCCACGCACCGTTATCTGACACGGTCTTACTCTGCAGATTCCTCTGCAGGTGCATCGCTGCTGGCGTTATCGCTACTGCCAGAATCTGCGCCTGCTTCAGCAGCTGGTGCACCAGTTGCAGCTTCAGCTTCAGCGCGAGCTGCAGCCTTTGTCTCTGCAAGTGCGATTGCTGCTGCAGCGTCTGCTTCTTGACGTGCATGTGATTCAGCGGCATCGCGAGCTAAAGTTGCTGCTTCGGCTGCGGTTACGTAAACCAAGTCAACGTGTTCGATACCGCGAGTTACTGGATCAATCTGAAGGTCGCGAGGTGCAACGGTTTCAGTCTTTCCGTTAAGGACGATGTCAAGAGAAGTTACTTTCTTGCGAAGAGTAAGTCTCAAGTTATGTGCATCCAGGGCGATGTGGATTGGAGCAATTCCGTGCCCGTAAACCACTGCTGGAACTTTGCCGTCACGGCGAAGACGACGTGATGCGCCCTTGCCAAAATCTGAACGGGCTTCTGCGACTAATGCGTCACTCATTTATTTCTCCTCGTACTAGGTCATTTATGGATAGCTCCACAACGGACCTTCGTCGATTACGGCTTTTTAGGGCCCTCGCCGAGGAGCATCCCTAGATTAGCCCAGGTCAGCACTCAAGGCCAAAACGAGCGAGATTACTTAACCTAAGCGACCTTGATTTAAAGGGAGTTCTTAGACTCCGACGTGGTCGAACAAGCTGGCAACTGAACCTTCATCAAATACTTCCTTGATGGCTCGGGCTAGCAATGGCGCAATCGGAAGGATTGTTAGGTTTGCGAATTGATTTTCCGGTGGAATCGGAAGTGTGTCTGTCACGATCACTTCGCGAATACCTGAATCCTGCAAACGCTGGGCTGCAGGTGACGAGAAAATTCCGTGAGTCGCAGTAACGATCACATCGGATGCGCCATTTTCAAACAAAGCCTCTGATGCCTTAACGATGGTGCCACCGGTATCGATCATGTCGTCAACTACAACGCAGATGCGACCCTTAACGTCACCAACTACTTCAAGGACCTTAGCTTCGTTTGGTACATCTGGATCGCGGCGCTTGTGCATGATCGCAAGTGGTGCGCTCAAAATGTCAGTCCATCTTTCAGCCACACGCACGCGGCCAGCATCTGGAGATACCACGGTGATCTTGTCGCGATCAACCGTGCGACCTACGTGCGCGGCAAGAATTGGAAGTGCAAACAAGTGATCAACAGGTCCGTCAAAGAAACCTTGAATCTGAGCGGTGTGAAGGTCCACGCTCATCAAACGGTCTGCGCCGGCAGTTGCAAAAAGGTCAGCCATCAAACGAGCTGAGATCGGTTCGCGACCAGCATGCTTTTTATCTTGGCGGGCGTAACCATAGAACGGAGCTACAACTGTGATTCGCTTTGCCGAAGCGCGCTTTAGCGCATCGACCATAAGCAAGTGCTCCATGATCCATTCATTAACTGGTGCTGTGTGAGTCTGAAGTACGAAGACATCGCAACCACGAATGGATTCTTCGAAGCGAACAAAGATTTCGCCATTTGCAAAGTTGTAAGCACGAGTAGGAACTAGTTCAACACCAAGGTTGTCAGCTACGGCTTGCGCTAATTCAGGGTGTGACCGGCCTGCGATAAGAACCATCCGCTTTGCATTGTTCTGCGTGATGCCAGTCATCTAGTTTCCTTTACTTGGAGTTCTTATGGGATGAGTCTGCCAGTGCTGCCTTGGCCGAGTCGCTACCGGGTCTACGTCGAAGCACCCAATCGACAATGTTGCGCTGACGCGCCCGGCCAACCGCCATGGAACCAGCGGGCACATCTTCAGTAATTACTGAACCAGCAGCCGTGTAAGCACCATCGCCAATGACTAGCGGAGCAACCAACATAGTGTCGCTGCCAATCCGAACATGGCTGCCAACTTGAGTGTGATGCTTTTCTTGGCCGTCGTAATTCACAAATACTGTGGCAGCCCCAATGTTGGTGCCTTCGCCAATCGTGGCATCCCCTACGTAAGAAAGATGTGGGACTTTGGCATTTACTCCCAGGTTTGCATTCTTCATCTCAACGAAGCCACCAGCTTTAGCTCCTGCGCCAAGAACTGTGCCTGGACGAAGGTAGGTGTATGGACCAACGTTTGCGCCTTCACCAATGACTGCGCCATTTGAAGTTGTCCGGATCACGGTTGCGCAATGATCTGCAACTGTGTCATGCAATGAGCAATCTGGTCCAATAGTTGCCCCGCCGCGAATCGTGCTGGCGCCAGTAATCGAAACATTGGTCAAAAGCGTCACGTCTGATTCAAGAACTGCAGTGCGATCAATCCAAACTGAGTTTGGATCCACCATGGTCACGCCAGCCATCATCCATTCGTTGTTGATGCGGTTTCGCAGAATCGCACCAGCATCAGCAAGTTGTCGACGGTCGTTCACACCAAGAATGTTTTCTTCCGAAGTTGCAATGGCAGAAACTTCATGACCTTCACTTCGCAAAATTCCAAGCACGTCGGTTAAGTACTGCTCACCTTGAGAATTATTCGTCGTTAGCTTTGCAATACTTTCGCGCAGTAACTTTGCATCAAATGCATAGACACCGGAATTAACTTCAGTAAGAAGTAATTCGGAATCAGTTGCATCTCGGTGCTCTACGATTTTTTCAAAACCGTTACTTGCGTTTCGAACTATCCGACCATAACCAGTTGCATCCGCTAGATGCGCAGTTAAAACTGCTGCAGATTTTCCAGCAAGTGCATCGAGAGTTAATTGCATATCTGAAGTTGTTAGAAGTGGTGTGTCACCAGCTAGCACTAAGACTGGGCCAGTTAACTCCCCAAGTGCATCAAGTGCGATCTTGACTGCGTGACCCGTGCCGTTTTGCTCATCTTGTACCGCAGTAACTACAGCAGGATGTGCCTTGGCTAAATGTTCCTGAACCTGATCTCGACCGTGACCAACAATTACCAAAGTCTTTTTACTGTTTAAATCTGAGGCGGCGTGAAGTACGTGGTCTAACAAAGTCAGCCCTAAAACTTCATGCAGGACTTTTGGCTTTGTTGATTTCATTCGGGTGCCAGCCCCGGCAGCTAGGACAATAACTGCGGCGGGCTCAGAAGTCTGCGCGCCCGTTGATTTCACATACCTAGTTTACTGTTTCAAACTTGCTCCCGGACGTGGATTCGAACCACGATAAGCACCTCCAAAGAGTGCTGTCCTGCCATTAGACGATCCGGGAATGCAGCCCGCGGTTTCCCTTGGCCTGCCTGCAAATCTTATTCGCCAAGGGGCAAGATTCCCAAAACGAATAGGATTTCGCACACCTTCGTACCCATTTGCGCAAGAGCAAGTGACCAATTGCGTACGCGGTATCCTAAAAGCGAGCACATCAGACAAAGGAATTTCTGTGGCAATCACACACGATCACGAAAACGACCTGGATCTATCCGGGCGTTCCCGCGTGTCTGATGCTGACCGAGTTCGCATGACAGGTCATGAACGTCGGGCCCAACTGGTTGAAGTTGGTCGCATGCTTTTTGCGGAAAAGGGATTCGAATCCGTAACTGTTGAAGAAATTGCGAACACCGCGAATGTTTCCAAGCCAGTTGTGTACGAACACTTTGGTTCTAAAGATGGTCTTTACGCAGTAGTTGTTGACCGCGAAATGACTTACTTACTGAACTCAATAACCAAGGCTTTGACCGCAGTTCATCCGCGTTTACTGCTTGAGCAAACGGCTTGTGCACTATTTGATTACATCGAATCCAACACTGATGGTTTCCGAATCTTGCTACGTGACTCTCCTGCTGCCTCATCTTCAACCACGCCAACTGGCAGCTTTGCTTCGTTGCTCTCTGATGTGGCGCAGCGAGTAGAAGAATTACTTTCCAAAGAATTCAAGTTGCGAGGCTTTCCATTCCAGATGGCACCGATGTATGCGCACATGTTCGTAGGAATGGTTGCGTTAACTGGTCAATGGTGGCTAGATGAACGCGATACGCCAAAAGATGAAGTGATCGCGCATCTCGTTAACTTAGTTTGGAATGGCGCTGTCGGCCTAGAAATCAACCCGCGCTTGATCAGCCAAAGAAATGAAAAATAACTTTCGTTAATTCTCTAAGCCAGCTGATTCTTCATCAAAGGGCAAAACAATATCTCGCAATACATTTGCTAACTTTTCTCGATCTGCTTTTGAGACGGTAGCAAGCAGCGATTTTTCCCGAGCAAGTAATTCATCAAGTGCACGATCAACTGCAGTCTTACCCGCTTGAGTTAGTTGAACTAACACACCACGGCCATCAGTTGGGTCTGGCATGCGAGCGACTAGGTTTTTTGATTCAAGTCGATCGATGCGGTTAGTCATAGTTCCGCTGGTCACAAGATTCTGTGAAATCAAAGCAGACGGAGTTAACGCGTAAGGCTTTCCAGTTCTGCGTAACGCAGCTAACACATCAAATTCACCAGGCTCTAAATCGTTAGCCGCGAATGCTTCACGTCTGGCGATATCAAGGTGACGGGCAAGTCTGGAAACTCGACTTAGAACTTGTAGTGGGGCAACATCAAGATCCGGGCGCTCTTGCTGCCAAGCATCGACGATCCGGTCGACTTCATCTGAGGTGCTCATTTAAGAGAGTCTAGAAGATTATCTTGATGTCGAGATAACTCGCGCACCATGAACTGGCCCGTGAGTACGCAAAACGTCATCAACTAAGCCTGAAGCTTTAAGAGCAACAACTAAATCAATTGCGCTGGATTCATCCCGAACTAGGAATGCACAGGTCGGCCCACTGCCGGAAACTATCGCTCCCAAAGCGCCGTAATCAATTCCCTGCTCGAGAACTCGACCTAACAATGGGCGCGAAGTCGTCGCAGCTAATTGCAAGTCGTTATGCAGCAATCGACCAAGGGCTGGTGCATCGCCACGAGCAAGGGCACTTAACAACTCGGTTGGAACTTCTGGCTCAGCTTCAAAATCCAGGCCACGCAGTTCATCAGTCTTTTCATAAATCTGCGCAGTAGACAAACCTTCATCAAAAGTCGCAAATACCCAATGGAAACTGCCACGAATCATTACTGGTGAAAGCACATCGCCACGACCAACGCCAAGTGCGCAACCACCATGCAACATGAACGGAACATCAGATCCGAGAGTTGCAGCCATGGCATCTAGTTGATCGCGCGGAATGCCGGCATTCCAATACGTGTCACATGCCACGAGTGTGGCTGCTGCATCTGCGCTACCACCAGCCATGCCAGCTGCAATCGGAATTGATTTATCAATTTGAATATGAATGTTTGGATCTTCGCCACATGCCCGAGCTACTAACTCAGCTGCTTTCCAGGCCAAATTAGTTTCGTCCGTTGGGATTTGATCTGCAAAAGCACCAAGGCCACTTATCTTCAGTGAATCTGCAGCCGAAACTGTGACTTCGTCGTAAATTCCAACGGCTTGAAAAATTGTGGCAAGTTCGTGGTAACCCGAAAACTCTCGCGGCCCAACCCCAAGGTAAACATTTACCTTGCCAGGAACTCGTACGGTTACGGATTTGGTCACGAACTCAGATTACTTTCTTAGCCTGCTGCGCGATAGCCACAAAATCTTGCAGGCTTAGCTGCTCCCCGCGTAATCCAGGGTCCACACCAGCATCGCGCAAGATACCTTCCACGATCTGTGGTGATCCAAGTGCGCTACCTAGCGCGGTACGAAGGGTTTTACGACGTTGCCCAAAGGCGGCATCCACAATTGTGAAAGTCAGTTCGCGCAGTTCCGGATCAAAATCGCGTTCTTTGCGAACCAGTCGCACTAATCCAGAATCAACATTCGGAGCTGGCCAAAACACATTGCGTCCAACTGAGCCAGCTTTAGTAACTTCGCCATACCAAGCCATCTTGACGCTAGGGACACCATAGATTTTGCTACCTGGTCCAGCCGCCATGCGATCTGCAACTTCGGCTTGAACCATAACCAGGATTTCGGTTAGCGATGGAAAAGTTTCTAGGAAGTGCAATACGACTGGAACTGAAACGTTGTACGGCAAGTTTGCAACTAAGTGAGTTGGGGCAACTGGCAACTCAGTGATTCGCATTGCGTCGGCATTGATAACCGTAAGGTTGTCTTTCAGATTCGGCGCGTGCAATGCAATGGTTGATGGCAATGCGCCAGCCAAAACTGGATCGATCTCAACGGCTAAAACTTTTGCCACGTTAGGAAGTAGCGCCAGAGTTAAGGATCCAAGGCCTGGACCAATTTCGACTACAACATCTGATGCGCTTACGTGCGCTTGAGTAACAATGCGTCGAACTGTATTTGGATCAATTACAAAGTTTTGTCCCAACTTTTTTGTGGGCGTTGCATTCAATGACGCAGCAAGGGCGCGGATCTCGGTTGCACCAAGCAGCGTTGATTCTTTCACTGTTGGTTCATTCACTGCTGCTTCGGGGAATTCAGTCATTAAGTGGTTTAGTACCAGTTGCGATCGTAGAAGAAATCTAGAGCTTCACAAGGAGTGTCGTATCGCTTCTCGATGTACTGCGCACCCCATTTGATTTGAGTGGCTGGATTTGTTTTCCAGTCATCAGCAATACTTGCCATCTTGCGACCGGGCAAACTTTGTGGAATTCCGTAAGCACCTGTTACCGGGTTAGTTGCCTTGTGATTCCAATTGCTCTCCCGGAACCATAAAGTTTCTAAGCAAGAGAATTGCTTTTCGCCCCAACCATGCTCTTGGTTGATCCAAAGTTTTGCATATTCTTTGTTTCCAGATTTCGTTCCAGTCTTACCTTCAGCAGTTGCCAGAGCTACTGCAATGTCAGTCGGGTCTCCAGTGCCGCGAATCACAAATTCTGTTATCGGTTCAGAATTAACAACACGACTGACTTCAACTCGGGAAACTTCATTTCCATCGAGGAGCTTAACTTGGTAAGTAATCTCAGCTAATCCGGTTTCGCCGGCTTGCTTCACAATGTCGGTACCTGCCGCAATAGTTGCGTCTTCAGTTACCGAAGTCTCAAATCCAATTTCAACTGGTTCAGTAACAACTGAGCTAGTTAATGAATGATCCTTGATGTCATAGGAAACGGTGGATTCAATCACCAGTGCCGCTACGTCAATGTATGGCGGTGCTTGTTCGTAGCTATTCGCGGCGGTGATTCCACCTGTTAGCAGAACTGCAGCGCTGGCCACAATTGCTGATCTAAGTGGCACATTGTGATTTTTCGGGCGCGCATGACGACCAGGCGCACGATGGCGACCACGCTGTGTCATAACTTCCCCGCTTCATTTCGTTTTCAAGCCCAATAAATTGGACAGAAACTCCACGTTATCCCGAACCTCCCCCACTAAGGCAAGTTCGGTTTTGTCAAAAAGGTCCAAAAACCCTTGCAGCGTTTGAAAAAAGAAGTTCACAAATTTCTTGCTCAGATTGGCCTCGAACTTCGCAAATTGCCCGAACTGTCCATGGGATGTTTGCTGAGGAATTTGCCTGTCCCCGATTGGGCGCCGGGGTTAAAAACGGAGAATCTGTTTCTACCAAAAGCAAGTGGTCAGGAATTTCTAGGACCGCATCACGAAGTTGCTGGGCATTCTTGAAAGTAACAACCCCAGGAATGGACATGTACCAGCCCGCTTGCGCACAAACCTTTGCCATTTCGGCATCGCCCGAGAAGCAATGGAACACTACGGTTTCCGGTGCGCCATGAGTTTCTAAGGTATCGATCACATCTTTATGAGCATCGCGGTCGTGAATTATGACTGGCTTACCCACTTCGCGAGCAATATCTATATGTGCCCGAAATGAGACGTGCTGAGCGGCGGCTTGAGATTCTTCGGTCCGGTAGTAATCCAAACCGGTTTCACCAAGGCCTCGGACTTGTGGCAACTTAGCCAGCTCAGCAATTGCCAAGAGGGAGTTTTCCAAATCTGTGTCATGTGCTGCGGCGTTTGGGTGCAGTGCCACAGTCGCCCAAACATCTGGATGCTCAAGTGCAGTCTGGGCAGCCCACTTAGAACTAGCTACGTCACAGCCAACTTGAATCACTTTTGTGACATTTACTGACCGGGCTGCTGCCATCGCTTCGTTAACATCGGGCAACACATACTCGTCGTCAAAGTTAACGTCCATATGGCAGTGCGTATCCACTACTGGACCCGCCAACGGCAACGCGACCTTCACTGCACTCACTCCTATACGTTAGCGATGAGTTGGTAATCTAGTCTGGTCACAGGGCAGTTACGGGGTTGTCCAGTTCTACTGCAAGGGCAAATAAGTGATTCGTCGACTTCCAGGGCTTGATGGCTTACGTGGCATCGCAGTTTTGGCCGTCATTATTTATCACGCTGATGTTTCGCTACTTGTCGGCGGCTTTCTTGGCGTAGACGTTTTCTTCGTTTTATCCGGCTTCCTAATTACTTCGCTGTTGATCGAGGAATTAACCCGAACCAATACCGTTGATCGCGCGCGCTTTTATATCCGCCGCATCCGCCGCTTAATGCCGGCGCTATTCCTAGTTCTGTTCTTCAGTATCTTGGTTTCGGGATTGTTTGTATTAGATGCGGCTTATCACGTTCGTCGCGACTTACCTTGGGCTATTACTTTTGTTTTGAACTGGTCTTATCTGTTTTTTGAGCAGTCCTACTTTGTAAACATTTCTCGGCCGCCACTATTGCAACATCTTTGGTCCCTTTCCGTAGAAGAACAGTTCTATGTAGTTTGGCCAATCATGTTGATTGCGCTTTACAAAGTAAAGATTGGCAAAATCACACCAAGAGCAAAAATATTTATTGCATCTGCGGCGCTTGCAATTGCTTCAACGGCTTGGATGATTCACCTTTCAGTATCAAATGGTTTTCCAATTCCAAATGATCCAAGTCGCGTCTACTTTGGGACTGACACTCATGCCATGGGATTACTAGTTGGTTGCGCCGCAGCCGCGCTTTGGCGATCTGACCGACTCAACGATCGATTAACTCCAGATCGCGCAGCTGCCATGAATGGTCTGGGTTTACTCAGCCTTGCAGGCTTGGCATACTTTTTTGTTTTTGTTAGTGAGTTAAACGAATTCCTTTACCGCGGTGGTTTCTTAGTACTTTCGCTTTTGACTGCAGTCCTTGTTGTAGTTGCAGCTCACCCAGGTTTGAAGTTTGGATCTCGATTAGGTAATCCAGTACTCAAGTGGTTTGGCGATCGCTCTTATGGAATCTATTTGTGGCATTGGCCAATCTTTGTTTTGATGCGATCGGGTATCGACATTCAATGGCCAGATCCGATTGCTTTTGTTGTCAAGATCGCAATTGTTTTGGTGATTTCCGATTTGTCATACCGATTTGTTGAATTGCCAATTCGTAAAGGTGCAATTGGTTCGCGGTTAACGGTTTGGCGCGCAGCCGGAGTGCCACGCCCACAAGCCCGCACTCTAATGACTACGGCAGTAACTGTTGCAGTGTTGTCAGCCAGCTTGGTTGGTATGTATCGAGTGCCGGCACCAGATGCTGGAAACTTAACTGGCATTGGTGGCATCACAGCAATTGATGAAGATCCTGTTGCCATAGTCGAAGCAGTCGTGGCTCCTAACGCTGATCCACTGATCTCGGCTCAACAGGCAACCCAAGTTAGAAATGAAATTCAGGCCAAGATTCCGCCAGTAGTTTTCGGTGACTCTGTTGTTCTCGGTGCTCGGGAAAGTTTGAAAGCCGTGATGGGCGAGATTTCTATCGATGCCGCAGTTAGCCGCCAACCTGAAGAGATTGCCGAACGCATTAGAACCAGACGTGATGAAAAACGTTTGGGCCCAGATGTCGTGATCCACATGGGTACCAATGGAATTGTGCGAGAAGAAGACTTAAAGCCAATTCTGGAAGAGTTAAGTGATCGCCGCCGAGTTGTTGTGGTAAATGTTCGAGTGCCAAGAGTTTGGATGAAGCCAACTAACGAAATGATCGAATCGCTTGTCGTTCAGTACCCGAATGTTCGGTTAGCAAATTGGAATGCAGTTTCGAAAGGTAAGAAGAGCTACTTTGCCCCAGATGGTGTGCACCTGACTAAAAAGGGTGCAAAAGTTTTTGGAACTATAGTGAATGAGGCGTTACGCGGACCTTAAAAGTCCAGCCTTAAATTGATTCTGGCTCTTCAATTCTTGGGAACATAGATTCGCTCTTGGTGATTTTCACACCAGGCTTTAGCTGACCCCATGTAGCTACGTCGTTAAACGACTGCCCAATCCCTGATTCAGCCGCGCCGATGTCGCTCCAAAGCGCACTCATACTCTTTGGCATGATCGGTGAATACAGAATCGAGATTGCTCGCAGTGATTCACAAACTGTGTAAAGAATTGTGGCCAGGCGTAAGCGACTTTCGGCATCTTCGTTCTTTGCCAAAGTCCAAGGCTCTTGCTCGGTTACATAAAGATTCACTGCGTCAACAAATTCTTTGACTGCAACGATTCCAGTTTGGAAATCAAAAGCTCGAATCGATACGTCTGCTTGTGCTGAAGTTTTCACCAATAGATCGGTTAAGACTTTTTCCGCCGCTGTTGATTCACCAGGTGCTGGTAATAGACCATCGAAGTTCTTAACAACCATTGCTTGCACGCGGCTGGCTAAGTTACCGAGACCGTTTGCAAGTTCTGAGGTGTATCGAGCGACTAAATCTTCCCAAGAGAATGATCCGTCTTGGCCAAAGATAATTGCACGCATGAAGTAATAGCGGAATGCATCTGAACCGATTAAGTCAACAATGCTTTGTGGTGAGATTCCAGTGAGCTTGCTCTTGCTCATCTTTTCGCCACCAACTAGCAACCAACCATGTGCAAATACACATTTAGGAAGTGGCAGATCAGCGGCCATCAACATCGCTGGCCAAATCACGGCGTGGAAGCGAAGAATGTCTTTACCAACTAAGTGCACATCTGCTGGCCAAGTCTCGGCGAACTTCTTGGCGCCTTCGCTACCTGGCTCATCGCCTAGGCCAACTGCAGTTGCGTAGTTAAGTAGTGCATCGAACCAGACGTAAACAACTTGTGACGGATCCCATGGAACTTCAATTCCCCAGTCAAATGTGGAACGAGAGATTGATAAATCCTGAAGTCCGGATCGCAAGAACGACATAACTTCGTTGTAAGCAGACTCTGGTCGGATTGCTTGGGGATTAGCTTCGTAGTGCTTGATTAAAGCATCGGTGTAAGCCGAAAGTTTGAAGAAATAGTTTGTTTCACTAACTTGTTCAACTGGCTTGGAGTGAATTGGGCAAAGCTTTTCATTTGCTTCACCGTCAATTAAGTCGCCAGGAAGTTTGAATTCTTCACAACCTACGCAGTACGGACCTTCGTAAGATCCTTCATAGATATGGCCAGCATCTTTAAGTTGCGACAAGAATCTTTGAACTCGCTGCGTATGGCGCTCTTGAGTAGTTCGGATGAAGTCATCGTTGGCGGCATCAATTACATCAAGTACTGGGAGCCAAGCATCAGCAACGAGCTTGTCGGCCCAGGCTTGCGGGGCAACGTTGTTAGCTTCGGCGGTACGTAATACTTTTTGACCATGTTCATCGGTTCCAGTTAAGAACCAAACATCTTCGCCAGCCATGCGATGCCAGCGAGTCATAACGTCGCCAGCAACAGTTGTGTACGCGTGTCCGATGTGTGGCGCATCATTTACGTAGTAAATGGGCGTCGTCAGATAAAACGCTTTGGTGCTGGTCATGCGTTAAGTCTAGAGCGAAATTGGATTAACTTTTTCGCTGGCGTTGATCGGCAAGTACCGCGTCGTAGACATCTCGCTTTGGCACACCAAGCTCTCGCGCTACCGCTGCGATGGCATCACGCTGGGTCTCGCCCACTTCAACCCGAGTTGCAACCAGACCAACCCAATCTTGCGCAGTTGTGTCCGGCAACGGCCCAGCACCAGAAATCACCAAAGTGATTTCGCCAAGGATTTCGCGATCACTCCAGGCAACTAGCTCAGCCAAAGTGCCGCGCACTACTTCTTCATACGTCTTTGTTAGTTCACGACAAATTACGCCTTGTCGATCTGAACCAAATACTGCCTCGAGATCAACCAGAGAATCAACTAAGCGATGCGGGGCTTCAAAGAAAACCATAGTTCGCTGTTCGTGCAGCAATGATTCACACAGAGTTCGACGCTCGCCTGATTTCCGTGGCAAGAAACCTTCAAATGAAAATCGATCAACCGGTAGCCCGCTCACAGCCAGGGCTGCCAAAACTGCTGACGGTCCAGGAATCACCGAGACTTTTACGTTCTGAGCTATTGCTTCTTGGACTAGCCGGTAACCAGGATCGCTAACACTTGGCATGCCTGCATCCGAAATCATCACAACGGTTTCGCCAGAAAGCACTCGTCCAATTAGTTCTGGGCTCTTAGCTTCTTCTACTGCATCGTAAAATGACCAAATTTGTGCCTGAGTTGTGATTCCCAAATCAGTTAGCAAGCGATGGGCTCGTCTGGAATCTTCGGCCGCAATTACATTCGCAGTTTCTAGAATTTCCCGCAATCGTGCTGACGCATCACCAACGTTTCCAATTGGTGTTGCTGCAAGAAATAACTGACCTGACATCCCTCCATCATTCCGTAAATCGGGCCAAGTCCGAATCCCTCACTAAATCAGAACAACTCCTGTACTTTTAAGCAGTGGAGACAACGCAGGTAACCGAGTCGATTCAGTCAAAGCGTGCTCCGTTTGATCTAGATCTCAAGACCAAGCCTGCAGGCGGTTGGGCTGGCTGGCGGGGTCCACTGGCAGCTACTGGCTTGGCCGCAATTCTGCGACTTCCTTACTTAGGTCAACCTCACGCAGTGATCTTCGATGAAACTTATTACGTTAAAGATTCGTTAGCGCTTTTGAATTTTGGCCATGAGCGCAAAGTTATCGAAAATGCCGATGCTGCCTTATTGGCAAGCGGCGGCGAAAATATTCAAAGTATCTTCACCGATGCAGCTTCTTACATAGTTCACCCGCCGGTTGGTAAGTGGATTATTGCTAGCGGCGAAGCAATTTTTGGCGCAACCCCTTTTGGTTGGCGCATCGCGATCGCAATTCTGGGCATTCTGAGCGTCCTGCTTACTGCGCGGATTGCTCGCCGCTTAACTAACTCAAACTTCATCGGAACGGTTGCTGGCTTATTACTTGCGCTAGATGGTCTACACATCGCAATGAGTCGTTCGGCGCTGCTTGATATGTCATTGTCATTCTTTGTGCTTAGTGCTTTTGGGTTCCTGATTATGGATCGAGATTCAGCAAATTCAGGCGGCTCCAAATCATGGCGCTGGGCCATGGTTACAGCGCTTGGACTTGCGTGTGCAACTAAATGGAGTGGGATCTACTTCGCTGCCGCCTTTGGAATTTTGATGTTGGTTTGGGATTACGAACGACGAAGTAAGCGCCTAGAAGGCCTTAAGGTTTGGCTGACTAAAGATTTCTTGCCTGCGCTATTGATGCCGTTCGTAATCATTGCAATTTACATTTCTAGCTGGGTTGGTTGGTTTAGAAGTTCAGGTGGCTGGAATCGAAACTGGGCGCAAGAAAATGATGTGACTTCATGGATACCCGATGCGTTGGTCAGCCTGTTTCACTATCACAAAGACATGTTGAGTTTTCATACGAACTTAGTAACTCCCCATAGTTACTCGGCTAATCCTTGGTCCTGGCCATTAATGATTCGCCCAACAAGTTTCTATTACGAAACCGATCCAACTTGTGGCGCAGACAAGTGTTCGCAAGAAGTAATTCCACTTGGTAATCCCTTGATATGGTGGGATGGCGTTATTGCGCTAGCAATCATTATTTACTTTGCAGTTGCCCGCCGACATAGTGCTGCGCTTCCAATTGCGGTGGCATTTGCAGCCGGTTGGGTGCCTTGGTTGTTTTTCCCAGCCCGCACCACATTTAGTTTCTATTCAGTCGCGTTTATTCCATACACAGTTATGGCGCTAGCTCTCGTGCTTTATCTGGCAAATGAAAGAGTGCAGAGCGATAAACCAATTGCTTGGCGCTGGCCAACGCTGACTTTTGTTCTGGTAGCCGCGGCGCTGACTGCGTTCTTCTATCCAATCTTGACTGGCCACTCAATTTCTTATGAGATGTGGCAGCTGCGAATGTGGTTACCCTCTTGGGTTTAACCAGAAATTGATTTGAAGGATCGCAGTCGCAAGCTGTTAGTAACTACGAAGACACTTGAAAACGCCATTGCACCGGCGGCAATTACTGGTCCAAGTAATCCGAGCATGGCAAGTGGAATTGCGGCAACGTTGTAAGCAAAAGCCCAGAACAAATTGATTTTGATAGTACGAATAGTTGCACGCGACAATTCAATTGCATCAACGGCTGCTGCCATTGTTGAACGCAACAAGACAATGTCGGCCGCACTTGCTGCCACATCGGCGCCAGTACCCATTGCCAAACTTAAGTGTGCTTTCGCCAGTGCGGCGGCGTCGTTTATGCCATCGCCAATCATTGCAACGAAGTGCCCATCGGTTTGATTGGACGTAACTAATTCAAGTTTTGCCGCCGGTGAACTATTTGCGAAGTACTGAGCAATGCCTAACTGCTGACTAACTTTTTCAACTGCCACTTCGTTATCGCCCGAGGCCACAATTGGAGTGATTTTTAACTTCTGCAAATGTGCCAGCGCCGGAATAGCGCTTGGGTCCAGTGCATCAGCTAATGCAATAACGGCAACCGCGTAAGCATCTCGATAAACCACGACAACGCTGTCACCGCGAGCTTGGAATCGATCTGCTGCTTGGGCAAACTCTCCCTCCGGAGCGCCCAACCATTTTGGAGAACCCAGCGCGCAAGGATGACCGGCCACTATTCCCTGAACACCAGAGCCGCCAACGGTATGAACTTTGGTTGCAGTCTCTTTGGTGAATTCAAACTTTCGCGCATGAGTTCGCAGGCTTGAGGCAATTGGATGAGTTGAGCTGGCCTCAAGTGAGTCAACGATTTGCCAGAGTTCGGCTGGCAAGATCGTGGTGAAAACTTCCACAACGCTCATTCGTCCATCAGTCAAAGTTCCAGTTTTGTCCATAATCATGACATCGATTTTCTGGCTGGATTCGATGGCATGTGGTCCGCGAATCAAAATACCAAGTTGCGCTCCCCGACCGGTTCCAACTAAGAGTGCAGTTGGCGTTGCAAGCCCCAAGGCACATGGGCAAGCAATTACCAATACTGCAATTCCAGTTGTAATCGCCAAACCTGAATCGCCAGAAATTGCAAACCAAGTAATTGCAGTTACCAGAGCAAGTGCAACAACTATCGGCACGAAGATTTCAGAAACTCGATCAACTAAGCGAGTGACTTCGGCTTTACCAGTTTGCGCTTGATGCACAAGTCTGGAGATTCCCGAAAGCACTGTGTCTTTGCCTACTGCTTTAGCTTGAATCGTGAGCGCAGTGTCAATCAAAACTGTGGCACCAATAACCTCGTCGCCCACAGTTACCGCGACCGGAAGTGATTCACCAGTGACTAACGAGTTATCAACGTGGCCAGAACCAGAAATCACAATCGCATCTACTGGGATTTGGCTTCCGGCCGGAACATAAATTGTGTCGCCAACTTTGACGTCTTCGATCGCAGTCTTAACTTGTTCGCCATTTGAAATCACCAAAGCAAACTTTGGATTTAGGCTTGCCAAATTCTCGATGGCCTTTTGTGATTGCTCACGCGCTCGGTGTTCTAGAAACTTGCCAAGCAACACCAAAGTCGTAACGCCAGCAGCTACTTCGAAATAAAGTTCCGGATGTGCTGAGGCATTTCGTGTTGGGAAAAACTCGGCACTCATTTTCATGCCAACTGATCCAGCGGCCGTAAACAAAACTGCCCACATCGACCAGAGGTAGGAAACTAGAACTCCAAGACTTACCAGCGAATCCATAGTGACTGCGCGATGGCGCAGGTTCAAAAATGCAGCGCGATGAAATGGCCAAGCACCCCATATTGCAACTGGCGTTGCAAGCGCAGCACAAACCCATTGCCAATACGAAAACTGCATCGACGGCATCATCGAGATAGTCATCAGCGGAATCGTTAACAATGCCGACAGAATCAACCTGATTCGAAACTCGCGCACTCCGTATAACTCAACAGCTTTGCCAGAAATCGATGCGGTGTAACCAGTCTTTTCAATCGCAGCAATTAAGGCTTCATTGGTTACTTCTGGATCAACATCGGCAAATGCCACACCAGTTGCATAGTTAACCGAGGCTCGAACGCCATCGAGTTTTTCTAAAGATTTTTCAACACGACGTGAACAGGAAGCACAGGTCATTCCACCTACGCTGAGCTCAACGCTTCTGGCTGACATTAGTTAGGTACGAGCTCGTATCCGGCTTCATCGATTGCGGTAGCCAGTTGCGCTTGTTCTAGCGCAGTATCAGAAGTAATCGTGACCTGACCAGATTCCAAATCAACATCAACTTCAGTAACTGAGGGAAGTAGCGACAACTCCATGGTTACGGCGGAAACACAATGTCCACAAGTCATTCCTGAAACATTAATTGTGGTTTGCATTTCACTCTCCTTCGCTCGCTTAATTGTACTGCGAAGGGATTATTCGTTTACTGCGCGCTTTTCTGCAACTTCTGGATAAGTCTGGGCTGCGGCCAGGGCTGCTTTCCGCGCTTTCTCCATTGCAATTGCTCGCGCTTCTTCTAGGCGCTTTTGTGATTCCTGAATTCGAGCCGCCCGCTGAGCCTTAAGTAGCTCAGCTTGCTCAACCATGTCTTGACCTGTCCATGGTTTTTCGGAATCGATAACTCGGGAATAAGTAGTTGCTTTGTCAGCCTTTACATAAGAAGGCAACGGAGTTTCAACTGGTTGCCAGGTCCGACGAGTTTCAGTAACGGTTTCGGTTAACGAAATGATTTCGGTGCGATGATCTGGTGCTGCGGCTTGAGTTCTTGGCGCAGTTTCATCTTTAGTTTGTTGTTGACGAACTGGTCGCGGTGCATACTTCGCATTACGTGCTGCAACTGCAGTGAAGCCAACGATCAAAAGCGTTGGTGCTGCAACCCAATAAACTGAAATTCTGCCAGCCGAACTTAATACAACAGTTGCTACTAATGCAGTGAACAATGTCATCGCTGCTCTACGTCGACGAATGAAAGCAAGTTGACGTGATGATTTAGGTTCACGCTGTTGCCAACGCCATTTAGCTGTTGCTTCGCCTTCTTCGCGCAAACCTTTTTCAACTTGAGCGCGGTCGTGACTCTTTAACCAGATCGGAACTAAGACAACGGCCCACATCACAATAACGATGAGATATAACAAGCCGGTCATGGTTATTTACGGTACGGCTAAATCCCCGATATCTTGCGGAACTAAAGGGTTATCGCGTGCTCGTGTCGCGCTAGCTAAAGATGTGATCGATCACTGAGCCCGAGATCGTATCGGGCATCATGACGTAGATGTTGTGATCTCGCCATTGGCCATTGATGTGCAAGAAGGCTGGGCGAACACCTTCAAAGCTGTAGCCCAAGCGAATTGCCAAGCGGTTGCTTGGAATATTCTCAGGCCGCACTGCGATTTCGATCCGGTGCAACTTCAGAGTTTCTAGTAAGTGGTCGGTAACCAAGGCTGCGGCCGTGGTCATAACTCGCTTATCCGAAGCGGACTCATCTATCCAGTAGCCGAAGTGGCAGCCCCGAAGCGATCCGTACGTTATGTCCGAAACGTTGATCTGGCCAACGAAGGTTCCTTGGTATTCGACAACGAATGGCATGGTGCGACCTAGTTTGGCCTCAGCCAACATGCGCTTTGCACTTTGGCGAAAAGTCGGAGGTGGTTCAACACTTGGCATTGGTGATGTGGCTTCCCACTCTTGCAGCCAGTCATTATTTGTTTGTCGCAACTGTTGCCATCTTCTGGCATCGCGAACCCGCAGCGGTCGAACTCTCACATCACCGTGGCTCAAAGTGGCCGGCCAAGCTTTCGTCACTTGCTCACCTTAGTTATTCATCACTCAAAGCATCAAGTTGAATAACTTTTACGGTTTCACCAGCATTCAAACGCGCAGTTCCAGCAGGTACAACAACTAACGCATCTGCAGTTCCTAAACCAGCCAACGGATGATCGTTGTTGTTTTCCAGTGAGCGAACAACTGGCACATTGCCCGACTTCGACATGTGCGCTCGCACGTAACGTGCATCATCACCAGCGCCATCGATAGTTGTTTCCAGGCGAGCTTCAATTATTCGATGGTGCAATTTGCTGTGACCCATAAGCCTTCGTATTAAAGGGCGAACAAAAATGTCAAAGGAAAGTAAGGCGCCAACTGGGTTACCTGGCAACACGAAAATTGGCGTGGAGTCTGGGCCAATAACGCCAAAGCCTTGAGCTCCACCAGGAGTCATGTTTACTCGGGAAATCTCAACCCTGCCAAGCTCTCGAAGCACGTTGGTCAGCAAGTCATAATCGCCGGCGTTCATGCCGCAGGCAGTAATAATTACGTCTGCGCGAACTAACTGATCTTCGAGGGCGGATCTGATTAAGTCTGAATCACTTTGCAGGGGTCCAACGCGAAACGTCATTGCGCCAGCGGCG
>JAPLBY010000033.1 GCA_026392515.1 Actinomycetota bacterium | reverse complement strand
GCTCGGCCTTTGTTGTTTCCAGAAACTTTCGCAGGCAATGTTTACTTGCAAGGATTTTGCATAAACCAAATTCAGTCATAACCAAATTTGAAAACTATGTAATAGTCGTGCGCATGTTAACTGTGGCCCTGCTCACCAAGCGTTTGCACATCGACCATATGTCGACCAATTCCTCGCTTTGTATTTAGGTCGCTGATCCGCTTGGACGATCAGGCGGCCGTTTCCCTGTTTCTACATCCAGAGATTTAGAAACTCAGAAAAGACCATTGTCATTTACCAAAACAAACAGTCCAATACAAACAATTAGGAATTGAAGTGTCAGTTACAGATGAATACCTCGCAAATAATGCCGAATATGCCAAGTCCTTCAGTGGACCACTACCGCTCCCACCTAGCCGCAACATCGCAGTCCTTGCCTGCATGGATGCACGCATTGATGTCTACGGCGTCTTGGGCCTAGGCCAAGGGGAGTCACACGTAATTCGCAACGCCGGTGGCGTAGTCACCGCGGACGAGATTCGCTCACTAGCAATTAGTCAGCGCCTACTTGGAACCAAAGAAATCATTCTGATTCACCACACCGATTGTGGAATGCTCACTTTCACTGATGATGATTTCAAGGAAGGCATCCGCGCTGAGATTGGCCAAAAGCCAGAATGGGCAGCTGAAGCGTTCGCAGACCTAGATACCGATGTTCGCCAGTCAATAGCTCGAATCAAGAACAGCCCATACATCCCACATCGCGACCAAGTTCGGGGCTTCGTCTTTGACGTAGCCACCGGCCTGCTTCGGGAAGTTAAGTAAAAGCACTAATTCCAGACAGGGCCAGGCAGAAATGCTTGGTCCTGTTTGTTTTGGTCCAGATCTGACCAAAATGTCCGATTTTGGGGTGCGACACGCCGTCCGCGTGGGTGGGGGGCGATCTCGTTTTGACCTTTAACCATAAGTGTGGGTAATGTTTCACCTTGTGCCTAACGAAAGTTAGGTTTCGCATCTATGCCTAGGGCTTCCCCGTCGGCGCAGGGTTCGCAAGACAGGCTCCTTATCTAAAGGAAATGTCTTTTAATCCGCGCTAAAACGGGCAACACACCCGACCGCGTGGGTCGGAGCTAGTGGCGGTGCCGCCATCACAATAAACGTTTGAAAGTTTCGCGAGCAATCGCGCGACTTAGATGAAGGAGTACGAGTGCCAACGATCCAACAGTTGGTCCGCAAGGGCCGACAGGACAAAGTCACAAAGAACACGACGCCTGCTCTTAAGGGCAGTCCGCAACGCCGTGGCGTTTGCACGCGTGTGTACACAACAACACCTAAGAAGCCGAACTCTGCGCTTCGCAAGGTAGCTCGTGTACGTCTGACTAGTGGTGCTGAAGTAACTGCCTACATCCCAGGTGAAGGTCACAACCTCCAGGAGCACTCAATCGTGCTTGTTCGTGGTGGTCGTGTTAAGGATCTTCCCGGCGTTCGTTACAAAATCATCCGTGGCGCTCTTGATACTCAGGGCGTAAAGAACCGTAAGCAGGCGCGTAGCCGCTACGGCGCAAAGAAGGAGAAGAGCTGATATGCCACGTAAGGGTCCAGCTCCGAAGCGACCAATTGTTGTCGATCCGGTTTACCAGTCACCAGTAGTTACTCAGCTTGTTAACAAGATTTTGTTGCATGGCAAAAAGTCCACTGCAGAATCAATCGTTTACGGTGCGCTTTCAGGCTGCGCCGAAAAGACTGGAACAGATCCAGTGCAGACACTTCGTCGCGCATTAGACAACGTTCGCCCAACTTTAGAAGTTCGTAGCCGTCGCGTTGGTGGCGCTACTTACCAGGTTCCAATTGAAGTTAAGCCTGGTCGTGCAAACACACTTGCACTTCGTTGGTTAGTTGGTTACTCCCGCGCCCGTCGCGAGAAGACAATGACCGAACGCTTAATGAACGAAATCCTTGACGCATCAAATGGTCTAGGTGCTGCAGTTAAGAAGCGTGAAGACACACACAAGATGGCTGAAAGCAACAAGGCCTTCGCACATTACCGCTGGTAATCCAAGAATTTTCCGAACCGACAGAACAAGACAAAGAGACGAGAGAGTAAGTGGCTACCGAAACATCGCTTGACCTCGCCAAGACCCGCAACATCGGGATCATGGCGCACATCGACGCGGGCAAAACCACGACGACCGAGCGCATCTTGTTCTACACCGGCATCAACTACAAGATCGGTGAAGTGCACGAAGGTGCAGCAACCATGGACTGGATGGAACAAGAGCAAGAGCGTGGCATCACGATCACTTCTGCTGCCACCACATGTACTTGGAAAGATCACACGATCAACATCATTGACACACCAGGTCACGTTGACTTCACAGTTGAAGTAGAGCGTTCACTTCGTGTTCTTGATGGCGCAGTAGCAGTATTCGATGGCGTTGCTGGTGTTGAACCACAATCCGAAACTGTATGGCGCCAAGCAAACAAGTACAGCGTTCCGCGTATTTGTTTCGTAAACAAGCTTGACCGCACTGGTGCAGATTTCTTCATGTGCGTAGGCATGATCAAGGATCGTCTAGGCGCTAACCCACTTATCCTTCAGCTTCCAATTGGTGCTGAAGGTGACTTCATTGGTCTAGTTGATTTGATTCGCATGCAGGCCATGGTTTGGCGCGGCGAAACTGCAATCGGTGAAGATTACGCATTAGAGCCAATTCCAGCCGATCTACAAGCACAAGCTGATGAATACCGCCAGACAATGCTTGAAACAATCGCAGAGAATGACGAAGCCTTCATGGAGAAGTTCTTCGAAGATGCAGACTCACTTACCGAAGATGACATCCACGATGCAATCCGTCGCGTAACACTTTCAGGTGGCGCTGTTCCAATCGTTACCGGAACTGCATTCAAGAACAAGGGCGTTCAGCCAATGCTTGACGCAGTTATCCGTTACCTTCCTTCTCCACTAGACGTAGAAGGCGTAACTGGTCACAAGCCAGGAAAAATTGATGAAGAAATGTTGCGCACTCCAAGCGATAGCGAACCACTAGCTGGACTTGCATTCAAGATTGCAACTGATCCACACCTTGGAAAACTAACTTACGTTCGTGTTTACTCTGGACGTCTAGAAGCCGGCTCTCAGGTTCTTAACTCAGTTAAGGGTCGCAAGGAGCGCATCGGCAAGATTTACCGAATGCATGCGAATAAGCGTGAAGAAATTGCAGCTGTAGGCGCAGGCGACATCGTTGCAGTAATGGGTCTTAAGGACACCACAACTGGCGAAACACTTTGCGATCCAGCAAACCCAATCATTCTTGAGTCAATGACTTTCCCAGCTCCGGTTATCGAAGTTGCGATTGAGCCAAAGACAAAGAGCGACCAAGACAAACTTGGTGTTGCGATTCAGCGTCTGTCGGATGAAGATCCAACATTCCGCGTACACACCGACGAAGAAACTGGCCAGACCATCATTGCTGGAATGGGCGAACTTCACTTGGAAATTTTGGTTGACCGCATGAAGCGCGAATTCAACGTGGAGGCAAACGTTGGTAAGCCACAGGTTGCTTACCGCGAAACCATCACTAAGAACGTTGATCGCATCGATTACACCCACAAGAAGCAAACAGGTGGTTCCGGACAGTTCGCAAAGGTTCAAATTGCGATTGGTCCAAACAAGCCAATCGATGGCGACGAAACCGCTAAGGGTGGCTACGAATTTGTAAACAAGATCACTGGTGGACGTATTCCTCGCGAATACATTCCGTCAGTTGATGCTGGTTGCCAAGATGCAATGGAAAACGGCGTTCTAGCTGGTTACCCAATGGTGGATGTCAAGGTAACTCTTCTTGACGGTGCTTACCATGACGTTGACTCTTCCGAACTTGCATTCAAACTAGCTGGTACTCAAGCATTCAAGGAAGGCGTTCGCAGCGCCGGTCCAGTAATTCTTGAACCACTAATGAGCGTCGAAGTAACAACCCCTGAAGACTTCATGGGTGATGTCATCGGCGACCTTAACTCTCGACGCGGACAGATTCAGGCTATGGACGAGCGCTTCGGCTCTCGCGTAGTCAAGGCTCTAGTTCCGTTGTCAGAAATGTTCGGCTATGTGGGAGATCTTCGTAGTCGTACTCAGGGACGTGCTAGCTACTCCATGGAGTTCGCGCAGTACGCCCAAGTTCCCGCCAGCGTTCAGACAGAAATTGTCTCGAAGGCCCGGGGCGAGTAACGGCCCACAGGCCAAAAGAAATAAAAAACCTGCCGGAGTGAAGGTCACTCTGACAGACAGCACAAGGATCCAGGAGGACCCACCGTGGCAAAGGCGAAGTTTGAGCGGACAAAACCGCACGTAAACATCGGCACCATCGGTCACATCGACCACGGCAAGACAACGCTGACTGCTGCCATCACTAAGGTGCTGCACGATGCTTACCCAGATGTAAACCCATTCACACCTTTCGACATGATCGATAAGGCACCAGAAGAGCGTCAGCGCGGTATCACGATTTCGATCGCCCACGTTGAGTACCAGACAGAAGTGCGTCACTATGCGCACGTTGACTGCCCAGGTCACGCGGACTACATCAAAAACATGATCACTGGCGCGGCACAGATGGACGGTGCAATTCTTGTAGTTGCAGCGACTGACGGCCCAATGCCTCAGACCAAGGAACACGTTCTACTTGCTCGTCAGGTTGGCGTTCCTGCAATCGTTGTTGCTCTAAACAAGTGCGACATGGTTGATGATGAAGAACTTATTGAACTCGTAGAAATGGAAGTTCGTGAACTTCTAAGTGCATACGAATTCCCAGGCGATGACATTCCAGTTGTTCGCGTAGCTGCTTTCCCAGCACTTCAGGGTGATGCAAAGTGGGGCCAGTCAGTACTTGACCTAATGCAGGCAATTGATGACTACATCCCAACTCCAGCTCGTGACATCGAAAAGCCATTCCTTATGCCAGTTGAAGACGTTTTCACCATCACAGGTCGTGGAACAGTTGTTACTGGTCGTATCGAACAGGGCATCGTAAAGGTCAACGAAGAAGTTGAAATCGTAGGTATTCGTCCAGACGTACAGAAGACAACCGTTACCGGTGTCGAAATGTTCCGCAAGCTTCTTGATGAAGGTCGCGCTGGCGAAAACGTAGGTCTACTTCTTCGTGGAACCAAGCGTGAAGACATTGAGCGTGGCCAGGTTGTTTGCCACCCAGGCTCAGTTAATCCTCACACTGACTTCGAAGCTAACGTTTACATCCTTTCCAAGGATGAAGGCGGCCGTCACACACCATTCTTCGACAACTACCGTCCACAGTTCTACTTCCGTACCACGGACGTAACTGGTGTAGTAACGCTTCCAAGCGGAACCGAAATGGTAATGCCTGGCGACAACACTGAAATGACCGTTGCGTTGATTCAGTCAATCGCTATGGACGAAGGTCTGCGTTTCGCAATCCGCGAAGGTGGCCGCACTGTTGGCGCCGGTCGCGTAACCAAGATCATCAAGTAATTACTTACTGATCTAAGCAAGACAACCGTTTGAGTTGGTTGGTGGCCCGAAAGGGCCACCAACTACCAAACAAAGCAAGACCCCTTATTGGCAGAAGAAACTAGAAGTAAAGGATGGTCAAGCCACATGGCTGGACAAAAGATCCGCATCAGGCTCAAGGCCTACGATCACGAGGTCATTGACTCTTCAGCGCGCAAAATCGTTGAGGTCGTCACTCCTACTGGCGCGAAAGTCGCCGGTCCCGTGCCGCTGCCAACTGAGAAGAACATTTACTGTGTCATCCGTTCTCCGCACAAGTACAAAGACTCACGCGAGCACTTCGAGATGCGCACACACAAGAGACTTATCGACATCATCGATCCAACTCCTAAGACAGTGGATTCGCTTATGCGTCTTGACTTGCCTGCCGGTGTTGACATTGAGATCAAGCTGTAGGGACATAGAACATTATGGCTATCAATAAGAAGGGCATCCTGGGCGAAAAGCTTGGCATGACCCAGGTATGGGACGAGAACAACCGCGTTGTTCCCGTAACTGTAGTTAAGGCTGGACCTTGTGTTGTTACACAAGTTCGCACGCCAGAAAACGACGGTTACTCAGGTGTCCAAATTGCTTTCGGTCAGATTGACCCACGTAAGGTAACTCAGCCAATGCTTGGACACTTTGCCAAGGCTGGCGTTACTCCACGTCGTCACCTACTTGAACTTCGTTTCGACGATGCATCAGATTACGCACTTGGCCAGGAACTTGGCGCTGACACTTTTGAAGCTGGCAGCAACATCGACGTAACTGGCGTCACCAAGGGTAAAGGTTTCGCTGGAACTATGAAGCGTCACGGCTTCCATGGTGTTAGCGCATCCCACGGTGCTCACAAAAACCACCGCAAGCCAGGTTCCATCGGAGCTTGTGCAACACCGGGTCGTGTTTTCAAGGGTGTTCGAATGTCAGGTCGTATGGGTGGCATCACTCAGACAACTCAGAACCTAAAGGTTCACGCAGTAGATACCGAAAAGGGTCTGATCTTGGTTAAGGGTGCAATTCCTGGACCAACAGGCTCAGTAGTACTACTTCGTTCCGCAGCGAAGGGAGCATAACGTCATGGCATCAGTAGACGTTAAGACACCAGCTGGCAAAGCCGCCGGAACAATGGAACTTCCTGCAGACATCTTTGATGTGCAGACAAACATTCCATTGCTTCACCAGGTTGTAGTTGCACAGCTTGCAGCTGCCCGCCAGGGAACACACGACACAAAGCGTCGTGGCGAAGTTTCCGGTTCAGGTAAGAAGCCTTTCAAGCAAAAGGGAACAGGTCGCGCCCGTCAGGGTTCGATTCGTGCACCTCAGTACCGCGGTGGTGGTATCACACACGGACCACACCCACGCGATTACGATCAGCGCACTCCTAAGAAGATGAAGGCTGCTGCACTTCGTGGCGCACTTTCAGATCGCGCACGCAATGGCAACATTCATGTGCTTTCTTCAGTCGTCGAAGGTGACGCTCCATCAACTAAGCAGGCACTTGCTGCAATCAATGCAGTATCAACTGCAAAGAACATCTTGGTTGTTGTAGATCGCACAGACTTCGTAAGTTGGAAGAGCCTACGCAACGTTGATGCAATCCACTTACTTGCTGTTGATCAACTAAATACTTACGACGTACTTAAGTCCGATGATGTTGTCTTCACAAAGGCAGCACTTGAAGCCCTGGTTGCAGGTCCAGCTCGCGGTAAGTCCGCAAAGGCTGTTGCTGGATCCAACGAAGTAGAGGCGTAAGTCATGACAACTATCTACGATCCACGCGACATTCTTATCTCGCCAGTTATCTCTGAAAAGAGTTACGCACTACTGGATGAGAACAAGTACACATTCATCGTTCGTCCGGATGCTAACAAGACCCAAATCAAGATTGCGGTTGCAGAAGTATTCAACGTAAAGGTGACTGGCGTAAACATAATCAATCGCCGCGGCAAGACAATGCGTACACGTACCGGTTTTGGCAAGCGTGCCGACACCAAGCGTGCAATCGTAACTGTTGCAGCTGGCGACCGTATCGACATCTTTGGTGGTCCGGTTTCGTAACCGGACGAGAATAGGACAGGGAAACTCAAATGGGAATCCGTAAGTACAAGCCGACTACTCCGGGCCGTCGTGGCTCAAGTGTTGCCGACTTCGTCGAAATCACGCGTTCAACGCCAGAAAAGTCATTGGTACGCCCGCTTCACAGCAAGGGTGGCCGTAACAACGCCGGTCGTGTAACAGCTCGTCACCAAGGTGGCGGTCACAAGCGCGCTTATCGTCTAATCGACTTCCGTCGCAATGACAAAGATGGTGTACCAGCAAAGGTTGCACACATCGAATACGATCCAAACCGTACTGCTCGTATTGCACTTTTGCATTACGCAGATGGCGAGAAGCGTTACATCATTGCACCTAACAAGCTAAAGCAGGGCGACCGCATCGAAACCGGTCCAGCTGCTGACATCAAGCCAGGCAACAACTTGCCACTTCGCAACATTCCAGTCGGTACTGTGATTCACGCGATCGAACTTCGTCCAGGTGGCGGAGCAAAGATTGCTCGTAGCGCAGGAACTTCTGTTCAACTTGTTGCAAAAGATGGACCTTACGCACAACTGCGTATGCCATCTGGCGAAATCCGCAACGTAGATGCTCGCTGCCGCGCAACCATCGGTGAAGTTGGTAACGCAGAACAGTCAAACATCAACTGGGGTAAAGCTGGCCGTATGCGTTGGAAGGGCAAGCGCCCAACCGTCCGCGGTGTTGCAATGAACCCTGTCGATCACCCACATGGTGGTGGTGAAGGTAAGACTTCCGGTGGACGTCACCCAGTGAATCCAAACGGTAAAGCAGAAGGTCGTACTCGTGCAGCCAATAAGGCCAGCGACAAGATGATCGTCCGTCGCCGCAAGACCGGCAAGAAGCGCTAGGAGTTATTGAGATGCCACGTAGCCTGAAAAAAGGTCCATTCATTGACGGACACCTTCTAAAGAAGGTTGACGATCAAAATGAAAAGGGAACCAAGAACGTGATCAAGACCTGGTCACGCCGCTCAGTAATTTCTCCTGCCATGCTCGGCCACACTCTGGCTGTTCATGACGGACGCAAGCATGTTCCAGTTTTCGTAACTGAAGACATGGTTGGCCACAAGCTCGGTGAATTCGCACCAACACGTACCTTCAAGGGTCACGTGAAGGACGATCGCAAAGCAAAGCGTAAGTAGGGACAGTGATGGAAGCTCTAACAACAAACTCGGCTCGTGCGCAGGCACGTTTCGTTCGCGTCACACCACAGAAGGCACGTCGAGTAATCGACATGATCCGTGGAATGAACGCGCAAGAAGCACAGACACTTCTTCGCTTTGCGCCACAAGCTGCAAGTGAGCCAATTGGCAAAGTTGTCGGTAGCGCAATTGCTAACGCAACTAACAACTACAACTTGGATGCACGCACACTTGTTATCACTCAGGCATTTGTCGATGAGGGTCCAACAATGAAGCGTTTCCGTCCACGTGCCCAGGGTCGCGCAAGCCAGATCTTGAAGCGCACTAGCCACATCACAATCGTCGTCGAGTCCGTTGACTCCCAGAAGAAGGGATAGTCACCATGGGTCAGAAAATTAATCCGTATGGCTTCCGCCTCGGCATCACAACTGATTACCGCTCAAAGTGGTTTGCAGATTCATCAAAGGTTGGCGAGCGCTACCGCGACTACGTTGCTGAAGATGTAAAGATCCGCAAGCTAATGACTGAAGGCATGGAACGTGCCGGTATTGCTCGTGTTGAAATCGAACGTACTCGTGACCGAGTTCGCGTTGACATTCACACTGCACGCCCAGGCATCGTTATCGGTCGTCGTGGTCAAGAAGCAGACATCATTCGCGGCAAGCTAGAAAAGCTAACCGGCAAGCAAGTTCAGCTAAACGTTCTGGAAGTTAAGAACCCAGAAATCGAAGCACAACTTGTTGCGCAGGGTGTTGCAGAACAGCTTTCCAGCCGCGTTTCTTTCCGTCGCGCGATGAAGAAGGCCATGCAGTCCGCACTTAAGGGTGGAGCAAAGGGTATTCGTATCCAGGTTTCCGGTCGTCTTGGTGGTGCTGAAATGTCACGTCGTGAGTTCTACCGTGAAGGTCGCGTGCCATTGCACACACTTCGTGCAGACATCGACTACGGCTTCTACGAAGCACGCACAACTTTTGGTCGCATCGGCGTAAAGGTATGGATCTACAAGGGCGATGCTCTTGGAACCCGCACTGAACGTGAGCAGGCAGCAGCAGCTGCACGTGCGCGGCCAGCAACGCGAGCACCTCGTGCTCCACGTAGCGCTTCAACAGGTGCAAGTTCAGCTGCCGCAACACCAGCAGTTGACGCCGCTCAAAGCGGCGCGGCTGCTCCAGTTGTTGAAGCCGCTCCAGTAACGGAAGGTGCATAAGCATGTTAATTCCACGTCGCGTTAAGCACCGCAAGCAGCATCACCCAGATCGCCACGGCGCATCAAAGGGTGGCAACGCTGTAACTTTCGGTCAGTGGGGTCTGCAGGCAATGGAGCCGGCATACGTTACTAACCGTCAAATCGAGTCCGCTCGTATCGCAATGACCCGTCACATTCGTCGTGGTGGAAAAGTTTGGATCAACATTTATCCAGACCGCCCACTGACAAAGAAGCCTGCTGAAACTCGAATGGGTTCCGGTAAGGGTTCTCCTGAATGGTGGGTAGCAAACGTTAAGCCAGGTCGCGTGATGTTTGAGATTGCTTTCCCTAACGAGAAAGTCGCGCACGAAGCCCTTACTCGCGCAATGCACAAATTGCCGATGAAGTGCCGCATCGTTGCACGTGAGGAGATCTAATGCCTACAACAAGCACAGTTGACTTACGCGGTCTAGCTAACGATGAACTAGTTTCAAAGTTGCGCGAAGCCAAAGAAGAACTATTTAACCTACGATTCCAGGCTGCCACCGGTCAGCTTGAAAGCCATGGCCGTCTACGTGCAGTCCGCAAGGAAATTGCTCGTCTGTACACCGTGATGCGCGAACGCGAATTGGGTATCACGCCGGTTGAAAGTAATGAGGGTGCAGCATGAGCGTAGACGAGCGCGGCGACCGCAAGGTTCGCGAAGGTTTAGTTGTTAGCGACAAGATGGATAAGACCATCGTCGTTGCAGTTGAAGACCGATTTAAGCATCCGCTTTATGGCAAGGTTGTGCGTCGCACAAGCAAGCTAAAAGCACATGACGAAGCTAATGCCGCTGGTATTGGCGATCGTGTTCTGTTGATGGAAACTCGACCACTCAGTGCTACCAAGCGCTGGCGCATGGTCGAGATCCTCGAGAAGGCTAAGTAAGGGTAGGGATCAAAAGTGATTCAACAAGAGTCGCGACTACGAGTCGCTGATAACACCGGTGCCAAGGAAATCTTGGTTATCCGTGTTCTCGGTGGTTCCGGCCGTCGCTATGCAGGTATCGGCGATGTTGTCGTCGGTACAGTCAAGGACGCGATCCCTGGTGGCAACGTCAAAAAGGGTGATGTCATCAAGGCCGTTATCGTGCGTACCAAGAAGGAACGCCGACGTCCAGATGGTTCCTACATCCGCTTCGACGAAAACGCAGCAGTCATTCTTAAGGCTGACGGCGAACCTCGTGGCACCCGTATCTTTGGCCCAGTTGGTCGTGAGCTTCGCGATAAGAAGTTCATGAAGATCATCTCGCTAGCACCGGAGGTTTTGTAATGAAAATCAAAACTGGTGATGAAGTATTGGTAATCGCTGGCAAGGACAAGGGCTCCAAGGGCACCGTACTTGCAGTATTCGAAGACCGTAACAAGGTCATCGTTGAAGGCGTCAATCGCATGAAGCGTCACGTTCGTAAAGAACAGACAACTCGTGGTGTTGTAGTCGGTGGCATCGAAACTATTGAAGCTCCAATTCATGTTTCAAACGTTCAGCTACTTGTTGATGGCAAGCCAACTAAGGTTGGCGCTCGTCGCGACACAGTAACTAAGACTCGTACTGATGGCACAACATACGAAGGCTCCCGTGGCGTTCGCGTTGCCCGTCGTTCCGGAAAGGACATCTAATGTCTACTGATGTCAAAGTAACTCCACGCCTCAAGACTCAGTACCGCGAGGAAATCGTTCCTGCGCTTACTACTGAGTTCAAGTTTGCAAACGCAATGCAGGTTCCAGGTCTAACCAAGATCGTCGTGAACATGGGTGTTGGCGAAGCTGCTCGTGACTCAAAGTTGATCGAAGGCGCAATCCGCGATCTAACTGCAATCACCGGACAAAAGCCACAGGTAACTAAGGCTCGTCTTTCAATTGCGCAGTTCAAGCTTCGTGAAGGTATGCCAATTGGCGCACACGTAACACTTCGCGGTGACCGCATGTGGGAATTCCTAGATCGTCTACTGACACTGGCTCTGCCACGTATCCGTGACTTCCGCGGTCTTTCTCCAAAGCAATTTGATGGCAATGGCAACTACACCTTCGGTCTAACCGAGCAGGTTATGTTCCACGAAATCAATCCAGACTCAGTAGATCGCCAGCGTGGTATGGATATCACTTTGGTTACAACTGCTGCTAACGATGCTGAAGGTCGGGCGCTACTTAAGCACCTGGGCTTCCCATTCAAGGAGGCTTAAGTCATGGCAAAAACCGGTCTTAAGAACAAGTCCAACGAAACCCCGAAGTTCAAAGTTCGTGGTTACACCCGCTGCCAGCGCTGCGGTCGTCCTCATTCGGTTTACCGCAAGTTCGGCCTATGCCGTATTTGCTTCCGTGAGATGGCACATGCTGGCGAACTTCCAGGTATCACTAAGAGCTCCTGGTAACAACAACAACGACGTAGGTCTCGAAAGGGATACCGCGACGAGAAGGGCGATAAGCCAATGACTATGACCGACCCAATTGCAGACATGCTAACGCGTGTTCGCAATGCAAACTCGGCTCACCATGAGTCCGTGTCAATGCCGCATTCCAAAATGAAAGAGCACATCGCTGAAATCCTCAAGCGTGAGGGTTACATCGGAAGCTTTGAAATTGCAGATGCGCCAGTTGGCAAGACTCTTAACATCAGCTTGAAGTACGGACCAAACCGCGAGCGTTCAATCGCCGGTGTCCGTCGTGTTTCCAAGCCAGGTCTTCGTGTGTACGCAAAGAGCACTGCTCTTCCTCGCGTACTTGGCGGACTTGGTGTGGCAATCATTTCAACATCAACAGGTCTTTTAACTGACAAGCAGTGCGCACAGAAGGGCGTAGGTGGAGAAGTTCTCGCCTACGTCTGGTAGGGGGAACTGCCATGTCACGTATCGGTCGTATGCCAATCACTATTCCAAGTGGAGTAGACGTAACTATTGATGGTTCAAACATCACAGTAAAGGGACCCAAGGGTCAGCTTTCACATGTTGTTGTTGAGCCAATCTCAGTTTCTCGCGAAGAAGATGGTCAGCTTTCAGTTGTCCGTCCAAACGATGAGCGGGAAAGTCGTGCCCGTCACGGTCTAACTCGCACATTGGTTGCAAACATGATCACTGGAGTTACCGAAGGTTATTCAAAGACTTTGGAAATCTCCGGAACTGGTTACCGTGTTGCAGCTCAGGGAAACACTCTTGAATTTGCACTTGGTTTCTCACACCCAGTGAAAGTGACTGCCCCAGAAGGCATCACATTCACAGTTGAGACTCCAACAAAATTGCATGTATCAGGTATCGATAAGCAGCAGGTTGGCGAAGTATCCGCAAACCTTCGCAAGCTTCGTAAGCCAGATCCATACAAGGCAAAAGGTATCCGTTATTCAGACGAAGTTATTCGTCGCAAGGCTGGAAAGGCTGGCAAGAAGTAATCATGTCTGTCGTAGCCAAATTAGGTTCAGGTAACAAGAAGGCGGTAGCGCGTAAGCGTCGCCACACTCGAGTTCGTAAGAAGCTTTCGGGAACAACTGCGCGTCCACGCATGGTTGTTAACCGTTCTGCTCGCCACATCTCGGTCCAGGTCGTTGACGATGTTGCAGGTCACACACTTGCTTACGCATCAACAATGGAAAAGACCTTGAAGAGCAAGTCAGATGACAAGAGCGCTAAGGCCCGTGAGGTCGGCAAACTTGTTGCAGAACGTGCAAAGCAAGCCGGTATTTCAACAGTCGTATTCGACCGCGGTGGTAACAAGTACCACGGTCGTATTGCGGCCCTAGCTGATGGCGCCCGCGAGGGCGGCCTCGATTTCTAAGTCACGAAGGAAGTAGGAAAAGTTATTATGGCTGCTAACCAACGTGGTGGTGAAACTCGCGAAGGCGGTACCGATCGTCGCGAACGTCGTGATCGTAATGATCGCTCTCAGGCACCTGCCGAGAAGAGCGCATTCGTAGAACGCGTAGTTGCGATCAACCGTGTATCCAAAGTTGTAAAGGGTGGTCGTCGCTTTAGCTTCACCGCTCTAGTTGTTGTCGGTGACGGCGACGGTCGTGTAGGCGTGGGCTACGGCAAGGCTAAAGAAGTTCCTGCCGCAATCGCTAAGGGTGTTGAAGAAGCAAAGAAGAATTTCTTCTCTGTTCCTCGCATCCAAGCAACAATCCCGCATCCAGTTAAGGGTGAGGCTGCAGCCGGAGTTGTAATGCTTCGTCCAGCAGCTCCAGGTACTGGTGTTATTGCTGGTGGACCAGTTCGCGCAGTACTTGAGTGCGCTGGCATCCATGACGTTCTTTCCAAGTCACTTGGATCTGACAACGCAATCAACATCGTTCATGCAACTGTTGCTGCACTGAAAATGCTAGAACGCCCAGAGCAGGTAGCTGCTCGCCGTGGTCTGCCGCTTGATCAGGTTGCTCCGGCTGCCTTACTTCGTGCGAATGCAGAAAAGGTCGGTGCGTAATGGCACAACTTAAAGTAACTCAGTTGAAGTCTGAAATTGGTGGCAAGCAGAATCAGCGCGACACATTGCGCTCACTTGGCTTGAAGCGAATCGGCGACACTGTTGTTAAAGAAGATCGTCCAGAAATTCGTGGCATGGTTAACACCGTTCGTCACTTGGTCAGTGTTGAGGAGGTTAAGTAACCATGACACTTAAGGTTCATCATCTTCGCCCGGCTCCGGGTAGCAAGACTGCCAAGACACGCGTAGGCCGTGGTGAAGGTAGCAAGGGTAAGACAGCAGGTCGCGGTACCAAGGGTACAAAGGCTCGCTATCAAGTTCCGGCTCGCTTCGAGGGTGGCCAAATGCCACTTCACATGCGTACTCCGAAGTTGAAGGGATTCAAGAATCCATTTGGCACTGAGTACCAGGTCGTTAACGTTGCTCAAATCAACGCACTATTTCCAAAGGGTGGCGACGTAACAATTGCTGACCTTGTGAAGGCTGGAGCTGTCCGCAAGGGCGAACTAGTTAAGGTGCTTGGCCAGGGCGACATCACAGTTTCTGTAAAGATAACTGCTAATGCTTTCTCAGAATCAGCTAAGGCAAAGATTGCTGCAGCTGGTGGTTCCGTAACCCAGATCTGATGCATTTGACTTCGACAGCAAGTATGAGGCTGTCGAAGTCAAATGTTTTTCTAATCAGTTAACTAAAAGGAGGCAACAGTGCTTAGTGCGTTCGCGGCCGCATTCCGGACTCCGGATTTGCGTCGCAAACTGTTGTTTACCCTGGGCATGATCGGACTATTCCGTTTAGGTTCAGTAATTCCAGCACCTGGCGTTAGTTACACAGCAGTTCAAACTTGTGTTGATTCGGTTCAAGATAATTCGATCTATGGACTAATCAACTTGTTTAGCGGTGGGGCATTGCTGCAGCTATCCATTTTTGCGCTTGGCATCATGCCTTACATCACATCAAGCATCATTATTCAATTGTTGACTGTTGTGATTCCTCGCCTTGAATCCTTAAAGAAGGAAGGCCAGGCTGGACAGGCCAAGATTACTCAGTACACCCGTTTCTTAACTATTGGATTAGCGGTACTGCAATCGACCACAATCATTACTTTGGCTCGAACCCCAGGGCGTTTGTTCCAGGGATGTAATGAACAGTTGTTGCCGAATCAGTCGATTCAGATGCTGTTAACAATCGTTGTAGTTATGACTGCAGGTACTGCATTGATTATGTGGCTTGGTGAATTGATTACTGATCGCGGTGTTGGTAACGGTATGTCAATTTTGATTTTCTCTTCGATCATTTCTTCGTTCCCAGGGCAACTTTCTTCGATTTGGAAGATTGACGGCTCCTTGAAATTCATAGTCACTTTAGTAATAGGTTTTGCAACTATTGCGGCAGTGGTATTCGTTGAACAAGCGCAGCGCCGAATTCCAGTTCAATACGCAAAGCGTCAAGTTGGACGCAAGTCTTATGGTGGAACTTCGACTTACTTACCGATCAAGGTGAATCAAGCCGGCGTCATCCCTGTAATTTTTGCCTCTTCATTGCTTTACCTACCGAACTTGATTGTCCAGCTCACTGGATCACAGGCTGGCTGGGCGCAATGGGTTTCGATTTATATGGCAGCTGGTCAGCCAGGATACTTGGTGGCGAACTTCTTACTCATCCTGTTCTTTGCGTATTTCTACGTATCAATTACTTTCAATCCAGAAGAAACTGCTGACAACATGAAACAGTATGGTGGGTTCATCCCGGGAATTCGCGCCGGCAAACCAACAGCCGACTACCTTGCATACGTATTGAATCGAATCACATTGCCTGGCGCACTCTACCTAGCCATGATCGCCACAATCCCTTACATTGCCTTTAATTTGCTTGGCGTTGGCTCCAGATTTATTTTTGGAGGCACCACCTTGTTGATCATGGTTGGCGTAGGTTTGGACACTGTGAAACAAATTGAGAGCCAATTGCAACAGCGCAATTACGAAGGCTTCTTGAAGTAATGCGTCTGCTCATCATGGGGCCACCAGGAGCTGGCAAAGGTACTCAAGCAGCCATGATCTGCGAAGAGTTTGGAATTCCACACGTATCAACTGGCGATCTATTTCGTTTGAACCTGACTCAGGGAACCGCACTAGGTCAAGAAGCCAAAAAGTACATGGATGCCGGCGAGTATGTTCCAGATTCAGTTACTAACGGAATGGTTCGCGAGCGCCTTAAAGACTCAGACACTCAAGTTGGATTCTTATTAGACGGCTACCCACGCACCGTTGCCCAAGTTGCAGAGCTTGATGGAATGCTCAGCGCCAAGCCTCTAGACCGAGTCGTTGAACTAACGGCAGAAACTGACGTAGTTGTTAAACGCTTACTTGGCAGATCTATTGAACAAGGTCGCGCAGACGACACTGAAGAAGTGATTCGCCGCCGACTTGAAGTTTATGAAGAGCAAACAGCACCACTAACTGCTCTTTACAAATCACGCGGACTGCTTGTGCAAGTTGATGGACTTGGATCCGTAGAAGATGTAACTGCGCGAATTTTTGCTGCGTTAAATAGTTAGTAGGACCAAATGTTTGGTCGTAAAAGTAAATTTGAAATCAAAACACCTGATCAATTTCTTTTAATGCGCAAAGCCGGACTTGTTGTTGCCGATGTACTTTCTCGCATGCAAGTTGAAGCAGTTCCTGGTGTCACAACTGAACAACTTGATCGCATCGCACGCGAAATGCTGAAGGCTGCTGGAGCTGAATCATCTTTCCTTGGTTACTTTGGTTACCCATCAGTTATTTGCGCTTCAGTTAATGAAGAAGTAGTTCACGCAATTCCAAACCCACGAACTTTGCAAGACGGTGACATTCTTTCGGTCGACTTTGGCGCGATCATTGAAGGCTGGAATGGCGATGCTGCAGTAACGATTGAAATCGGAACTGCAATTGAAAAACAAACTGCGCTGAGCAAAACAACAGAACTTTCGATGTGGGCTGGATTATCAAAAGCAGTTGCCGGCAATCGTCTTTCTGACATTAGTCACGCAGTTGAAAAAACAATTCGCGCTGCAGGTCATTACGGAATTTTAGAAGAGTACGGCGGACATGGAATTGGAACCAAAATGCACATGGATCCACTCGTTCCTAATTACGGTGAGCCTGGGCATGGGCCAGAGTTAGTCGTAGGTATGGCACTTGCCATTGAACCGATGGCAACTTTAGGCAGTCGTCACGTGCGAACTCTGGAAGATGATTGGACCGTGGTAACCACTGATGGTTCCCGCGCTGCGCACTGGGAGCACACCGTTGCAATCACCGAAGAAGGCCCGTGGGTGCTCACCGCTCACGACGGGGGAGCCGCCTACTTCCAGGCCCACGGAATCCCTAGTCCAGCTGCAAAATACGCAGTTTGATTGAGTAATTGACTCAAGAATCTTGCCAATTGGGTCAGGCTAGAAATTGAAAAACCCTTATTTCAATGGGGGGTCAATCCCATGATTTCATGTTTTGCAGGGTATTGCCGTAACATCGGACGTCGGTCCTCTTGCAATTCCGTAAGAGAGCCGCTTCTGAGGGAGTACAAGACCTTTATGGCCAAAAAAGACGGCGCCATCGAAATCGAGGGCACTATCACCGAGGCTCTGCCGAACGCTATGTTCCGCGTAGAACTCGAAAATGGTCACAAAGTACTTGCACACATTTCCGGCAAGATGCGTATGCACTACATCCGTATCCTGCCTGATGACAAGGTTGTTGTGGAGCTATCTCCATACGATCTAACCCGTGGAAGAATTGTCTACCGCTACAAGTGATCAGGATCTAAAAAGTGAAGGTTAATCCCTCAGTTAAGCCAATGTGCGACAAGTGCAAAGTCATTCGTCGTCATGGTGTAGTCATGGTTATTTGCGAAAACCCACGCCATAAACAGCGTCAGGGATAAGACAACGACATAAGACGATCACCCGATCCCGAATGAACGCGTGCGTGAATTCGGAACGACACTCTCAGGTGTGTAAAGGCTGAGAACCTTGTCAGGCGGCAAGGAATGGTGAACGTGCGAGACCTTTACCACGAAAAGAAATGAGTTACGCCTGATGGCACGCCTTGTTGGTGTCGACCTCCCGCGCGAAAAGCGTCTAGAGATCGCCCTTACATATATCTTCGGCATTGGCCGTACCCGCGCGGATGAAATCCTTGCGGCTACCGGAATTAGCCCAGATCTTCGCGTTAAGGACCTAACGGATGAGCAATTGATTCCGTTACGCGAATACATCGAAGCCAACTTCAAAATTGAAGGTGACCTTCGTCGCGAGGTACAAGCTGATATTCGTCGCAAGATCGAAATCGGTTCGTACCAAGGAATCCGTCATCGTCGTGGAATGCCTGTCCGTGGACAGCGCACCCACACCAACGCCCGTACCCGTAAAGGTCCGAAGAAGACCGTGGCTGGAAAGAAGAAAGTAGCTAAGTAGCTACTGCCTCTTCCCAATCGAGAAAAAGGAATCCAATGCCTCCAAAGAAAGCTACTGCGGCCGGTGCTAAGAAGATCCGTCGCAAAGAAAAGAAGAATGTTGCTGTAGGTCAGGCCTACATCAAGTCAACATTCAATAACACAATCGTTTCAATCACCGATCCATCTGGTGCTGTTATCTCTTGGTCATCTGCTGGCCAGGTTGGTTTCAAGGGAAGTCGTAAGAGCACACCGTTCGCTGCTCAGATGGCTGCCGAAGCTGCTGCAAAGCGTGCGATGGAACACGGCATGAAGAAAGTTGATGTCTTTGTAAAGGGCCCAGGCTCAGGTCGCGAAACTGCGATCCGTTCCCTGCAGGCCTCTGGTCTTGAGGTCGGAACGATCCAAGACATGACCCCTGTCCCTCATAACGGATGCCGCCCGCCCAAGCGTCGCCGCGTCTGATACGAAGAATTTAGGAGACAAAACTAATGGCTCGTTATACCGGTCCCGATTGCAAGCGCTGCCGTCGCGAAAAAACAAAGTTATTCCTCAAGGGCTCTAAGTGTGATTCACCAAAGTGCCCAATGGAATCCCGTCCTTACCCTCCAGGCCAGCATGGTCGTGGACGCGCTAAGGAATCCGAGTACTTATTACAGATGCGTGAAAAGCAGAAGACTGCACGTATTTACGGTGTGCTTGAAAAGCAGTTCCGCGGATACTACGAAGAAGCTAGCCGTAAGCACGGCAAGACTGGTGAAAACCTACTTCGCATTCTTGAATCACGTCTAGACAATGTTGTGTTCCGCGCTGGCTTTGCAAAGAGCCGCGACATGGCACGTCAGATTGTTCGTCACGGACATATCGTTGTTAACGGCAAAAAGGTAGACATCCCGTCTTTCCGCGTTAGCCCTAACGACGTTATTGAAGTTCGTAAGTCATCACTTGAAATGACACCATTTCAAGTTGCTTACGCAGAAATTGGCGAACGTACCGTTCCTGCTTGGTTGGAAGTTATTCCAGCTGGCATGCGCATCCTGGTCCACTCCCTTCCTGCACGTGAGGTCATTGACACTCAGGTTCAGGAACAGTTGATCGTTGAACTTTACTCCAAGTAATTAACATCCCCATCAAACAGCGACTTCAAATAGTGGTCGTCGCCGGAAGGAAATAACTGTGCTGATCTCAGTCCGCCCAGAACTAAAAGAAGAAGTACTATCCGAAACTCGTTCCCGCTTTGTGCTTGCACCGCTAGAACCAGGTTTTGGTTACACACTTGGTAACTCACTACGCCGTACCTTGCTTTCATCCATTCCAGGTGCAGCAATCACAAGCATCAAGCTTGATGGTGTTCTACATGAATTCACCACGATCGAAGGCGTTAAGGAAGACATCACTGAAGTCATCCTGAACCTAAAGAACTTGGTTGTATCTTCACAGTTCGACGAGCCAGTAACTATGTACTTAAAGAAGCAGGGCCCAGGCCCAGTTACAGCTGCTGACATTGCGCCACCAGCTGGTGTTGAAATCTTCAACCCAGAATTGTTCCTAGCTACCCTGAACGACAAGGGCAAGCTAGACATGGAAATCGTTGTTGAACAGGGTCGTGGTTACATCTCAGCTGCGAACAACAAGGCATCCGGTGGCGAAATTGGGCGAATTCCAATCGACTCAATCTACTCACCAGTTCTTAAGGTCACTTACAAGGTTGAAGCAACACGTGTTGAACAGCGCACTGACTTCGACTCACTTGTAATCGATGTTGAGACCAAGGGATCAATTGCACCACGCGATGCAATTGCATCTGCTGGAGCAACACTTGTTGAACTATTTGGTCTAGCTCGTGAACTTAACGTTGACGCTGAAGGTATCGAAATTGGTCCATCAGTAACTGATCAGTTTGCAGCCGAACAGCTAAGCATGCCAGTTGAAGCACTTGACCTAACCGTTCGTTCATACAACTGCCTAAAGCGTGAAGGTATCCACACTGTTGGAGAACTAATCACTCGCTCCGAAGCAGACTTGATGGACATTCGTAACTTTGGCGCTAAGTCAATTGACGAAGTCAAGGACAAGTTAGCTTCCATGGGAATTGCACTGAAGGATTCACCTCCAGGATTTGACCCAAGCCAGTACGCATCGGCATTTGACGATGATTACAACGAAGACGAAGAAGAAGCATTTGCACCAGCTGGTTCATATGCAACTTTCCAGTCTGAAGCAGCACCAGTTGAAGTATCAGCTGATGACGCAACAGCCGATGACGACCAAAGTTTCGCTGAGGACGAGCAGCTCTAATGAGCTCTCGTTTCCAGTAACGAATTGACAGGAGAGAAACATGCCACAGCCATCCAAGGGCAAGCGAATGGGCGGAAGTCCAGCACACGAGCGCCTAATCTTGGCTAACCTCGCAACTGCGTTGTTCGAGCATGGTCGCATCACAACGACTGAAGCACGCGCACGTCGTCTGCGTCCGGTTGCCGAGCGATTGATCACAATCTCAAAGAAGGGCGATCTACATGCCCGTCGTCGAGTTTTGACAGTCATCCGTAACAAGGATGTAGTGCACACACTTTTCGCTGAGATTGGTCCGCGCTACGAAAACCGCGAAGGTGGCTACACCCGCATCGTCAAGATTGGTCCACGTAAGGGCGACAACGCTCCTATGGCAGTGATTGAACTTGTTGAAGCTCTTGATGCAGCTCGCGCTGCTGAAGGTGTTGCTCGCCGGGCAGTTAAGGAAGCCGAAATGGCTAAGGCAGCAAAAGACGCTGCAGCAGCCAAGGAAGCAGCCGCAGCGGCGGCAGCGGCTCCAGCCGTCGACGACATTGCAGTTGAAGATGTTCCATCTGAAACCGTAGTCGACGAGGTAGTGGACTCAGTCGAAGAAGCCGATTCCGGCGAAGCCGTTGAATCGGAATCAGTAAATACTGATGAAGATATCGCAGCCGTTGCTGAGGTTGAGGCGATTGAAGCTGAAGTAAAAGACGAAGCGTAAATAAATGGTTCTATCGAATGAGCCCCTCGTTGCTAACGCAGCGCAGGGGCTCATTCGCATTCGCGGCAAAATTTCCTACGACGGTAAAGATTTCTCGGGCTGGGGTATGCAGCCAGATCGTCGCACAGTTCAGGGCGAACTTGAAAATGCCATTTCTACGTTTCTTCGAGTCGATCGAGTTATTGTGCAGTGCGCAGGACGAACCGATGCCGGAGTTCATGCAACTGCCCAGGTAATTCATTTCGACATTTCCGAAACAGATGCCATGGATATGAAGGATCTGACATACAGAATCAATGCGATTCTTCCGGAAGACATTTCAATCCAGGAACTCGAAGTCACAACCCCAGACTTTGATGCTCGGTTCGCAGCTTTATCGCGTCGGTATGAGTATTTGATTTACCAGGGACAGCGCAATCCATTGCTTCGCGATCGGGCACACCGCAGCTACCTACCCTTAGATGTTCCAGCAATGAATGATGCCAGCCAAGCATTAATTGGGCTGCATGACTTTTCGGCATTCTGCAAAAAGCGTGAAGGTGCCACAACCATTCGCACTTTGATGAAGTTTGACTGGACTGAAACCGCCGATGGATTAATCAAAGTTGAATTAGAAGCAGACGCATTTTGCTATTCAATGGTGCGCGGATTGATTGGCGCTGTTCTGGCGATTGGCGAAGGAAAGTTTGATAAGGCTTGGCTGGAAAACTACTTGGCAGGCCGAGAACGTGAGGCGCACGTGTTTGCAGCTCCAGCATTAGGCCTTACTTTGGTCGACGTTAAGTATCCCGATGCCAGCGAGTATGCAAAGCGGATCGCAGAGACATTGCAAGTAAGGGATTCTGATGGGGCATCTTGATGTCCAGCATGTAACTTACTCACTTCCTGATGGTCGAATTCTGTTACTTGATGTTTCATTTCGGGTAGGTGAAGGTGCAATTACTGCACTGATTGGCGCAAACGGTGCTGGCAAATCCACGCTGATGCGAATGATTGCTGGCGATGAACAACCGCATGAAGGAAGTATTGCTCGCACCGGTGGACTGGGCGTGATGCGTCAGTTCGTCGGTCACATGACCGATGGCACAGTTCGAGACTTATTGCTGACGGTTGCGCCACCTGCCATTGCCCAAACGGCTGCTCGGATTGATGCCACTGAACTAGCCATGATGGAAGATGACAGCGAAAAGAATCAGATGGCATATGCCCAAGCAATTGCAGACTGGGCTGATGTTGGTGGATACGACATCGAAGTCCTTTGGGATGTTTGCACTATGGCTGCAATTCAATTGCCATTTGATCAAGCGCAATATCGATCGGCTGGCAGTCTTTCTGGTGGCGAGCAAAAACGTTTAGTTTTAGAAGCTTTATTACGTGGTCCAGAAGAAGTTCTATTACTTGATGAACCAGATAACTACTTAGACGTTCCTGGTAAGAAGTGGTTAGAGGATCAACTAAACGAAACTAAGAAAACAGTTCTTTATGTAAGCCATGATCGAGAGTTGTTAGCCAACACGGCAAAACAGATTGTGACTCTTGAGTTAGGGCATGCCGGAAACTCGGTCTGGATTCACGGTGGGGGATTTGCCTCTCATGGCCAAGCGCGTAAAGATCGCTTTGCCCGCCTGGAGGAACTAAGACGTCGTTGGGATGAAGAGCACCAAAAGATTAAAGATCTAGTTCAAATGCTTAAAGTCAAAGCCAAATTCAATGACGGACTGGCTTCGCGATATCAGGCTGCGCAAACTCGATTAAAGAAGTTTGAAGAAATTGGGCCACCGCAAGAAATCCCAATTGAACAAAATGTAAAGATGCGCCTTAAAGGTGGTCGTACTGGTAAACGAGCAGTTGTCTGCGAAGAGCTTTCCTTAACTGGATTAGTTGAACCATTTGATCTAGAAATTTGGTTCGGCGAACGAGTTGGAATCCTTGGCGCAAACGGATCTGGCAAGAGTCACTTCCTGCGCTTACTTGCAGCCGGTGGATCGGATCCAGAGTTAGAGCATTTACCGATTAGCGATGTCACGATTGATCCAGTTGCACATACTGGCAGTGCAAAACTTGGGGCGCGCATTAGACCAGGTTGGTTCGCCCAAACCCATCATCATCCAGAACTAATGGGAAAAACTCTGATTGAGATTTTGCACCGTGGCGATGAACACCGAAGCGGCATGCAACAAGAGCAATCGGCTCGAGCTTTGGATCGCTATGGCTTAGCCGGGGCAAGTGAACAAAAGTTTGAATCCTTATCTGGCGGCCAGCAAGCCAGATTCCAAATTCTGTTACTCGAATTATCTGGCGCAACTTTGTTGTTACTGGATGAACCGACTGACAACCTTGACCTGGAATCTGCTGAATCACTTGAGCGGGCACTTGATGCTTTCGAAGGCACGGTGCTTGCGGTAACTCATGATCGCTGGTTCTCCCGAACTATGGATCGCTTCGTAATCTTCGGCGCGGATTCAACGGTTCGGGAATCTGACGAGCCAGTGTGGGATGAGAAGCGAGCCAAAAGGTAATCTGGCAACCATGATTATGGAAACTGCATTCATGGAGATCGTGCCAGGAAAAGAACTTGAATTTGAAGCCGCTATGGAAAAGGCAAAAGCAGTCGTTTCACAAGCTAAAGGTTTTCAAGTTATTCACGTCCACCGCGGCGTTGAAAAGCCATCGACTTATTTGATTGCAATTGGCTGGGACACAGTCGATGACCACATGGTTGGCTTCCGAGAGTCTGACTTGTTTACACAGTGGCGCGGATTAATCGGACCATTCTTTGCAAACCCACCAGAAGTGACGCACTGGGAATTACGCTTGTAACTACCTCAAGCTAGCCAAGTGCGTGGGCGATTGCCCGGCAGGCATTAAATGCATCAAGGTGCATTTCTTCAGAATCTGGATTTGGCCATGATGATTGCTTGGCAACAACTACTCCACGCGGGCGATCAACATAAAGCATTTGTCCGTGAATGCCAATACCCATGATTACATCTGGATCAATCCCTGGTTTGTAGCAGAAGGATCGATACACGCCTTTTTCAAAGAAGTCTTTAAAGTCTCCAGTTGCCCATTGTTCGGCACTGCCATTTTCATAGACGTCTAGCAAGAATTCTGGATCGATTGCTCCCATTCCGCCATCGCGAATCATCATGCCAAAGCGAACTAAGTCGCGCGGGATTACCGACAGTCCGCCAGCAGCTCGGGGAGAGCCCTGTCGATCTACTGTGATGTGACCTGGCGCTTCCGATCCGATCTTGCTCCAAATGAATTTAGAGAGTGCTTCGGCATATGGCATGCCACTGGCTGCTTCAATTACCCAACCAACCAAATCAGTTGTTGGTGACATGTAGCGGAACTTCTGACCGTGTTCGCCCTCTTTCTTTCGTGAGGCGATGAAGTCGTGCAAGTTTGGCGCACCAAGTGGAGCTGGATACCAACCAACGGAATGGCGATAAGCAATGATGTCTGGGCCGGGGGTGTAGTCCTCTTCGAATTGGTAACTAGCAGCCATGTCCAGCAGGTTACGAACAGTTGCATCTCCGAATCCACTGTCAGCAATCTCCGGAACATACTTGGTAACCAAGGCATCAACATCGATTAAGCCTTCTTGTACCAAGGAACCCACGAGCATTCCAGTGAATGATTTGGTAACACTAAAAATCAAATGTGGCTCAACATCGCTAACTCCTGGAGCTAGCCATTCGAAAACCAAGTCTTCACCTTTAGCCACAGTGAAAGAGTCGGTATGAGTACTCGACAAATAGTCAGAAATCTTTTGAGTCCCGGTATGGGTTTCAACTGAAATGTCACCAAGTTTGCTGTTGATCTTTTGCTTTAAAACCCGTGGTGATTTTGCGCAATCAACCTGAGCAGTTGGAATCAATTCCCGAACATGTCGAAATGACCAAAACGTATTTTCCGGAAGCAACCAATTATCAAGCGTGGGCCGAGTCATGTATTTAGTATGTCGGTTCGCGATCTAAATCGTGGAGATCTGGCAAGAACATTATGAATAACTGAAAGACAATCAGGATCGAAACTGCTGCGATGTAAACCGGACGCACACCAAATGCATCAACACTCACACCAGTTACAAACATTCCAATCGGACCACTGGCATAGAACAAAGAAGTTTGCACTCCAAAAACTCGGCCTTGAATATGCGGTGCTACGCGTTGTTGCACCATTGAGTTCATCAATGGGTTCATTGGACCCCAACCAAGTCCAAGTAAGAATCCGGCAAGCACGAACAATCCAAGTGGCGGGAAGAATGTCATCGGAATCATCGCAAGCGAAGTTGCAGCTAGTGCACCAATTACGATACTTCGTTTCTTAAAATGCTTAACTAACTTTGGATAAGCAAGAGTTGTTGCGATACCACCAAGTGCCATTGAAGACAGCACGTAACCCAGCCCACGTGGATCATCGATGTCTGAGAAATACTTTGGCAAGACAATTGACTCAGTTGGTAAGTAAACCATTGCCAGGAACACAATTGAAATCGTTAAGTAGTACATCGCCTTATCGGACTTAAGAACTTGTAGGCCTCGTAAAGTGCTACTCCAAAACTTTTCTTGATCGTTTATTTCTTCCCGGTGTTCTAGGCCTAGGTCACCAACATGCAACATAGAAATCAAAATGATTGCCAAAATAAATGCTACGAAAACAATCCACATTGAGTTTGCGGCACCAACAAGCGAAATTGCAATCGCACCAATTGCTGGACCCAAAGCCCAACCACCAGAGAAGACCGCTTCATGCCAAGAGTTAAGTTTGTCCATTGATGTGTTACTAGCTTTTGCAACATCGGGAATCAAAGACTTACGTGCGGTGTAACCGGCTGGATCGAAAGCTGCACCAAGAACTGCAAATGTTGCGATCGATGCGAACGTTAAACCAAAAAGTGAATCCCAAATTGGAAACAGCATTACTGACAGTGCTGACAGTAAGTCGGAACCAATAGAAACTCGCTTGCGACCATAATGGTCGATTAATGCGCCAACAAACGGCGAAATAATGATTCCAGGAATCGCAGATGCTGCCACCACAATGCCCGCTTGGGTAGCTGATCCGGTGCGCTCAAAGATGAGCCACGGAACTGTGATGATCGCAATTGCGTTACTGAGCCCGGACAGGGCATTTGCTCCCTCGAGCAGGTAAAGAGGGCGCCGGCTGACTTTCATGCGGCTTTAGCACATCCCTTTTTGGTCGCCGCCAGGCAGATTTGGGCAAAATGCCTTATTTTGGCGGATTTCTTAACTCCGAGCCTACCCCAGAGATTGGACCTCGTTTTGACCCACGCCCAGAAATACAGGTAATCTAAGGATTCGTTGTGCCTTTAGGCATAAGGAAAACTAGCAATTTAAACCCCATTTATTTAGACAAAGAAGGCTCACTGTGCGCACGTACTCACCAAAGCCAGGCGATGTGAATCGCGAATGGCATGTAATCGATGCAACTGACGTTGTTTTAGGACGTCTAGCGTCACAAGTTGCTGTGCTGTTGCGCGGTAAGCACAAGCCAATCTTTGCACCTCACGTTGACACTGGCGACTTCGTCATTGTTATCAATGCAGAAAAAATTGCACTAACCGGCCAGAAGCTTCAGCAGAAGATGGATTACCGTCACTCCGGTTTCCCAGGTGGTTTGCGTGCAACTAGCTATGTTGAATTGCTAGCAACAAACCCACGTCGCGCAATTGAAAAAGCCGTCAAGGGAATGCTTCCGCATAACAAGCTCAGCGATGCTCAAATCACAAAGCTAAAGGTTTACGCAGGCGATGTTCATCCACACGCTGCTCAAAACCCAAAGCCATACGAGATCTCTCAGGTAGCGCAGTAAGCGCTCGCGGATTCATAGATTTTTACGAAGGGAAATAACATGTCAGAGAACGAAGTAGACGTAACAGACGCCATCCTTGGCGAAGAGGTTGAAGTTGAGTTGTCGGAATACACTTCCGAAACTCCAGCTGCTGCTGTTCGCGAACCACGTAAGGCACCAGACACACCTGGCGCTGCAACTGGTCGACGCAAGGAAGCTATCGCTCGCGTTCGCATCGTTCCAGGCACCGGTCGTTGGGTAATCAACGGTCGCACCCTTGAGGACTACTTCCCAAACAAGGTGCACCAGCAGCTTGTTAACGATCCTTTCAAGACTCTTAACTTCGAAGGCGCTTACGACGTAATCGCTCGCATCGATGGTGGCGGCATCTCCGGTCAGGCTGGCGCATTGCGTCTTGGCGTGGCTCGTTGCTTGAACGCAATCGATGTTGAAGGTAACCGCGGTGACCTAAAGAAGGCCGGCTTCCTAACTCGTGATGCACGAATCAAGGAACGTAAGAAGTACGGTCTGAAGAAGGCTCGTAAGGCTCCGCAATACTCCAAGCGTTAAAACATGTCGGGCCGACTATTTGGCACCGATGGCGTTCGTGGTTTAGCGAACGGTCTGTTAACTGCTGAGCTAGCTACCAATCTTGGTGTTGCTGCTGCGCAGGTTTTAGGCGAACGTGGCGAATTCTCTTCTCATAAATCAGATCGCCCATTTGCAATTGTTGGCCGGGATCCACGTGCTAGTGGTGAATTCCTGCAATCTGCAATCAGTGCTGGCTTAGCTAGTGCCGGTGTTGATGTTATAGACGTTGGAATTCTTCCTACTCCTGCCGTTGCATTCTTAACAGACTTAACTGGCGCTGACTTAGGCGTAATGCTTTCGGCTTCACACAATGCAATGCCAGATAACGGCATCAAATTCTTTGCTCGTGGCGGCGTGAAACTAGATGACACCATCGAGGATGCCATTGAAGCGCACTTAGATGTTGTTAGTGAACTTCCAACTGGCGCAGGTGTTGGCAGAATCCGTAGCGAGCACGATCTCGTTGAAAAATACCTACATCACCTGAACTCCAGCATTTCCAATTCTTTAGAAGGCCTAACAGTTGTTGTTGATGGTGCTAATGGATCTGCATCGCTTGTTGGACCAGAGGCATTGCGTCGTGCGGGTGCCCAAGTAATCTCAATTCACTGTGAACCTAATGGCTTGAACATCAATGAAAACTGCGGCTCAACTCACATGGATGATTTGTTCGCTGCCGTTGTAAAGCATGGCGCAGACCTTGGTATTGCTCATGACGGTGATGCAGATCGTTGCTTAGCCGTTGATGCTGATGGCAACTTTGTTGATGGCGACCAGATCTTGGCCATCTTGGCCTCTGGTCGTAAGACTCGTGGCGCTTTAGTTGGAAACACTGTTGTGGCAACCGTGATGTCTAACTTGGGATTCAACATCGCAATGAAAGAACTTGAGATTGAAGTAATTGCTGCTGCAGTTGGCGATCGTTATGTACTTGAAGAAATGCGTACTGGGGGATTCACAATCGGTGGCGAACAAAGTGGCCACGTAGTACTCAGCGAATTTGCGACCACTGGTGATGGCGTACTTACCGCACTTCATTTGATGTCGGAGATGAAGGCAACTGGAAAATCAATGGCAGAACTTGCTGCAATTGTGAATCGATTGCCACAGGTCTTGATAAACGTTCCAAATGTTGATAAGAGTTCGGTTTCAAAATCAGCAGTTTCTGAAGCTGTTGCAAAATTGGAGCAAGAACTTGGCAGCACAGGACGCATCCTGTTGCGCCCAAGTGGAACTGAGCCTTTGATTCGCGTAATGGTCGAAGCAGCCACAGCCGATCAAGCTCAGAAAGTCGCGAAAGAACTTGCTGAAGTAGTCGCTACCCACTGCGCCCTTAGCTAATCGGTAGACTCAAAGCATGTGCGGAATCGTTGGATATGTCGGCCCGCAACAAGCCCAAAATGTAGTCGTTGAAGGCCTGCGCCGATTGGAATACCGGGGCTATGACTCCGCAGGTATCGCAATTGTTTCCGATCAGGCAATCCAAACTCGCAAGAAGGCGGGCAAGCTAGCCAACCTAGAAGCTGAGTTAGTAGACAGCCCAATCTCGCCATCACACACTGGAATTGGCCACACTCGCTGGGCAACGCATGGCGCACCAAACGATGTCAATGCTCATCCACACGTGAGTGAAGATGGATCAATTGCTGTGATCCATAACGGCATTATCGAAAACTTTGCAATGCTTCGTGACAAGTTAGTCGCCGATGGCGTCACACTTCGCAGTCAAACCGATACTGAAGTTGTAGCTCACTTACTTTCCAAGCAGATGAAAACTACACCTGGACTAGCGGACGCGCTTCGGGAAGTTTGCCAAGTGCTTACCGGCGCATTCACATTGGTCGTTGTTCACGCTGACACCCCAGATGTTGTTGTTGCAGCCCGCCGAAATTCACCACTTGTAGTTGGACGCGGCGATGGCGAGAACTTCTTGGCTTCAGATGTTGCAGCCTTTATTGCACACACTCGTAATGCAATTGAACTTGGCCAGGATCAAATCGTTGAGATCACACCGAACTCAATTGAAGTAACTGACTTTTTTGGAAAGCCTGCTGACTACACCGAATACGAAGTTACTTGGGATGCAGCCGCTGCCGAAAAGGGTGGCTTTGATTTATTCATGCTTAAGGAAATTGCAGAGCAGCCAAAGGCAGTTGCTGACACTTTGCTTGGCCGCATTGATAAGTCTGGAAAAGTAACGCTTGCTGATTTAGGTCTAGACGATGCCTTCCTTAAGACCATCGACAAAATCATCATCACTGCATGTGGCACGGCTTATCACTCCGGTTTGATCGCCAAGTATGCAATTGAACACTGGACCCGGATTCCTTGTGAAGTTGAGTTGGCAAGCGAGTTTAGATACCGCGATCCAATTTTGACTCCAACCACTTTGGTAGTTGCGATCAGCCAATCCGGTGAAACCGCTATGCGTTACGCCCGCGAACAAGGCGCCAAAGTTTTGGCTATCTGTAATAGCAATGGTTCAACAATCCCGCGTGAAAGTGACGCTGTTATTTACACCCACGCGGGACCAGAAATCGCAGTTGCTTCGACCAAAGCGTTCCTAACTCAAATTGTTGCGTGCTACTTGTTTGCAATGTACTTAGCGCAAACCCGGGGGACTGGCTTTGGTAAGGATGCAGCAACGGTTGCACTTGAGCTCAGTGATATGCCAAGCATGATCGACTTAGTTCTCGACACAACCGAAGGCGTAAAGGCCATTGCTAAAGAGTTAATCAATAAGCAATCAGTCCTTTTCTTGGGACGAAGCGTTGGGTTCCCAGTTGCACTTGAAGGCGCACTGAAGCTCAAGGAATTGGCTTACATGCATGCAGAAGGCTTTGCAGCCGGTGAACTAAAGCATGGACCGATCGCATTGATCGAAGATGGCATTCCAGTGTTTGTAGTTGTCCCACCACAGGATGATGAGTTACACGACAAGATTGTTTCGAATATTCAGGAAGTCCGAGCTCGCGGCGCACTAACTATCGTGCTTGCCGAAGAGGGCGATGAATCAATTAATGAATTCTCGGATCACATAATTCGCTTGCCTAAGGTCCCAGCATTAATGCAGCCATTAGTTGCCACAGTTCCATTGCAGATTTTCTCGTGTGAGATGGCAACTGTTAAGGGCTACGACGTTGATCAGCCAAGAAACTTGGCTAAGAGTGTCACTGTCGAGTAATTGCCAGAGGCAATTACTCGACCAAGTCGACAGCGTTTATTGGCGCAGAATTACCTATGGAAATCCTGCGCTTACTTCTGAAAGAAGTTATTCGACCAATAAATGTTGAAATTTAAGTACCCAGATAATCAATCAAACTGTGCCTATTGGTTAAATGAATGCCAGAGGCAATCATTTAACTTGTTGCTGTTGCTTCCGCTCAACAGCACCGATACCTCCACTGTAGCCAGAGTTACCTGTGTTGCAAAAATGACATAACTACCTGCCTTGGTATTACTGAGGTCTATTGGGCCAAGTTTGAAAAATCCAGTATTCACGGCAAAGTTAAGACATGGCCATAGTTGGAATCGGTGTTGATGTCGTGGACTTGGCACGCTTTTCAGGCGTCGTTAATCGCACCCCTGGAATCATCGATCGGCTATTCACTAAGGCGGAGCAAACTAGCGCTGAAGGTCATCAATTGCCCTTGATTTCATTAGCTGGCAGGTTTGCCGTTAAAGAAGCGGTAGCAAAAGCATTGGGCGCTCCAGTTGGCATGGAATGGCATGACTGCGAGGTCAGCAATGGCGGCGCACCACAAATTTCAGTACGTGGCTCAGTAGCTAAAGTTGCTGACGACCAAGGCGTAACTAATTGGCATGTCTCGCTCAGTCATGATGGTCCGGTTGCAATCGCTTATGTAATCGCAGAGAAGGTTTAGGAAGTTAAATGTCTGCTCATGTAACTGCCCGCATTGATCTTGGCGCTTTGGCGCACAATGTTCGAGTTCTAAAGGCGCGCACTGACGGCCGAAAGTTAATGGTTGTTGTCAAGGCAGATGCCTATGGTCATGGCCTTGTTAAATGCGGTCAAGCTGCCGTGAACGCAGGCGCTGATTACTTAGGTGTGGCATTGCTCGAAGAAGCGGTCGCACTTCGAGAAGGAAATGTTCCTGGCCCAATTCTTGCTTGGTTAAACACTCCTAATGATCGATTCGCCGAATGCATTGCTCGTGATATTGATCTGGGCGTTAACTCGGTTGCGACTTTAAAGGGCATTAGTAATGCGGCATATTCAGTTGATCGAATTGCTCGAGTTCACGTAAAAGTTGATACCGGTCTAAATCGAAACGGTGTGACGCTTGCAGATTTACCTGAGTTGATTTTGGCACTTAGCAAAGCCGAAGCTGAAGGCACCGTAAAGGTAGTTGGCGTAATGTCTCACTTTGCTTACGCAGATGAGCCAAGCAATTCAACCATTGCTGATCAAATTGCAGAGTTCAAAACAGCTGTTGATTTGTTAGAAGCAGCAAACTTTGAACTTGAAGTTAAGCATCTAGCTAACTCGGCAGCCACACTTGCTTTGCCGGAAACTTACTTCAACATGGTCCGCCCAGGCGTAGCAGCATATGGAGTTTCACCCGGGGAAGAAGTTGGCGCTGCAACTGATTTTGATTTAAAGCCAGTGATGACACTCTGCGCACCGATTGCTTTGCTTAAGAAAGTTCCAGCGGGGTCTGGCGTCTCATACGCACATCAGTACCACACAACGGCTGACACAACCTTGGCTTTGATTCCTGCGGGCTATGCCGATGGAGTGCCGCGAAGTGCTACGAATAATGGTCCCGTTTTAGTTGGTGGCGAGATTCGCAAGATTGCGGGTCGGGTGTGCATGGATCAGTTTGTTTTGGACGTTGGAAATCTGGACGTTCAGCTCGGCGAAGAAGTCGTACTATTCGGCGATCCAGAGCGAGGCGAGCCAAGTGTTGAGGATTGGGCCATTGCTGCTGGCACAATTTCATACGAAATCATCACTCGTATAGGTCCTCGCGTACATCGCGAATTCATCAACAACTCTTGGTAGTACCAGTGTCATTTTCCGTTTCGACATCTGAACAAATGCAGGCATTTGGAAAACAAATCGGTGAGCTATTAACTGCCGGTGATGTTGTTGTGTTGAGCGGTCCGTTAGGCGCAGGAAAAACTACTTTCGTACAGGGTTTGGCCGAGGAACTTGATGTTCAAGGCGCTGTTACAAGTCCAACGTTTGTGGTTTCTCGGGTCCATAAACCCAAAGGAACTGGATTGGCTTTAGTGCACGTTGATGCTTACCGACTTTCAAGCCAGAGTGACTTAGTTGATCTTGATCTGGATGCCACAAAGAATGCCGCCTTTGTTATCGAGTGGGGTAAAGAGTTCGTTTCTGGATTTACGGAAAATTGGCTTGAGATAGATATTGATCGAGCGGAAGAACTTAGCGATGTCACTGACCCGGCAAGTGGAATCAGAACCGTTTCGGTAACTGCGGTTGGCGATCGCTGGAAAGACTTAGATCTAGCAAGGCCCAACGCATGAACGTTTTAGCAATTGATACTTCGGTAGGCGTCAGTGTCGCAATCTTGCGCAGTAATGGTGAGCTAACTCAGAGCCAGGCAGTTGATCATGGCATGCAAGGCGAGTTAACTGCAGAGTTGATTTCTCAAGTAGTCACTGAATCAGGGTTAGAGATTAGTGAGATCACAGATGTAGTCGTTGGAGTTGGCCCAGGTCCATTTACCGGATTGCGAGTTGGACTTGTAACGGCTGGGGTTTTTGCACATGCCCGAAACATTCCGATACATGGCATCTGTTCACTGGATGCAATTGCTTTTGATTACGCAAAACCATGTGTTGTTGTAACCGATGCTCGGCGTAAAGAGTTGTACTGGGCACGTTACGAAGATAAGCGCATAGGCGAGCCACAAGTTTCAAAACCAGAAGATTTATTAGCGCAGTTTCCAAACACTGATTTTGTGGGTCCAGGCGCGCAGCTTTATCCTGACTCGATCAATGGAGAACTGCTAGATCTGAAAGCTGGATCTTTAGCCAAGCTATTAGTTTCTGGTAATGCCAAGCTAGTTGATGTCTCACCAATGTATTTGCGGAAACCAGATGCAGTAGAGCCGACCAATAGAAAGTCGGTTCTCTAATGTTAGAAATTCGCCCCATGACTCATGCTGACTTAGATCAAGTACTTGCTATCGAAATTGACTTGTTTCCGATTGATACCTGGAGTGAAGAACTATTCCTTGGCGAACTTGCTGAAGTTTCAATCTCCCGTGATGTTTCAGTGGCAGTTCTAGATTCACAAATTGTTGGTTATGCCTCATTTAGATATGTAGGTAAACAAGGCGATGTAAACACTGTTGCAGTTGCCAAAGATCAGCAGGGTAAAGGAATCGGAACTTCATTGATGGACTGGCTTGAATCTCAAGCCGCCCTGCGAAATGTTCGCGAAATCTTTCTTGAAGTTCGTAGCGACAATGATGCAGCGATGAAGTTGTATGCATCGCGCGGCTATGAGCGAATCGACATTCGGCGCAACTATTACGGAAACACAATTGACGCAAACATTATGCGAAAGCGAGTAGCTAATGTCTGAGCCATTGATTTTGGGCATTGAAACTTCATGCGATGAAACCGGAATTGGAATTGTCCGCGGCACAACTTTGTTGGCAGATGAAGTTGCATCGAGCGTTGATGAGCATGCCCGGTTCGGTGGGGTAGTGCCAGAAATTGCCAGCCGCGCGCATCTAGAGGCAATGGTGCCCACGATTGAGCGTGCCTGTAAAACTGCCAACATCAAACTCGAAGACGTTGATGCAATTGCAGTTACATCCGGTCCAGGCTTGGCCGGAGCCTTATTGGTTGGTGTTGCTGCCGCAAAGTCGTTGGCAGTTGCATTAGGCAAACCGATTTACGGCGTTAATCACTTAGCTGCGCACGTATGCGTTGATCAACTTGAGCACGGACCACTTGATGAACCAAGTGTGGCAATGCTGGTTTCGGGCGGTCATTCGTCATTGTTGTTAGTGCCTGACATCACTCAAGACGTAATTCAACTCGGTCAGACAATTGATGATGCAGCAGGTGAAGCATTCGACAAGATAGCTCGGGTTTTAGGCTTGCCATTCCCAGGCGGACCTTATATTGATCAAGCGGCGCAAACTGGAAATCCAAATGCCATTGATTTTCCGCGTGGACTAACAACACCTAAAGATATGGCTAAGCATCGGTTTGATGTTTCATTTTCTGGACTTAAGACTGCCGTAGCTCGTTGGATTGAAACGGAGCAACGGGCAGGCAATTCGATAATGGTTAACGATGTTGCCGCTTCATTTCAAGAAGCAATAGTTGATGTGTTACTTCGTAAGGCAATTGATGCCTGCTTAAGTAACGATGTTGGAACTTTGGTGATTGGCGGTGGCGTGGCTGCAAATAGCAGGTTGCGCACGGAAGCAGCACAGCGATGCCAAGAACACAACATTGCTCTGCGAATTCCTCGACCAGGACTTTGTACTGACAATGGGGCAATGGTTGCAGCCCTTGGCTCGGAATTAGTCAAACGAGGTCGCGATGCTTCACAATTGAGTTTCGCAACAGATTCTTCGATGAACATAACAAACGTGGTGGCATAGTGACTAGTTTTGCAAGTTGGTTAGCGAAAGGTCCGTGGCCAATTGATGGTGGACTTTCTGGTGAACTAGAAAAACGTGGTCACAATCTAGCTGACAAACTTTGGTCAGCTCGGTTGCTTCGCGACGCTCCTGAGGCAATTGCGGAAGTTCATCAAGATTACGTAGATGCTGGTGGGCAAGTAATCATCACTGCTTCATACCAAGCAAGTCGATTGGGCTTCATGGCTACCGGTATGACGCAAGATCAAGCCGATGACTTAATGCGGTTATCAATATCACTTGCCAAAGAAGTTGCGGTAAAGGCAACAGAAAAAGTTTGGGTTGCAGCCAGCGTTGGTCCGTATGGAGCTGTGCTTGGCGGCGGCCAGGAGTATGTAGGTAATTACGGAGTTGCTCATGAAGATTTAGTAAAGTTTCACCGGGAACGCATTGAAGTTCTAGCCAGCGCAAAACCGGATCTCTTTGCATGTGAAACGATTCCTGACTTGGATGAAGTGCGGGCATTGGTTGAAGTGCTGGCCGACTACCCACACATTCCTGCTTGGATCACAATGAGCGCTCAAGACGGTGCCTCAACTTGTGCTGGTCAGGGGATTGGTCACTTGGCTGAAATTGTTAAGGATTGCGAATCAATCGTGGCAATTGGAGTCAACTGCACAATGCCCGAGCATGTAACTTCACTGCTACGCAAACTTTCCGCCAAATCCTCACTTCCACTAGTTGTTTATCCAAACGCTGGCCGAGTCTGGGATGGCAAAAACATGTGCTGGATCGGTGAAGGACATGACACACTCCCATCGCAAATCATTTCCGAATGGGTTAAAGCAGGAGCACTACTAATTGGTGGGTGCTGCGGTCTTGGGCCGGATGCAATCACTCAACTGGATAGCGACTTAACTCAACTTAGGTAACGTCGACAGATTAAGGCTTGTGGCCCTGCGTCATCTCGATAGATCGCAATAATCAATTCTTGACCACCACTTGTAGCTGCTTTCACTGCCAGCTTGCGAATCGCTTCAACATCTAGTTGCATTCCTCTGGTCATTATGGTGACACCCGATGCAGTGACATCTTTAAGATTTGCGACTAATTGCTTTTCCGAAAACTTGAAATGCGATTCGATTTTCAAAACACTAGCAAAACTCGGTGATTGGTTAGCCAGCTTGGATATTGCAACGGTGTCATCTGAAGTCAACCAAGCGATGTGTTCATTTACTAATCCACCGTTGCATAGCGAGGCGACTGCATCCAGTGCACTGGCGCGAATCAAGGCGGGATCTGGAATCACCAAGAAGCTACCCAGTGCCTTTGTCTTAGTTGTCTCATCACCCAAGATTTCGACAGTTGAATTATTTGCTGAGTCGAGCAAAACTGCAGCCCGAATCCCAGATCCTGTGCTACTTAGAAAACATTCAACTAAGTCGCCATCAGAACTGATCCACCGCGCATCCCAATTAGAGAGTTCAGCTTTGTCTATTCCAGGTGCGACTTTTGCGATCACAGGATGAGCCGTTGCAATCTCATTAATCATTTCCCAGTTGGGAGACCATTGTGTGGGATCAAAAATTCGCTTGGTGTTTCCCATTGAATCTTTTGCAGCATTTGGATCACGACGGGCTGGATCAACGAAGACAACATCCACATCACTTGGAATTGCAAAGGCGTTTGCATCAGCGCAATGAACGCTAACGCCAAATTCCTTGAGATTATGCCGGGCATACTCTGCTATTTCTGAATCAATCTCAACACCTGTAACTCGCAATCCAGCACGAGCAAACTCTCGAGCATCAAAACCCAAGCCACAAGTCAGATCTAAAACTTGGGCATTAGCACCAAATTTATTTGCGATGAATCCGGCGCGGTACTGAGCAACTACAGGTCTAGTAGCTTGACTGATTCCATCCTCGGTCAGCAATAACTCGGCAGCAGATTGCCCCCAGCGTGCTTCTAACCGATGCTGCATCTGGGCTTGGCTGAAGGCTTGTGAAATTGATTCGGGAGTTATTTCGGAAAACTGCTTTCGGAGCGCCGGGATCGCAGTTAGGGGTTCTGAGTAGCCTCTGGCAGCGTGGATTACTGCCTGTCCTTCGGGGCTTTGTAGCCAAGAAATGCTCACACCCCAATCTAGAGCAGTCCTTGAATTGGTAGGGTTATGAGGTGTTCACGCGCCGAGTGTGACCCCAGGAGGCTTTTTAAAGTGTCGGTAACCTCGCGTGGTTCGCGCCGTTTAGAAGAGGCGCGTGACGAGTTAATTTCACGAGTAGAAAAGTCAATTTCCAAAGACCTAAGTTCCGTCGTATCTCGCTACTTTGACTTAGTCGCTCCGGAAGATCTTGTAGGAACTGAAGTTCGTGACCTAGAAGGTTTAATCAAGTCACACGTTGCCTTAGGTCAAAGTCGAACACCTGGCATTTCCAAAGTTCAGGCACTTTCTCCAAGCTTGGATGCACAAGGCTGGCAGTCACTCCACAGCGTCGTTCAAGTTGTTACTGATGACATGCCGTTCTTGGTTGATTCTGTTTCAGCTGAAATTTCTCAGCAAGGGCGTTCAATCCGAGTTGTAATCCATCCACGGTTTTGGGTCAAGCGCGATGTGCAAGGTGAACTAATTGAAATTCTAAATCGCGATGTTTTGCCAGGTGAGTCTGCGCCAGATGGTGCAATACAAGAATCTTGGATCAGCGTCGAGATTGATCGCGAATCTGATTCAGCAGACTTAGCAACAATTGAATCCAGAATTCAGCAAGTTCTTTCTGACGTGCGCGCAACCGTTGAAGACTGGCCAGCAATGCAAGTCAAACTAGATGAAGTTATTTCTGAAATTGAAGCCGCAGCCGGAGTCAGTGACCGAGAGCGCCGAGAAGCAATCGAATTCTTGAGCTGGCTAACGGATAATCACTTCACGTTTATTGGCTATTCCAAATACGCACTTTCTAAGAACGTCTTGGCCAGTGTTACTGGGGCAGGCCTAGGCACGCTTCGGGATGCAACAAGTGGCAGCTACTTAAGTGAAGACGACCAAGATCACTCTTCGATGTCATCGCTAATGATCGTCACAAAAGCCAAGATGCGTTCAACCGTTCATCGTCCGGTTTATTTGGATTACGTTGGCATTCGCCAAGTAGATTCCTCTGGCAAACAAATTGGCGAGCATAGATTCTTAGGCTTGTTCTCATCTGCGGCTTACAACCAGTCGGTAAATAACATTCCAGTTCTTTCGAGCAAGGTCGCGGATGTAACTGCGTCGATGGCATTAGGCCGCGATTCCCATAGCGGTAAAGACTTAATGCAGTTCTTGGAAACGTATCCACGCGATGAAATGTTCCAAATTGCACCTGAGGAATTGGAAGATGTAGCTCGTCGAGTCCTACAACTTCAAGAGCGTCGCCAGGTCCGGGTCTTTACTCGCACTGAAGTATTCGGTCGCTATGTTTCGGCCTTGGTCTACTTCCCACGCGATCGTTACACCACTGAAGTTCGACTACGCATGGAAGCGATTTTGTTAGCTGCCTACGGCGCAACTTCAATTGATCACACAGCTCGAGTTTCAGAATCTGTTTTGGCTCGTCTTCATTTTGTAATTCGCAAACCACTTGGCAAAGACATTCCAGATATTGATCTAGAGCAGCTCGAAGTTGATCTTGCCGATGCCACTCGATTCTGGGAAGACGATTTCGCTGAATCTCTTGTTGAACAAGTTGGCGAAGAGGACTCTGCAAGACTTCTTCGAACTTGGACTGATTCCTTCCCAGAGTCATTCAAAGAAGATGTGCCGGCAGGTAATGCAGTTTCACACTTAAAGATCATCGAGTCACTTGAGTCTCAAGCACCTGGAGCCATCAAGGTTTCTATGTATACGCCGGAATCCCCAGAAGATGGCACAAGGCGCTTCACAATTTACCGAGTGGATAGTGCGATAACACTTTCCGCAGTACTTCCGATGCTTCACGATCTTGGCGTTGAAGTTATCGATGAGCGTGCTTATGACCTTCGCCGAAAAGGTCACCCAGTTGCTTGGGTCTATGACTTCGGTCTGCGCTTTGATGACTCGAAGGCACCAGAACAAGATTCTTTGTCGGAACGATTCTGCAGCACCTTCATGGCAACTTGGCATGGGGAAGTCGATAGCGATCCGTTTAACGCCTTAGTAATTCAAGCAGGACTTTCGGCTCGAAATGTTGGAATCATTCGCGCTTATGCGGCTTACTTGCGCCAGGCCGGCACACCATTTAGTCAGGGCTACCTGCAACAAGTTTTGCTGTCGAATATAAACATCGTTCAGCTGCTCGTTCAATTGTTTGCTGTGCGATTTGATCCGGAACTTGAGCAAGATCGGGATGCTAAGCAAAAGCAATTAGTAAACAAGATTGATGATGCCCTTGACGCGGTTGCCAGTTTGGATCATGACCGAATTATGCGATCCAGCATTGCTTTGGTCTCAGCGACGTTGCGCACAAATGTTTACCAGTTAGATGCTGAAGGTAACTATCCGCAGGTTATGGCCTTCAAGTTGGATCCAAGTATGGTTCCTGACTTGCCATTGCCACTTCCTAAATTTGAAATCTGGGTATTCTCACCACGAGTTGAAGGCGTGCACTTGCGCTTTGCCTCAGTTGCACGTGGCGGACTTCGCTGGTCAGATCGACAGGAAGATTTCCGCACTGAAATCCTTGGCTTAGTAAAAGCGCAAATGGTTAAGAACACTGTGATTGTTCCTAGTGGAGCCAAGGGTGGCTTCGTCCTTAAGCGAGGGCCAGAGCCAAGTGATCGTGACGCTTGGTTAGCTGAAGGCATTGCTTGTTACCAGATGTTTATTGGTGCGCTGCTTGATGTCACAGACAACTTAGTTAATGCAAAGGTTGTTCCACCACAGCGCGTGGTTCGCCATGACGTTGACGATCCGTACCTAGTTGTTGCTGCCGATAAGGGCACTGCAACTTTTTCTGACATCGCAAACAAGATCTCAGTTGATCGTGGATTCTGGATGGGCGATGCGTTTGCTTCCGGTGGATCAGTTGGATATGACCACAAGGTCATGGGTATTACAGCCAAGGGTGCATGGGAATCCGTTAAGCGTCACTTCCTTGAGCTTGGTGTAAACACGCAGACTCAGGATTTCACCGTGGTCGGCGTTGGTGACATGAGTGGCGACGTATTTGGAAACGGCATGCTGCTTTCCGAACACATCAGGTTGATTGCGGCTTTTGATCACCGCCACATCTTTATCGATCCAAATCCTGAGGCCTCAAAGTCTTTTGTTGAGCGGCATCGCATGTTTAGTTTGCCGAGATCATCTTGGGAAGATTACAACGTCAAACTCATCAGCAAGGGTGGTGGCATTTACCCTCGCAGCGTCAAATCAATTGACTTAACTGCTGAGGCAAAGACGGCTCTTGGCATCGATCCTGAAGTTACCAGCGTTACACCTAATGAACTTCTGACCATGATTCTTTTGGCTCCGGTAGATCTGCTTTGGAATGGTGGAATTGGCACCTACATCAAGGCAACTTCTGAAACGCACGCGCAAGTTGGTGACAAGGCAAATGATGCAATCCGAATTAACGGAAGTGACATCAGAGCTCGCGTTCTCGGTGAAGGTGGCAACTTAGGTGCTACTCAACTTGGTCGCATTGAAGCTGCGCACGCTGGGGTAAAGCTAAACACCGATGCGATTGATAACTCGGCTGGCGTTGATACTTCCGATCATGAAGTAAACATCAAGATTTTGCTCGACCAAGCTGTTACTGCTGGAAGTTTGAGCGTGGAAGACCGCAACAAGCAGCTAGCTGTTATGACTGACGAAGTTGGCGAATTAGTTCTGCGCGATAATTACGAACAGAATCTGATTTTGGAACAAGCCAGGTTCCAGGCTCCAGTAATGCTTCGAGTTCATAAGCGCTTGATGCAATCGCTTGAATCAAATGGTCACTTGAATCGAGCTATTGAATATTTACCAACAGATTCTCAACTTGATGCCTTGCATGCTCAAGGTCAAGGAATAACCTCACCGGAACTTTCCGTGCTGATGGCTTACGTCAAGATTGATCTAACTCGGGATCGCGCCAGTGATGAAATCGTCAACGAGCCTTGGTGCCAGGAAATATTGAATAAGTATTTTCCGTCAGATTTGCGTGTTAAGCATGCAGACTTGATGGCCTCACATCCATTGCGCAAGGAAATCATTTCAACCGTCATGGTCAATGACATGGTCAATCGTGGCGGCATTACATATGCCTGGCGCGCAGCTGAAGAAAGTGGCGCGGGAACTTCAGAAATCTTGCGCGCCTTTGTGGTTTCGCGAGATGTGTTTGGCCTAAACCAGCTTTGGTCTGATCTGGAAAACCTAGATGGCAAAGTTTCAACGGATTGCCAGACTGAGTTATTCCTTGAATCACGACGCCTACTAGATCGCGCAACGCGCTGGTTCTTGCAATCACGTGGCGGTCGCTTGAATGTGGAAGAAGAAATTGCCAAGTTTGCACCAACCGTTGCGAAGCTAACAAATTCAATCCCGGGACTGCTTCGTGGCGTCGAGCGCGAGCGAGCAAAGGGTATTGCGAAAAAGTATCAGGCACAGGGCGTACCAGCTGAATTGGCAATTCGTACTGGAAGTTTCCTGGATGAGTTCTCGCTGCTTGATGTTATTGAAATCGCGAATCGCCAGAATTCCAGCGCAGAAGTTGTTGCTGAACTTTATTTTGCATTGAGTGAGCGATACGACATCGACCGAATGCTGTTCCATATATCAGCCCTAGCCAGAGATGACCGCTGGACCGCTTATGCACGTTCTGCCCTGCGAAGTGATCTTTACGTTGCCTTGGCTGCGTTAACATCCCGAGTGGTTCAAGCAACAAAGGATTCAGATTCGATCGATGTTCGAATCAGCCAGTGGGAAGCCAAGTTTGCCGAGGGCGTTGCCCGCACCAGAGCAACTCTTAATGAGATTGCTCACAGTGAGCAAAATGATCTTGCAACACTTTCGGTTGCATTGCGCGCAATTCGCACACTTGCTGGTCAAGGGGCGAGTTAAATCACTCGATCTCGGTGTGTGACTTTTTAAGCACCAAAGTAGGGTTTAAGCATGGAAACCGTACTTCTGTCTGCAGCTTTAACATCGCAGGTTACAGACTGGCTAAATAGTTACGGTGCCATTTTGTTCTACTTAATTGTCTGGGGATTGGTATTTGCCGGCACCGGATTATTGATTGGGGCATTCATCCCATTCATCACAGGTGACTCGCTTATCTTTGCCTCTGGCGTTCTTGCTGCAACCAGTGACTCAGTCAACATTTGGGTGCTAACGATTGGAATTGGCCTGGCAGCATTCGTTGGCGATCAAACTGGCTTTGTTTTGGGTCGACATTTTGGCCGCCCATATTTAGATAAACATCAAGGACCAAAGTTAAAGTCCGCGATTGTTAAGTCAGAAAAGTTCTATGCCGAACTTGGCTGGTGGGCAGTTGTTGTAGCACGTTTCATGCCTTGGGCTCGAGTGCTGATTCCAGCAATCGCAGGCATCTCCCGCATGAATTACTACAAGTTCTTGAGCGCAAACTTTGTAGGCGCTATTGCTTGGGGCGTTGGCCTAACTCTTGCGGGTTATTACGCAGCCACAATCCCAGCCGTCAAGACTGGCTCTTACGCAATTGCTGCATTCTTCATTATTGGATCCATCGTTGCTGGTATTCGCAGCTGGATGCACAACCGAAAAGCTGCATAGTCAAATAGATTTTCGGCCGCAAGGACTTCTAAATAGTTGTGGATAACGTCTCAAGAATCTCTTAATCTTTCAGCCGGAAACCACCTCCCTTGTTTCGTTATCCACAGAATCCAATTTTGGATTTCCGCATTTTCCAAACCGACATACTCTTCAATGACTCGGCTTGGCCCGAGTAAAAGCAACGACTTGATTCATACCAAGTCCTAGCAACGGGGGAGCTCATGTCAGGTGCAGTAGGTGAAGTGATTCAAGAAGTTCGAACGCGGGTTCGGACTGGGGGGATCAGCCCGCATGAAGAAGTAATCGAGTTACGTCACATGGTTGAAGACATTTTGTCTCAATCAACAAGTGTTGCATCTGATCATGAGTCCCCACAAGTACTTGTTGAACAGATCGCTAACCACATCTCTGGATTTGGCCTACTTCAACCACTGCTAGATGATCCAAGTGTTGAAGAAATTTGGATAAACGAACCTGGTCGAATTTTTGTTGCCAGGAATGGCAAAAGTGAACTCACTAGCGTGATCCTTAGTGATGTTGAAGTTCGTGGCTTAGTAGAACGAATGCTTGCTTCTTCGGGTCGTCGGGTAGATCTTTCCAACCCATTTGTGGACGCCACTTTGCCAGATGGCTCAAGACTTCATGTGGCGATACCTGATATCACTCGAAAGCATTGGTCAGTCAACATCCGTAAATTCATAATGGGCGCTAAATCTTTAGAAGCCTTAGTTTCGGTTGGAACTTTGACCGGTCAGGCCGCTGCATTCTTACAAGCGTGTGTAGTTTCGGGTTTGAATATTGTTGTTGCCGGAGCCACTCAAGCAGGTAAGACCACTTTGATGAATGCACTTCTAAACAGCGCACCCTCGAGTGAGCGAATTATCACTTGCGAAGAAGTTTTTGAATTGCAGCTAGCCAGTCCAGATTGGGTGGCATTGCAGACGCGACAAGCAAGCCTAGAAGGAACCGGCGAGATTCCCTTGCGCCGGTTAATTAAAGAGGCATTGCGCATGCGACCATCTCGATTGGTTGTAGGTGAAGTGCGGCAAGAAGAAGCGCTTGATCTTTTGGTTGCAATGAATGCCGGAATGCCAAGCATGTGTTCATTGCATGCAAATGGTTCGCGCGAAGCTATCTCCAAATTGTGCCTGCTGCCGATGCTTGCGGGCAGCAATGTCTCTGCAGAGTTTGTGGTTCCGACTGTAGCTTCGGTTGTCGATATTGTGGTCCACACCGCATTGAGAGCTGATGGTACTCGCAGAGTTCAACAGATCACTTCTGTAACGGGGCGGGTCGAAGGTAACAGTATTGAGACCGGGGATATCTTTAGCTTTCAAAATGAACGGCTCGAGCCACAAGGAATATTTCCAGGAAGGCTTGATCGTTTCCAAGCCAACAACATCGATGTAACAAGTTTGGTTGGTGCATCACGATGGGTTTAATCGTCGGACTACTCAGCGCAATTGGAATAATTCTGACTTGGGGTGCGATTCGGGAACCAATGCGACTTCGGAAATTCAAGATGCACGGAAGACGCAAACTTCAAATGAAGAGTAAGAAAGTTCCAGCTGACCTCTGGCCAGACGTAGTAGATGATTTAGCATCAGCAATTCGGGCCGGACTTTCATTGCCACAAGCCGTGATCGAGCTTTGTAATTCTGGTCCAGAGCAACTTCGGCCCGCTTTTCAAATGTGCCGAGATCAGTATCAAGCAACTGGGGATTTCAATGCCGGGCTGAATCTAATAGCGCAAAATCTAGAAGAACCACAGGCTGACAAGTTTGTTGCATCTCTTCAAATTGCTCATGAGGTTGGAGGTGCTGATCTTGGAGTATTGCTACGCACGCTATCGGAAGTTATGCGGGAGGAGCTAGTACTTCGTGGTGAAATTGTTGCTCGACAAAGTTGGACTGTTAACGGAGCCAAACTCGCAGTAGCGGCGCCTTGGGTTACGGCATTAGTTCTATCGACCCGGGACACCGCGGCAAATGTATACATTTCAGCTAGTGGACTTCGGATGCTGGCGGCGTGCGCAGTAATTTCCGTGTTCGCCTATGTAGCAATGATGAAGCTTGCGGAACTTCCAAAAGAGAAAAGACTTCTGGCATGAGCGGATTTCTATTAGGTCTGCTTTTTGCAACCGGTGTGGTGTTGTGTGCAAATGTATTGCGGCAACCAAGACTAAGTATGAGCGACCAGATATCGCCTTATGTCGGAATGGGCTCAACCAAGTCACAGAATTTAACACAACAGGCATTGGCAGCAATTAATGATTTGCTTACTTCGCGTAGCTGGTCACCTTGGAGCAAAAACGAGGACATCTCCAAGTGGCTTCGGCAATCGGAAAGTGAATTTACGTTAACTGGTTTCCGCCACAAGCAGATCACGTTTGCTGGGTACTCGATGCTGCTTGCTATTGGGTGGTCATTACTTCGACTTAGCTCTGGAAAAGGTTTATCTCCAGTGTTTGCCTTCGCATTAATCCTTGGTGCATTCATTGCCGGCGGTTGGTATGCCAAGTGGAATCTAGCAAGCCAAGCAAATAAACGTCGCCTAAGCATTGAAGAGCAACTGCCGGCAGTACTTGACCTCCTGGCATTTGCCGTCTCGGCGGGAGAGCCAGTTCTGCTTGCGCTTCGAAGAATTTCGAAATCCTGTACCGGTCCGCTCGTCAAGGAATTAGGAAAGGTTGTTTATTCAGTGAATTCAGGTGATGGATTGGTACCAGCTCTTAATCAAATGAGTAATCAAATCGAATCTCAGCCACTTACTAGAGCAACACATTCCTTGGAATTAGCACTTGAACGGGGTACACCTCTTGTGCAGGTACTACGTGCTCAAGCTGCTGATGCGCGCGCTCATCAAATGCGCATGTTGCTGGTTTTAGCGGGACATAAAGAGACTTCAATGATGCTTCCCGTTGTGTTCCTAATTTTACCAATGATCGTTGCGGTAGCGCTGTATCCCGGAATGATCGCACTTCAAGTTTTGTAGCGCCCAAGAGCAAATGCTCAACTATAGAAAAGGAAATACAAATGAAGATAATCAATGAAATAGCCCCAAAAATTTCAGTCGCACTGCAAGTATCGGCTGCAAGATTTGTTGAAAAGTCTCGCGATGATCGTGGGGATGTCCCAGGGTGGGTTCTTGTCACGGTTATGACGGCCGGACTTGTGGTTGCAGTTTGGTCTGTAGCCGACGGGCAATTGAAGTCTGTTCTAACAAGTGCACTCCGAAGTGTCTCGCAACCGTAATGAGTTAGCGTCTGAAACTGGATCTGGCATAGTCGGATTCGTTTTAGTCGCCCCATTAGTTGTTGCAATCTTTATTGCAATCGGACAAATTGCAATGCTGGTCGCCGATAAGAGCGTTTTAGACTCAGCTGCAGTTATTGGCGCTCGAACAGCTAGTGCTGCGGATGCCTCAAATGCGGATGGCAGAAATGCCGTCCTCAAGGTTTTATCAAGCAGAGGCGCTGGGTTTAGTCCAGAAACAATTGTCATTACTCAAGTGAGAAATCAAGGCCTGACGTATATCTCGGTAGCTGTTACGCGAAAGGTATCGGTTCCACTCTTGGATCGAGAATTCTTAATGACCGGAAGAGCTCGCGCAATCGACGAGGCCTCGTTATGAAATTCTTCACTTCGAGCGAGGGAAATGTGATCGTGGAGTTTATTGGAATTACTGTAGCTCTCTTAGTTCCACTTTCGATCATTGCTAATTCCAGCATTATGGTAGCCAATGCTTATCTGTCCACAGATGTCTCAGCCCGCACTGCTGCACGAGCATTTGTTGTTTCAAGTAGCGATGCAAGTGGGAGTAGAGCAGCAAGCACAGCCGCTGGACTTGTCGCGCAAGACTTTGATTCGCGCAACGGGCCAATATCTACCAAAATCTCCTGCAGTAAGAATCCGTGCTTATCACCAGGTAGTTTTGTAACAGTAAGAGTGAGTAAACAAGTGAACCTGAATTTGCCCAGAGCATTAGGGTCGCGAAGCGTAGTTGTAACGTCCCAGCACACTGCAGTCGTAGATGAATTGCGATCGCCGTGAATCTTAGAAAACTAGTTGAGCGAGATGAAGGTTCAATTCTGTTGTTTGGAATTGGTCTTTCAGTGGCAGGTTTAATGATCGCGACAGTATCTATAAATGTTGCATCACTCTGGGTTACTAGGAACGTTTTAGATGGCATTGCAGATGGCGCAGCTCTTTCTGCCGCGCAAGCCGTTAATACCGACGCTATTTATCGTGATGGGGTAGGCACAAATCTGCGCCTTAACGAAAATCTGGCTCGAGCCAAAGTGAAACAATACGTTGAAGCAGCAAATGTTCGATCACAGGTCGAGCAGTTTTCTTTGCGGTCGGTAGAAGTTTCAGGAACATCAGTTACGGTGACAGTTCAGGCAAGCCCCAGAACTGCATTCGGCTACCTAATGCCAATTTCCACTCCCGTTGTAGTCAGCGCAGCCAAGGCAATTAATAAAGTTAGGTGACTTCAAGGTAACCTTATGAATTATGGCTACCGGAGACTTCGCTGTTGATATTGCAGCAATCAACTCCACGCTTTCTAGCATCGAAAAAGTGCTCCGGATTGATGACATGCAGGCGCAAGTAGCCGAGCTTGAGATCCTTGCTTCAGCCCCAGATCTTTGGGATGACCAAGCCAATGCTCAACGAGTAACTGGAAAGCTTTCGGTTCTGCAGGCCGATATTGGCCGAATCAAGAATCTGCGTTCCCGCGTGGATGACGTTCAAGTTTTGTGGGAAATGGGTGACGCCGAAAGCGATCAAGGAATCCTTGATGAAGCTGGCGCGGAACTAATCGCACTTGAAAAATCTATTGGAGAACTTGAAGTTCGAACTTTGCTATCGGGTGAGTACGACCACCGGGAAGCGCTGATTTCAATTCGCTCTGGAGCTGGCGGCGTTGACGCAGCTGACTGGGCCGAAATGTTGCAGCGCATGTATTTGCGATACTGCGAACGCCATGGCTGGGCTACTGATGTTTACGAAACATCTTATGCAGAAGAAGCTGGAATCAAATCCACAACTTTCGCAGTTAAAGCTCCGTTTGCGTATGGAACTTTGTCGGTCGAACAAGGTACGCATCGACTTGTGCGCATTTCACCATTTGATAATCAAAGTCGTCGTCAAACTTCATTTGCCGAAGTTGAAGTTATTCCTGTGGTTGAACAAACGGATTCCGTAGAGATTCCCGATGATGATTTGAGGATTGATGTCTATCGATCCTCTGGCCCAGGCGGTCAAGGTGTTAACACAACTGACTCTGCCGTTCGCTTAACTCACATCCCAACTGGCATTGTGGTGTCCTGCCAAAATGAGCGCTCCCAGTTACAAAACAAGGCAACTGCAATGGCGGTGTTGCAAGCAAGAATTTTAGAACGCACTCGCCAAGAAGAACAAGCCAAAATCAATGCGCTCAAGGGCGACACCAGTGGCTCCTGGGGAAATCAAATGCGCTCTTACGTTTTGCATCCTTATCAAATGGTTAAGGACATTAGAACTGAAGTCGAAACCGGCAATACTTCAGCAGTGCTCGACGGCGATATCGACCAGTTCGTAGAAGCTGGCATTCGCTGGCGTCGCGAACAATCCAATTAGTGATCCGTCCCTCATAAGCCAAGGATCGGCGCGCCCTGCACCTGCATTGGCTGCGTGCTATTTAGGCTGAATACATACGATTTTTCGAAATTCTTTGCACGCCCAATTAAGGAGAGTTCACTGTGATCAACTTTGATAACGTCTCCAAGCAATACAAGAATTCAAACACTCCAGCGCTTGATGGAATCAACCTAAGTATTGAACAAGGTGACTTCGTCTTCTTAGTGGGTCAATCTGGATCTGGTAAGTCATCGCTACTTCGCTTGCTACTAAAAGAAGAAAAGCCAACTTCAGGTACGGTCACTGTAGATGGCATCAATGTAGCCAAGCTACCTAATCGCAAAGTCCCAGCGTTTCGCCGGACTATGGGAATCGTATTTCAGGATTTTCGATTGTTGCCAGGAAAAACTGTGTTCGACAATGTTGCATTTGGCATGGAAGTAATTGGTAAATCAAAGAAAGAAATTCAACAACGAATTCCAGCAATTTTGGAATTAGTTGGCTTAGAAGAAAAAGCTCATCGTCTGCCATCCGAGTTATCTGGTGGCGAACAACAGCGCGTTGCGCTCGCCAGAGCATTTGTGAATAAACCAAAACTCCTATTAGCAGATGAGCCAACTGGAAACTTAGATCCGTCAACCAGCGTTGGCATTATGAAACTTCTGGATCGAATCAACCGAACTGGCACCACGATTGTTATGGCGACGCACGATGTGGCCATTGTGGATCAGATGCGTAAACGAATTGTGCAAATGGAAAATGGCAAAATCATCCGTGATCAAGAGCGCGGTATGTATGGACATACGGGGCAGTAGTCATGAGATTTTCATTTGTAAGTAAAGAGGTTGGCAACGGCCTACGCCGCAACTTCACAATGACAGTTGCCCTGATTGTTTCGGTTGCCGTCTCCCTTTCCTTGGTGGGCGCTGCATTGCTCATGAGCGCACAAGTAGATCGCATGAAGGGCTATTGGTACGACAAGATTGAAGTTTCCATTTTCTTATGTGGAAATACTTCAGTTGCGTTTACTTGCACGGGCGCAGTAACTGCTGAACAACGAACGAACATTGAAACGGTTCTCGGTTCATTGGAATCAGTTCAAGAAATCTTCTATGAGTCATCAGCTGATGCTTACGCACAATTCAAAGAGCAGTTTGCCGGCTCAGCTATTTTGGCAAACATTAGTCCCGATGCATTGCCGGAATCCTTCCGAGTAAAACTTGATAACCCAGAGAATTTTGAGAAAGTTGCTGGCGCTTTACAGTCAGTTCAAGGTGTTGAATCAATTCAAGATCAGCGCCAATTACTTGATCGCTTCTTCCAGATTCTTAAAGGCCTGCAATCCTTTGCACTAGCAATTGCGCTAGCAATGCTGTTTGTAACGGTGTTGCTGGTTATGAATACGGTGCGAGTAGCTGCCTTCGCCAGGCGCCGGGAAACGTCGATCATGCGATCTGTTGGTGCCAGCAACATGTCTATCCGACTGCCATTCATTTTGGAGGCAGCAGTTGCTGCGATTATCGGCTCCACTTTGGCGACCGCTGGAATCTTGGCCTCGAAGTACTGGCTAATTGATGCCAAGCTGGCGCCAAACCTGACATTTATCCCGTTTGTGACCTGGTCAGAGGTTTTGGCGATAGTTCCGATGCTTTATCTAGTTGGCGTAGGAACCACGGTTTTAGCGGCCTCAATCACGCTGCGTCGCTATCTAAAGGGCTAAAAGTCCTGCAATTTGGACAAGTTTTGGCCCGACACGGGTCGAGTCACATCAGTAACTTTAGGCACTTCCGTTACGCTTAAAGGACTTCCCCAATGAACGGAGCATTGTGCGCGCCTTCCTCACGCGTCTTAACTCCTCGCGGTTTACCCGAGGATTACTTGCCGTTCCCTTGCTACTTTCGCTGATAATGACACCAGCCATTGCAAATAGCACTGATATAGACAAGCAAGTTGCGGAAGCATCCGAGGCGTTAACGGAGGCATCAAAAGCCGTTGTTGAAGCAGCTGAATCCTTAAAGGACGCTCAGGCAAAACTCCCAGCTGCGCGCGAAACTATGGCAATAGCGGCTGCAAAAGAAGCAGAAGCTAAAGCCGCATATAACAAAGCGGCAGCAGATCTTGCCGCAGCAAAAGCAGCCTATGCAGCAGCACTTTCCAAAGTAACCAGTAAAGAAGCAGAGATTAGTCAGCTGCAAAAAAAGGTTGACCAGTTTGCCCGCTCGGTTTACCAGCAGGGCCCAACTTCGCAATGGGAAATCATTCTTGAATCAACTTCACCATCTGACTTAACTGTCAGATTGCAAAACATTAAGGCTGTTTCGCTTTCAACCGCAAAGAGCCTCGATGACTTACTTGCGGCAAAAGAACAGCTAGCAGCCGATGCCGCAGCAGCTGAAGCAGTGCGCCTGGATATGCAACGAGTTGCAGACATTGCATCACAGGCCCTTATTGATGCTCAAAATGCTGCCGATAAAGCAGCAGCAGCAAAAGTTGAAGTAGACAAACTTGTTAAGCAAGAAGCAGCAGCCTTAAAGGTCGCTGAAGACGACAAGGCTGAAGTTCAAGCGCAGTACAACGAACTTCGAGCTGAGCAAATTCGAATTGCGGCACTTTCTAAGTCAGCCGGTAGCCAAGGTCCAGTTGACCCACAAGCAACCGGTCCACTTTCTTGGCCGTTGCCAGGTAGAGCAGCTGGCGGCGGCGTCGGTTGGCGCGTGCACCCGGTTTACAAATACAAGTCTTGCCATACCGGTGTCGACAGTGGTGCGCCAAAGGGAACTCCGATTCGCGCCGCTGCATCAGGTGTAGTTCTTTCAACAACAGTTAGCCGCGCATACGGCAACATGACTTTGATTGATCATGGCGATGGCATGGTCACCATGTATGCCCACCAGTCACAGTTTGGGGTATCACCGGGGCAAGTAGTTGGAAACCAAGATGTCATTGGATATGTGGGATCCACCGGGTTCTCAACTGGGCCGCATTTGCACTTCGAAGTTCACCTAAATGGTGTGCCGTACAATCCAATGGGTTGGTTTGGTGCAGAGCGCACCGTTGTGCCTTGTTGGGGATGAGTTGAGTTAAGTGGCTAAAGAGCGCGGTCGTAAGGTCATCGCCCAGAACCGTAAGGCTCGCCACGACTTCACCATCGAAGACGTATATGAAGCTGGCATGGTTCTAGTCGGAACTGAAGTTAAATCCCTTCGCGCCGGCCGGGCGAGTTTGGTTGACGGATACGCCTTATTTGAAAATGGCGAGATCTGGCTGCGCGGCGTCAACATTCCGGAATACAACGAAGGCTCTTGGACTAACCACGCACCAACGCGGGCTCGAAAACTTTTGCTAAATCGTCAAGAGATTAGCAAGATTGAAAACAAGCTCAAGGAAAGTGGACTTACTTTGATTCCACTAAGCCTGTATTTCAACGATGGCAAAGCAAAGGTAGAAATTGCCATTGCTCGAGGTCGCAAGAACTACGACAAGCGTCAGGCCATTGCTGAAAAGGATGCCAAGCGAGAGACCCAGCGAGCCACCGGCCGTCGCGATAAAGGCATGGAATAAGCCCGATAGCCGGGTTTTATTCCACTGGTAACGGGCATACTGAAAATCATGAGCGCCTTCAATGAATCCGGTTCCTCGGATCTGGCGATCTATTTTGGGGATTTCTTATCAACAATTGCGGCATTTACTATGCCAGCCATGGCTGACTCAGTTTTAGTTGCCAGGCAGCAAGTTACGGCCTTCCTAAGTAACGAAGGTTCAATAGATCTCGAGCATGCGATAGCTGTGACAAGCGAATTGGTGGCTAATTCAGTTGTCCATGCTGCAACCGAACTTCAAGTTGTGCTTGAACGCTGGCAGTACATGGTCAAGGTCGTGGTTGAAGATTTTGATAACCAGTTACCTGTAATGCGCTCCCTTGATGTAGCCGTTGACTCAGGGCGAGGAATGCATATCGTTGATGAGTTCGCAGATCTTTGGGGTTATGAACTAACCGAAAAAGGCAAGCGAATTTGGGCTGGATTTAACGTCGCCTAGTTTGAAACGAATTGATTTAGTAGCGTTCAAATCCACGAATTAATTCAAAGTCCGTAACTGCTTTATTGAACTGAGCCAAATCTGTGTCAACCATGTGTGTGTAATGCTTATGAACTCGCTCACCGAAAGATTCTTTAGCCCAAGTGCTGTTAACCCATAAGTCGCGAGCCATTTGCAGGGTGTTAGGAACTCGATCGGTTTCAAGCGCGTAGGCATTGCCATCGAAGCGTGGCTCCAAAGTCATCTTCTTCTCGATGCCATCAATTCCTGCAGCGATCATGCCAGCAACTGCTAGGTAAGGATTTACGTCGCCACCTGGAACGCGGTTCTCAACGCGCAAGCTTTGACCATGACCAACTAGGCGGTAGGAGCAGGTGCGATTGTCGCGACCCCACTTGATTGCAGTTGGGGCAAAACTACCTGGGGAGTACCGCTTGTAGCTATTAACGGTTGGTGCATACATGATGCTGAGTTCGCGCATGTGTGCGAGTTGACCTGCGATGTATTGCTTGCCAATTTCGCTTAGGCCATCTGGATCATTGTCATCAGCAAGAACCATGGAGCCATCGATGCCACGGAATGACAAGTGGATGTGGCAGGAGTTACCTTCGCGCTCATTGAACTTTGCCATGAAAGTTAAGGCGTAGCCATCTTGGGCGGCTATTTCTTTAGCACCGGTCTTGTAGACCACGTGGTGATCACATGTGGCAAGCGCATCGGTGTACTTGAAAGCAATTTCGTGCTGTCCAAGGTTGCATTCACCCTTTACGGATTCAACTGTCATTCCGGCGTTAACCATGGAAAGACGAATGCGACGAAGAATTGGTTCTACGCGAGAAGTTCCGATGATGCTGTAATCAACGTTGTATTGATTTACTGGAATCAAATCGTGATACCGCTTGTTCCAAGCTTCCTCGTAAGTGTCTTCAAACATAATGAATTCAAGTTCGGTGCCAACCATGGCAACCATTCCCATATCTTCAAGACGCTTAAGTTGCTTCTTAAGAATCTGGCGAGGGGATTCTGGAATTGGATTGTCGTGATGATCAACTAAGTCAGCGAGAACTAAAGCTGTGCCTTCGTGCCAATCGACGTAGCGCATTGTCTTTGGATCAATCTTCATAACCATGTCGCCATACCCCGTGTCCCAAGACGAGATGTCGTAACCCTGAACTGTGTTCATGTCGATGTCGACTGCAACTAGATAGTTGCAACCCTCGGTGCCATGATTCAGCACGTCGCTAAGGAAGTAATCACCGTGCAGGCGCTTGCCTTGGAGGCGTCCCTGCATGTCCGTTATGGCCACAATGACGGTATCGATTCGGCCTTCTTTTATGTCCTTAGTCAGGGCATCAATTGAAAGTGGGAAACTTACCGCGGTCATGGTGACTCCTTACTGAGGCTGGCAATTCACTTGCCTGGCCAAGACTTGTTCCTTACTGAACATACCTGCAAATTGCCTGCGGTTTCTGGACTTTTGCCAATCATTTACTTAAGTCCAAATTCCTGCCTTCCAAGTTCGGAATCTAGCCTGAGTCGACTACGCTCATTTCATAGAAACCTGATTACTCAAAATAGAGGGACGATGAGCGACACATTTGATGTTTTGAACCCCGCCACTGAGGACATTGTTAAGACCGTCCACATGGCATCAACTGCTGAAGTTGATGAAGTTGTAGCTAAAGCGAAAGCTGCTTGGCCAGCATGGCGAGATAGCGCACCAGCGCACAAAGCAAACATTCTGCGGAAATTTGCTTTACTCGTGGAGCAGCATGGGGAAGAACTAGCCGCACTTGAAGTCATTGAGGCCGGTCACACAATTGGTACGGCTCGCTGGGAAGTCGAGAACGTTCGTAACGTTTTGAATTACTTTGCTGGTGGCGCAGAAAGATTACTTGGTCAGCAGATTCCAGTGCCTGGCGGAATCGACATTACATTTCACGAACCGTTTGGTGTAGTTGGAATTATCGTTCCTTGGAACTATCCAATGCCAATTGCAGCGTGGGGATTTGCGCCAGCACTTGCAGCTGGAAACACGGTTGTACTTAAGCCAGCTGAAGTAACTCCACTTACTGCGATGCGGTTAGCTGAAATTGCACTAGAAGCTGGTCTGCCAGAAAACGTTTTCAATGTTGTGCCTGGCTTCGGAAAAGTTGCTGGACAACACTTAGTTGAACATCCAGACGTCCGCAAAATTGTATTCACTGGCTCCACACCTGTTGGCACCGGAATTATGCGAGCTAGTGCTGACAGATTGAAGCGCGTAACTCTTGAACTTGGTGGCAAAAGCCCAACAATCATTTTTGCTGATGCTGATGTGGAAGCAGCCGCTAAATCAGCACCGCTTGCCGTGTTTGATAACTCTGGTCAAGACTGCTGCGCCCGTTCCAGAATATTGGTTCAGGAAAACATCTACGATGAAGTACTTGCGCACATCGAAACGACAGTCAAGGGCGTTCGTGTTGGTGACCCAAGTTCAGAAGCAACTGACATGGGCCCACTTATCAGCGCGGTGCAACGCGATCGCGTGAAGTCTTTCGTGCCAGAAGGTGCTCCGATTCTGTTTCAAGGCGAGGCTCCGACTGGCAAGGGCTTTTGGTTCCCACCAACCGTACTTGCGCCAATCAAGCCAGGTGACTTGCAGTATGAACAAGAAATCTTTGGACCAGTCTGTGTAGTAGTGCCATTTAAGGATGAAGCACACGCGATATCGCTTGCCAATGGAACTGACTACGGACTAGCTGGTTCAATCTGGACTAGAGATGTCGGTCGGGCATTGCGCATGGCTCGTGGTGTTGAGTCTGGTGCCATTTCGATCAACTCACATTCAGCCGTTCGCTACTGGACACCATTTGGTGGGTTTAAGATGTCAGGAATCGGTCGCGAACTTGGGCCAAACGCCATTGAAGCTTTTACCGAAACTAAGAATGTGTTTATCAGTACCGAAAATTAAGTACTCCCACTCTGCTATCTGCAGAAATCAATGAAAGTAGGAAGTAAGTGAAGCGTTTACAAGACCGCGTAGCAGTAATCACTGGCGGCTCAAGTGGCATTGGTAAAGCAACTGCAATTCGTTTAGCTGAAGAAGGCGCGAAAGTTGTAATTGCTGACCTAGATCCAGTATCAGGCGAAAAGGTTGCAGCCCAAATTGGCGGCATCTTTGTTAAGGCTGATGTAACAAATGCAGACGATGTTGCAAACATGTACAAAGTTGCATTCGATACTTACGGTTCAGTAGACATCGCATTCAACAATGCTGGTATCTCGCCTCCAGATGACGATTCAATCTTGACCACAGGAATTGACGCATGGCGCCGAGTCCAAGAAGTGAACCTAACTTCGGTTTACCTATGTTGCAAAGAAGTTATTCCTTACATGCAGCGTCAGGGTAAGGGTGCAATCGTTAACACTGCATCATTCGTTGCAACTATGGCTGCAGCAACATCACAGATTTCTTACACCGCTTCCAAGGGTGGTGTTCTTGCAATGACTCGCGAGCTTGGTGTGCAGTTTGCCCGCGAAGGTATCCGAATCAATGCGCTATCGCCTGGCCCTGTTAACACTCCGCTATTGCAGGAATTGTTTGCAAAGGACGCGGAGCGTGCAGCACGTCGTCTAGTTCACATTCCAATGGGTCGCTTTGGCGAGCCAGAAGAAATGGCAGCAGCAGTTGCATTCCTAGTTAGCGATGATTCTTCGTTCATGACAGCATCTAACTTCTTAGTTGATGGTGGCATTAGCGGCGCTTACGTAACACCGCTATAAATCATTAGTTTTACCAACAGTTAAGTAAGGATTTTTATGAGTGACGGTATTTGGCGTGGCTTTGCAAGTGACAACTATGCCGGAATTCATCCAGGAATCCTTAAGGCTATGTCTGAGATTAATGCGGGTCACCAAGTTGCCTATGGCGATGACATTTACACCGAACTACTATCTGGTGTCGTAAAGAAGCAATTCGGAAACGCTGCTGAAGCATTCCCAGTTTTTAACGGAACTGGTGCAAACGTAATTACGTTGCAGGCGATGTGTAAGCCATGGGAAGCAGTGGTTTGTGCAACCAGCGCTCACATCAATGTGGACGAAGGTGGCGCTCCGGAAAAAGTTGCTGGATTAAAGCTTCTGCAAGTTGAAACTCCAGACGGAAAACTAACTCCTGAATTAGTAGACAAGCAAGCCTGGGGATTTGGCAACGAGCATCGCGCCCAGCCAAAGGTTGTTTCGATCACTAATTCCACGGAATACGGCACGGTTTATTCAGTAGCTGAAGTTAAAGCTTTGGCAGATCACGCGCACTCACTTGGAATGTACATTCATCTTGATGGTGCCCGCATTTCAAATGCAGCTGCCTCATTAGGAACTTCACTTGGTGCCTTCACAGCGGATGTCGGCGTAGATGCCGTTTCTTTGGGTGGTACTAAGAATGGCGCGATGGGAGCAGAGGCTGCTGTGATTTTGAATCCAGATCTTGTCCCAGCGATGAAGTACGTGCGTAAGTCGGGAATGCAACTGGCCAGCAAAATGCGGTTCATTTCAATTCAGCTAGTTGCGATGTTTGAAGGTGACCTGTGGCTAAAGAATGCCCAGCACTCAAACGCAATGGCCCAAGAGTTGTACAAGGGAATTAAAGATATTCCTGGGGTTAAAGTCGAGGCGCCACAAGCAAATGCCTTGTTCCCAATTTTGCCAGCGGCAAGTATTGAGCCGTTACAAAGCGTTGCGAAGTTCTATGTTTGGGATCACATGATCAATCAAGTTCGTTGGATGTGCTCATGGGACACCACACAAGCAGATGTCGATAACTTTGTTGCAGCAGTGAAAAGCGAACTTGCTAATTAACGGTTTGCGCAAACCTTAACAAACGCACGAAATAGGTTTTCCGAAACTTTTTCATCGTCACTAAATTCCGGATGCCATTGCACGCCAAGTACAAATTCTGCTGATGGATCTTCACAAACTTCAATGGTTCCGTCTTCGGCATAACCGGTAATTGTTAAATCACCAGGGGAGTCAACCGCCTGGTGGTGACTTGAATTAACCGTTACTTGCGTTGCGCCAACCAAATCAGCAATCAAGCTGCCAGGGGTGAAAGTAGCGCCGTGATCGTTAAAGGTTCCCGGCGCATCTCGGTGCAAGGTGTTTCCAACAACGTCAGGTAAGTGCTGGTGAAGTGAACCACCATGAGCAACTGCCATGATCTGTAATCCGCGACAAATTCCAAATACTGGCAAGTTGGCTTCGCGGGCTGCTCGATATAACCCAAGTTCGCTGGCATCACGTTCGACTCGTGGCTTGTCAGTGCCTTCTTGGTGTGCTGCGCCATAACGAGCTGGTTCGATGTCTGCGCCACCTGCCATAACCAAACCATCTAGTCGAGAAATGGCTTCATGATTATTTGCATCCGGCGGCAGGATTACCACCGAGGCACCGGCAGCTTGCAGTTTATTGACATAGTTCCAAGGAATTAGTGCCGCAGGTATATCCCATGCGCCCCATTTGGCAGGCTCGAGGTATGAGGTGAGTCCAATGACTGGCTGCTTCATGATTTGAGTTTATGCCTAACTTTGTCGGGCAACTAAGCCGAGCACGTTACAAATGATTCGAGCGTTATTAAGCGCGCCAATTTCATCGACATCGCTATCTGGCATGAACTCAACCAAGTTAAAGCCTGACAACTTTGCTTTACCAGCAATTCCGTGCAGCAGTTCAACCACGTTCCAATAAGTCAAGCCACCAGGTGCACGACCGATTACGCCCGGCACGATTGATGGATCCAAGGCATCACAGTCCAAATCCACGATTACGTTTACGCCAGCTGGAATCAAGTCGATAACTTGCTGAATTCCACCAGAGGCAACTTGGCGAGCCGAAACGAACTTAACACCATGTGACTTGGCATCTTCGTAATCCTGTGGTCGAGCTGAACCAATGCCACGTTGACCAACCTGAACCAAACCTTTGATGTGTGGCATTTCAAATGCACGACGCATGGTTGATGACAGGCCTAACTTTTCCCCGCCTACTTCGTCGCGGTAATCAATGTGGGCATCGATTTGAACCACAAAGTATTCGCCATGTTCGGCAAAGCCTTCAATCATTGGAATTGGAATTGAATCATCGCCACCGATTACGACAGGTACAGCGCCCTGGGCAACAATCTGCGAAACCGTTGAACGAATTCGTTCCCGATTTGCTGGGGCATCTGATTCGTCAAAATCTAGGTCACCTAAATCAATGGCGTTCACGCCGTTTGGAAAGATCGGTCCACCCAAGTCGAAGTCCATGTGATCGATATTGGCTTGGTAGCTGCTGATCGCACCGCGGATCGCTGCGGGTGCGTCTTTGCAATAGGCACCAACGGATGGATAAGGCGTGGCACATGGCGCGCCAAACACGGCTGACCCACCGGATACATCACTTAGAGTTCCAGCCGGAATTCCAATAAATGTCGACGTAGTTTGGGAACCCATCATGGTTCCAATGTTCTTGCGGGCCATTTTCTCTCCTGAGGTGAGTTTCTGCTGCCAGTTTATGGTGCGATCTGGGGTGACGTATCGGACCTCTTGCGAGAGAATTCATCTATGACTCAACGTGGATATGCAGTAGTAACCGGAGCTAGTAGCGGAATTGGCGCAGCCACTGCTCGAGCTTTAGCCAAAGAGGGCTATCAAGTAATCGCTGCCGCTAGGCGAGTGGACATGCTGGCTGACTTGGCAAAAGAGAATCAACTCATAACTGCATGGGAATTAGATGTAACTGATCAAGCCAGTGTGGATGCCTTAGCTGCCCACCTTGCTGACAAAACTGTCAACGTATTGGTTGCAAATGCTGGAGGAGCTTTCGATGGCACCACCGTTGCTGATGCAGATGTAGAAAGCTGGATTAAGGCTTATGACGTAAATGTCATTGGCGCATTGCGTTCAATCAAAGCGATCATTCCAGCCTTGATTAAGTCAGGCGAAGGAACCATTGTCTTGATGGGATCAACCGCGGGACGCATCGTCTATGAAAATGGTGGCAGTTACACCGCTGCAAAGCATGCTGTTGCGGCACTTGCTGAAACTTTGAGATTAGAGCTTGCAGGTGAGCCAGTTCGAGTCGTGGAATTAGCGCCAGGAATGGTTAAGACTGACGAATTCGCAGTAAAGCGATTTGGTGGCGACAAAGAACGTGCTGCAAAGATTTACGAAGGTGTTGCTGAGCCGTTGACCGCAGATGACGTTGCTGAAGCGGTTCGTTGGAGCGTTATGTTGCCGCATCATTTCAACATTGACTTGATGGTGATTCGTCCGTTGGCTCAGGCTGCGCAGCACAAGGTTGTGCGGAGGGTTTAGCCACGGTGCCGGGATCCGGTGGAGGTGTTCGCGAACTTCGTTCGAGGCACTACCGACACCTTCTCGTAAACGTGCATTAACTCCCGCCCCGGTGCCGGGAGCCGTCGCTGCGATGCTGCTCCTCCCGATTCCCGTTGCACATCCACCAAACAAAAAAAATCCGGCGCACAGGCCGGATTATTTTTGTGGTGGAGGTGCCGGGAATCGAACCCGGGTCCTTAGGTGAAGATTTGGTAATTCTCCGAGCGCAGTTTGCATTAGCTTTTCTCTGCCCCGACGTTCACGCAAACAAGATGTCGACAGGCACAGTCACTGTTAGATTTTCCGTCAGAACCCGCGACCGGTTCCGTTGGTAAGTTCCCTAAATGACACGAGGATCCAGAGCGGGAACGCCCCTGGTCTCGCGGATTTCGAGGCTAGCTTATGCAGCTAGGGCGAAATCAGTGCGGTTTGATTTGGCACTTATTGTTTTTGCTGGACGTTTACGAGATGACCAACATTCTCGGCTCGCTTCTCCCATTTCGACTACCAAAGTCGAAACCGTTCACCCCCAAGATTTTCATCAGGGGATTACTGGATAGGTAACCACCACTATTTAGTTATGTTCCTATTGTACCCGAGGGACTGACAGGCGAACTTCCATAGTTAATGGCACTATTGAGGTATGGCTAAACAAATTGGAAGACGTCAAGTATTAACCGCTGGCGCCGCAGGTGTTGCAATTGCAGGCCTAGCTGCTTGCTCAAATTCCACAGGGGCATCGGGTCCAACTGAAGAAGAATTGGCCAGCTCAACACCAACAGCTCCCGCAAGCAAAGTAGTTGCCACCGCAGCTGACGTGCCTGTTGGCTCAGTTTTTAAGTTCACTGATCCAAATTCAGGAATGCCGGCCTACCTTATGCAACCAGCCGCAGGAACTTTCATTGCGTACAGTTCAAAGTGCACGCATCAAGGTTGCATCGTGGAAGCCAATCCAGATGCCAGTGGATTTGCTTGTGCTTGTCACGGCGCGAAGTATGACTCAGTAGGTGTTCCAGATGAAACAACATCGAAGAACCTGACGGCAACTCCACTTGCAAAAATTGCCCTAAGTGTTGCAGGCGATCAAATTTCCGTAGCTTAAGTGGCTACTTCAATTTGATGGTGGCTTCGGCCAGACCTTCAAGTAAGCGATCAATTTCTTCTACGGTGTTGTAAGGCGCAAGTCCGGCTCGAATTGCGCCATCATCACCTAAACCGAGGTGACGGGAGCACTCAATCGCATAGAAGTTTCCAGCTGGCGCATTAACTTTTAGCTCTGCCAAGAACTTGTAAACGCGTTCAGAATCAATTCCAGCCAAACTAAATAACTCAGTTGGAGTCTTTAGTCGGGCATTGCTATACAGCGTGACGTTTTCCATAGCCTGCAAACCTTCACGCAAACGATGATTCAAGGCATGCTCATGCTCATCTGCTGCTGTTTGCGAAACAACAATTCGCTCCCGGCGTGATCCAGACCCTGGAACCATGTCTGCAATGAAATCAACTGCTGCGGTAACGCCTGCCAACATTTCGTATGGCAAAGTTCCAAGTTCAAATCTTTCTGGAACATGTTCAGTTGATGGCAACAATTTATCTGGGTGCAAAGTTTCTAAAAGTGCCGGAGAGGCAGTCATAACACCTAGATGTGGTCCAAAGAATTTGTAAGGTGAGCAACCATAGAAGTCAGCTCCCATTGCCTTGAAGTCGACCACGGCATGCGGGGTATTGTGAACGCCATCAACATAAAGCAATCCACCAACAGCATGAACAGCCTTAGCGATCGCTGGAATGTCAGGACGCGCGCCGATTAGATTCGATGCAGCTGTGATTGCAACTAATTTGGTGCGATCAGTAAGTACCGCTTCAACATCGGATACATCTAAGTAGCCAGTCGCTGGATCAAAATCAATCCAACGAAGTGTCGCTCCGGATTTTTGTGCGTAACGAACCCAAGGACGAACGTTTGCGTCATGATCTAAGCGCGATGCAACAATTTCATCGCCAGGTCCCCAGTCTTGGGCCAGAGTGCGCGCGATGTCGAAAGTTAACTGAGTCATACTTCGGCCAAAGAAGATTCCTTCTGGCGTAGAACCTAAAAGATCCGCCATTGCACTTCTGGCATTGTCAACAGCTGCTTCAGCATTTCGCTCAGCCTGGGTAACCGTACCTTGGTTGGCAAGGGGGCCAGTCATGGTCTTACAGATTGCTTGACCTACTGAAAGTGGAGTTTGGGTTCCACCTGGGCCATCAAAGTGGGCAACACCAGATTCAAGAGAAGGGAAAGCGGAACGAACGCGCGCAACATCAAAAGTCATGCCGCAAGTCTATTTAGAAACGGTCTAACCTTTTCGCTTGATCCAGGTATTTGGCTTTAGGTGGTCTGCGTGCGGTGCTTCCCAGCCACGCCAAATTGCCATTGCTCGAAGCAATACACACAACGCAATTGAACTAAATTCCGCAAATCGGACAAAGCCTTGTTCGAACCAGATGATGAACCAGCATGCGCTCACTAGTGCCATTGAGGCACTCCAAGGCCCACGAGACATCACATCAGGCTTCACGCCTGTAAGTAAGTCAGCGATAATTCCGCCACCAATTGCAGTCAAGGTTCCAATGAATAAGGCCGAGCTAATTGGCATTCCGAACAACAACGCTTTTTCAGTTCCGATCACAGCGAATAATCCCATAACCGTGGCATCCAACATGGTGAATAACCACATCGGCTTCAGGAGCAGGTCACCAAGCAGGGCACCAACGATTGACGCAATAACAGCTGTGGTGATGTATCGACCGTGCACTAAGGCGTTGATGTCAGTATTTAACAAGATATCGCGAATCATTGAGCCGCCAAAGCCAAGCAAAATACCAACTAGCAAAACACCAAGCAGTGGCGCTTGGCGAGAGTTTGCAAGAGTCGCCCCAAAAACCGCACCTAATGCCACAGCTCCGATGTCTAACCAAAGTGGCAGAACACCGGGAGTAATGAACGTTGGTTCAAACGGCATGGAGATTACTTAAGTGAATCAGGATCAACACGTCCGATGTCGCCCTTACTTTCAAGAAGTGCGATGTGACGAGAAAGTAGTGTGATGCGACGATCCATGTCGCCAAATTTAAGGTAAGTGCTAACTGAAAAGAACAGCAGGCCGATTGCAACGAGATAGATAACTAAGTCAGCGCCGCGGCCAATTCCAAAAGTGTTCGCGATCGAGGTTAGGGTGCCCGGGAAAATCACAGCCAAGATGATTAGAACTGTGAGGCCCAAAAACGCAATGCGGCGGAAGGCGCGAGCCTCTGTTGATGAGCGATGGTGCAGGGCAAACCACAACAATACAAAGATGATGGCCATTAAGAACAGCTGAGCAATACGCATGGTTACCTCAATATCAAGTCAAAAAGAATGTTAACGGAATTCCAAAGACTTTGTCCCTTGGCTTTGGAGTAATCGGTGTAAACAATGTGAACCGGGCGTTCACAATAACGAAAGTTACCTTTACTTATTTGATTAACAATTTCGGTGGCATGTGCCATGCCATTGTGAGACAGGTTAATCCAACTTGCAACACTGCGATTGAAGGCACGCAATCCATTGTGGGCATCAGTTAACTTCAATCCAGTAAGAGCGTTGGTATAACTGACCGCAAGTTTTAGAACCACGCGCTTTGCGGTAGTTAACTCAGTTCGCTCATCCAAGAATCGAGAACCGAATACCACGTCGAATTCCTGAGCCCTAAGGGTTCGCACCATTTCCAGGGCATCAAGCGGAGAGTGCTGGCCATCTCCATCAAAAGTGACGAAATATTTGATCTCTGGGTTCTCTAGACCCGCTTCAATTCCAGTTTGGAGCGCGGCTCCTTGCCCAAAATTCATTGGGTGCCAAACTACGTGGGCTCCGGACTTTGCGGCAATTTCCCCAGAACCATCAGGGCTGCCGTCATCAACGCAATAGATGTTTGGAAAATACAGTGCCAGTTCGTCAATTACTGATGCAATAACTGGAGCCTCGGAGAACACCGGAACCACAACAATGGTGTCGTTGTTTTCTAGCAATATCTCGGGATTTCCAGGATTGGGCACTACTCCAGTCTAGGAACACGCGTCACTCTATTCACAAGAGCACGCGCGAGCCGTGTGTGTTTGCTCACAGCGCCCAGTTTTAAGGGAATTTAGGGGTTTTTAAGTTAGTTTTTTCGCCATTTGGGGTGCATCCTAAGTTAATCCCGTAAAGCCTTAGATCAGGTTTTCAACCAAGGAGTTCTCTTGAGCAGTTCAGCTATTCCAGGTTTCGCAGATGCGCCAACAAAGAATAAGCGTCTTCTTGCTTGGGTTGCCGAAGTTGCAGAGCTAACAACCCCAGATCGCATCGAATGGTGCGATGGCTCTGATGCTGAATGGAATCGCTTAACTCAAGAATTGGTTGCAAGTGGAACGCTCACGCCTCTGAACTCTGAAAAGCGTCCAAACTCTTTCCTTGCTCGTTCACATCCAAGTGACGTAGCCCGCGTTGAAGACCGTACTTACATCTGTTCCGTTAAGGAAGAAGATGCTGGTCCAACCAATAACTGGATGGAACCGAGCGAAATGAAGACAATCCTTCGCTCAACCTTTAAGGGTTGCATGCGTGGACGCACTATGTATATCGTTCCGTTCTCAATGGGCCCGCTTGGATCTGACATCAGTGCATTAGGTGTTGAAATCACAGATTCCCCATACGTTGTGGTCAGCATGAAGATGATGACTCGCATGGGTAAAGCTGCTCTAGATTTAATCGGCGAACATGGTGACTTTGTTCCAGCACTTCACTCAGTTGGCGCACCACTTGAGCCAGGACAAAAAGATGTTGCTTGGCCATGCAGTGAGACAAAGTACATCGTGCAGTTCCCAGAAGAGCGCGAAATCTGGTCCTACGGTTCGGGTTACGGTGGCAACGCACTGCTAGGCAAGAAGTGTTTCGCTCTTCGCATTGCATCTGTAATGGCACGCGATGAAATGTGGCTTGCTGAGCATATGTTGATTTTGAAGTTAACTTCACCAAAGCAAAAGACTCACTACATTGCTGCTGCATTCCCATCAGGTTGTGGCAAGACAAATCTTGCGATGCTTGAGCCAACAATTCCAGGTTGGAAAGTCGAAACAATTGGTGATGACATCTGCTGGATGCGTCCAGGTCCAGATGGTCGCTTGTATGCGATTAACCCAGAAGCTGGATTCTTTGGCGTAGCACCAGGCACTGGCATGAAGACAAATGCCAATGCGATTCGCTCGCTATACGCCAACTCATTGTTCACCAACGTCGCGCTTACTGATGATGGTGATATCTGGTGGGAAGGTCTAACCGAAGAGCCACCAGCACACTTAATTGACTGGAAGGGCAATGACTGGACTCCTGAGTCTGAAGAAGTTTCAAGTCACGCCAACTCACGCTTCACTGCTCCAGCAGAACAGTGCCCATCGATTTCCGATGAATGGGATAACCCAGCAGGCGTTCCAATCTCTGCAATTCTTTTCGGTGGTCGCCGCGCTACTAACGTTCCATTGGTTGCTCAGGCACGTAGCTGGAACCATGGCGTATTCATGGGCGCAACAATCTCTTCGGAAATGACCGCAGCCGCCGTTGGTGGCCTTGGCCAACTTCGTCGTGATCCATTCGCAATGCTTCCGTTCTGTGGTTACAACATGGCCGATTACTGGGGTCACTGGGTCAACATGGGTCGCACTTTTGCAAACGTTCCAAAGTTGTTCCAGGTCAACTGGTTCCGTAAGAACGAAGCCGGTGACTTCATCTGGCCAGGCTTTGGCGAAAACTCACGCGTATTGGCATGGGTAATTGATCGCCTTGAAAACGAAGCTGAAGGTATTGACTCTCCAGTTGGCGTATTGCCAAACCGAGAAGACCTGCCGCTAGATGGACTTGAGATTTCAGAGCAGGATCTAGAAGCACTGTTCGATGTTGATAAGGGTAGCTGGCTTGCTGAATGCGATCTGACCGAAGAGTACTTCAGTCAGTTTGATGGACGAGTTCCACCAGAACTTCAGGCCGAGTTAGCAGATCTTAAGCAGCGCTTAAACTCTTTGCCAGCCTAAGTTTCTGGCGTAAGCGAGTTTGTTAAGGTAGTTCTCATGGCTGATGAAATTCGCACTGAGGGCGGCGTAATCGTCGACGAACGCGTCGAAGAGCAAGTAGAGCCCGGAGATCATGAGCGCTTTGCGCATTATGTAAAGAAAGAAAAAATCGTCGAGAGCGCAGTCATGGGCGCACCTGTTGTGGCATTGTGTGGCAAGGTTTGGATTCCCAATCGCGATCCGGGTAAGTTTCCAGTTTGCCCACAGTGCAAAGCAATTTTTGAAGGCTTGCCAACTGGTGGAGATAACAGCGACAATTCCGAATGACGCTTTCGCCATGGGCTCCTGAATATCGGCGACTTAGCGCAGGAATCGTTTCGTTAGTCGCAGTATTTGGGTTTGAAGGAATCGCAGTTAGTGCGGTAATGCCTGTGGCCGCAGCTGACCTAAATGCAATCAGTAACTATGCAGTCGCGTTTACCAGTTTCACTATGGCCTCGTTGCTAGGTGTTACTTTTGCCGGTTTATGGGCTGATCACATTGGCGTGAAGAAGATTGTGACCCTGGCAATTATCACCCTCGGAATTGGATCTTTGATTGCTGGATTTGCGCCAAACATACACGTGCTAACTCTTGGCCGAAGTGTGCAAGGTTTTGCTCTTGGTATCGATTTAGTGACGATGTACGTGGTAATTGGTCGGATGTATCCCGAAGCACTTCGACCTAAAGCGCTGGGAATGTTGGCGGCTGCTTGGGTTGTTCCTGGACTAGTTGGCCCAGGCATAGCGGGCCTGATGGTGGAAGTGTCTTCTTGGCGAATGACATTTTGGATTGTGCCACTGCTTCTGATTTTGCCAAGTGTTGTTCTGCTCTCCCAACTAGATAAGTTGCAAACTGCAATACCTCAACCTCGAACCGACAGTAAAAGCCAGATAATCGCAGTACTGGCAGCCGTGTTGGCTCTGGCGGTTTTTCAATTCAGCACATCTCGAATAGGCCAGTGGGATGTTTCGATCGTTGTTGCAATAAGCACTGCCTGCCTTATTGCAACCGCTTGGACTACTCGGACTTTAATGCCCAAGGGATACCTAAAGATTGCAGTTGGCATTCCAGCCATCATCGGCATGCGTGGGGTGATTTCGGCAGGTTATTTTGCTGCTGAAGTTTATGTTCCATTAGCACTGCAAGAAATCCGCGATGTATCAGTCGCAATTTCTGGAGCAGTCCTTACGGTCTCTGCCGTAACTTGGTTTGGTGGATCATGGCTGCAAGGAAGTCACCGAATCAAGATGTCGCGGGAAAAAGTTTTAGTATTTGGATCGGTGCTTATTTCGATTGGCATATTCTTGACACCGATCGCGGTTTTTGCACCTAGCAACGCCACCGTAGCTTCACTAGCAGCAAGTTTGGCTTGTGGGGCGGCAGCTTTTGGAATGGGAATTTGCTTCCCAACTCTGGGCGGACTAATGCTAGACAAGTCACCTGAAGCTGATCACGCCCGACATAGCGCCTCCCTCCAGATGTCAGATTCGTTCGGCACGATTGTGATAACTTCCATCACCGGGGCAGCCCTGAGTTTTGCAGCCTTTAAAAACAACCTAAGTGGACAAACTTTTGTCGAAATGTGGCTAGTTTGTGGGTTTGTCTCGGTTTTAGCACTTCTATTCATCCCACAAATCCAAGGTAAACAGACAATTCACCCATAAAATCTTGTGAGAAAGACCTAACTTACGGGAGAACAAATGACAGTAAATACCTCGTCCCCACAAGATGCCATGATGGCATTTGGCAAGAAGTGGTGGCTTCTACTAATTCTCGGCATCCTATCCATGGTCGTTGGCGTTATGGCGCTACAGAACCCAATTGATGCAACTGCAACACTTGTGTTCCTATTTGGTATCTGGCTTCTATTCAGCGGTATCGGAACAATCATCCGTGCCCTAGCTGACGACACTGAAGGCTCAGGCAAGGTCCTGATGATCATCAGCGGTTCACTATCCATCATTTTGGCAGTGATCTTCTTTAACGGTGGAATCGTTAAAGACGCACAGCTTGCTGCAATCTTTATGGGTATCACCTTTATCTTCCGAGGTATGGCTGAACTTGTTGCAGGTCTAGCATCCAAGGGAGTACCTGGCCGTGGCTGGGCAATCTTCATGGGCATCATTACTTTGATTGCCGGTGTAATCACAATCAACAACCCAATTGCATCACTAATCACAATCACCCAGGTCATGTCATTCTTCTTGATCATCTTGGGCGTTATGGAAATTGTTGCATCATTCCAACTTCGTGGTCTTGCCAAGAAGTAACTAAAAGCAATTCAAATCAAGGGCTAGTCCAAGCGGACTAGCCCTTGATTCATGTTCAGGATCAGCGATTCTGCGTGAGAGACTAAAAGCATGAGTGCAATGCCAATTGAAGACGTGGCAATTGACGTAATGACGGACCGACCCTGGATTACCTTGGTCTGGAATGACCCAATTAACTTAATGACTTACGTGACATATGTGTTTCAAACTTATTTTGGATACGACAAGCCGAAGGCCGAACTTCTAATGCTTGATGTGCACGAAAAAGGCCGAGCCGTAGTTAGCTCGGGAACCAGGGAAGAAATGGAACGCGATGTGGCTGCCATGCATTCCTATGGTCTCTGGGCTACTTTACAAAAGGACGACTAAGTGTTTAAGTCCGGACTTGGTGGAAAGCTCACCTTAAAACTTGATGATGCAGAGCTTGGTGTCTTGTCTCAGCTGTTTGAGCAAATGGCAGAACTATTGGAACATCCAGAAAGTGAAGCTGGCACGGATCCATTAGCCAAGATGTTGAACATGAGTGGCTCAACTCAGATCTCTGAGGACCCAGCGTTAGCCAGACTTTTCCCAGATGGTTATCCAGGCGATGAGCATGCCAGCGCAGACTTTCGCAGGTTTACCGAACAGGATCTGCGGGCACAAAAGCTGGCTGCGCTAGCCACAGTTCGTGATTCTTTAATCGATTGGAGTGGCAAGTGCAGCATCACGGCCCAGCAAGCACAGCACTGGCTTAAGGCGCTAAATGATCTACGACTTGTGCTTGGCACCAGACTTGAAATTACTGATGAAGTAGAGACGGATTTTGAAGCGGACGAACCAGGCATTCACTTGTACAACTACTTGACTTACTTGCAAGGTACTCTGATTGACGCCTTAACTTAAGGCACAATAAAAATCCCCCCAGCTTTTCAGCTGGGGGGATTTTTATTTATTAATAATTAATGTACGCCTTCAGATGATGCATATGATGAGTCATCTGCTGCGCTCTTTAGGCGAGCAATCTTGTAGATTGTCAGACCGAAGAGACACTTAGCAAGGATGTCAGCAACGGTGTAACCGACCTGACGACCGACGAAAGCATTTCCGCCATCTACGCCGATTAGTGGCAATAGGTAGGAGATCGGGTAAACGCCCCAAGTTGCAATAAGAAGCAAGCGAAGACGCTTTACTGTTGCTGCAACTTCAGCTGGCTGAGTTTCTAGTGTCTTGGTCAACTCTACGAACAATACGTAAAGGATGTACAAGAACGGAATTGAGGAAAGTGCACCAAAAGTTGCCTTTGTTCCCATGTTTGCAGAAACTTCACCTGGGTAACCAAGGATGATCATTGCTGCTGAAGCAGGAACTAGACGTGCAGTTAGTGACTTGCGGTTTGCTGCTGGAAGTGCAAGTACTGCAATGGTTTCCATAAGCAAAAGTGGAACAGTTAGTAACCAGTCAACGTAGCGGTAAGCTTCGTTGAAAACTTCGCCACCAGCGTGTGCTGACTTGAATGAATCGTAGATTCTCCAGTAGTGGTAAAGCGCAATCAGGGTTACAGTTCCTGAGATTACGATTGCCTGACGGTACTTTGGAAGTACGCGAGCCTGGCTTAGATATAGGTAGATTGTCGTGGCAAGCATTGCTGCAAAACCAAGTGACAAGAACCCACTGACAATGACGTATTGGTCAGCTGTCAGCGTGGTTACATCATAGATACCATCCATGAAGTGTTGCTCCTTTTATTGGGAACTGCCGAATCAGTTCGGATTTAATGCTGCGCGCGCAGCATTTTGTTGCTGTCCCTAGCCTGCTCCTGCAAATGCCCACTTGCAACCAAAACACGCAAGAAAAACCCGCTAATATTGAAAAAACCATGATTTAAGGAGAAATATCCGAATATGTTGAGTATTTCTCAAGCCCTGATTGATCAAATGGTGGCCCACTCCAGGAAAGACCATCCAGACGAGGCCTGTGGCGTGATTGCAGGGCCGGCTGGCTCAGATACGCCAACCCGATTCATCCCAATGGTTAACGCTGCCAGATCGCCAACGTTCTATGAATTTGATTCAGCAGATCTGCTTAAGCTCTATCGCGAACTGGATTCCAACGACGAAGATCCGGTTGTCATTTATCACTCACATACCGCAACTGAGGCTTATCCATCCCGCACCGATGTGGCTTATGCGTCAGAACCATTCGCGCATTATGTTTTGGTTTCGACCAGAGAAACTGGCACCAATGATGGGCCGTATGAGATTCGTTCTTATCGAATTGTTGATGGTGAAATAACTGAGGAAGAAATCTCCATCAATTAATTAAGCCCAGAGTTGTCCGTCGAGGGCTTCAGATGCTTGCTCAACAGTTCCTTCGTATGCACCAGTTGAAAGATACTTCCAGCCACCATCGCAAACAATAAAAACTATGTCAGCTTTCTCGCCGGCCTTTACAGCCTTAGTAGCCATTCCAAGGGCAGCGTGCAAAATCGCTCCAGTTGAAATACCAGCAAAAATTCCTTCACGATTCAAAAGTTCTCTGGTGCGGGCCACGGCCTCAAGCGGTCCAACTGAGAATCTAGTTGTCAAAACTTCTTCGTCATAAAGTTCAGGGATGAATCCTTCATCGATGTTTCGCAGGCCGTAAACAAGTTCGCCATAGCGTGGCTCGGCAGCAACGATTGCCACATCTGGCTTGTGTTCGCGAAGGTAACGCCCAGTTCCCATTAATGTGCCGGTAGTGCCGAGCCCTGCAACAAAGTGAGTGATAGTCGGGCAGTCAGCCAGAATCTCCGGTCCAGTTGTGTGGTAGTGCGCATCGGCGTTGGCTGGATTTCCATATTGGTAAAGCATTACCCAACTTGGATTCTCAGCCGCTAAATTCTTGGCAACCCGCACAGCTTCGTTTGAGCCGCCGGCGGCAGGTGAGTATCTGATTTCAGCTCCCCACATATTTAACAGCTGTGTTCTTTCTGGCGAAGTATTCTCGGGCATTACACAAATCAATTTGTAGCCCTTTAGGCGCGAAGCCATAGCTAGCGAGATTCCGGTGTTGCCACTTGTTGGCTCCAAGATTGTGCAACCAGAAGTCAGCGTTCCATCGGCTTCAGCCGCTTCGATCATGGCAATTGCTGCTCGGTCTTTGATTGACCCAGTTGGATTTCGATCTTCTAGTTTTGCCCAAAGTCGAACATCAGCAGATGGCGAAAGATTTGGCAAGCCAACTAGGGGAGTATTTCCAACCGATTCGAGCAACGAGTCATAGCGCATAGTTAACTTTAGCCACCAGCAACGGCAGGCAAGACAGTAACTGAATCGCCTTCGGACACAGGTGCCGCAAGGCTTCCAGTGAATCTGACATCTTCGTCATTGATGTAGATGTTCACAAAACGTCGTAGTTTTCCATCTTCAATTAAGCGACCAGCGATTCCTGGAAACTGAGTTTCTAGGTCAGCGATTACCTGCTCCAGCGTCTCACCGGTAGCTGAGACCGAGCGTGCATTGTTTGTATAGCTACGCAGAATGGTCGGGATACTTACGGCAACAGACATGTTTAACGCTTTCAAAAGAGTGGATAACTAAGTGTAAATCAAAATTCTCAACACTTCTTGTTGAGTACATTCTGCAGGATTTATGCGCTAAGTGCTGGCGTGCGATTCACTGTTGCGAATACTTTGCAACAGTTAACGGGCACTTAACCATTGTTTCGCACTGTTTGAGCGGACTAGGAAAATCACCAGCAGATTTAGGCCAATTGTGAAAAATCCAAGTGGCATTCGAAACAATCCAAACAGGATGTTGATTATTGAAAGTGTGTAGATCATAACCAGAGCGAACTGAGATTTATTGAAAAGTTCTCTAAGGATCCAAATGAAAACAAAACCAAATGCAATGCAGGCAACACCGGCTATTACAAGTAGTTCAGTCGGAGCACCATTAGGAGTTGTTGGCACTTCGATGCCTTGCAGAAGCTGGGGAGCTAGTGAAAGCACAAGCCCAATCACAAAGTTAAAGATCGCGCCAATTGCAATAAGAGTCGCAGGAATCAGGATAGATATGGGTGCATTGCGCAATTTCATCACTCTGTCAGATTACTCTTAAGTGGTGAATGATCGCCCAATAGGTGTTATGGATTCAGGTGTAGGTGGCTTGACCGTAGTTCGAGCTATTTTGGATCAATTGCCAAATGAACCGGTTATCTATGTTGGCGATACCGCACACGGTCCCTACGGCCCTAGACCAATTGCGCAAGTACGAGAACTTGCTTTGGATGTCTTGGACGCCCTAGTTGAGCGCGATGTAAAGATGTTGGTCATCGCTTGTAACTCAGCAAGTGCTGCCATGCTGCGTGATGCTCGAGAGCGTTACTCAATTCCAGTTGTAGAAGTAATTCAGCCTGCAGTTCGCCGCGCAGTGAGCGCAACTCGATCAGGACGAATCGGTGTGATTGGAACGCAGGCAACCATCACAAGCGAGGCATATGCAGATGCCTTTGCAGCTGCGCCACATGTCGAAGTTACGTCTCAGGCCTGCCCAAGATTTGTCGAGTTTGTTGAAGCGGGAATTACGAATGGCAAAGAGTTAACTGAAATTGCTCGCGAGTATCTGCAACCCATCCTGAGCCAGGACATTGACACATTAGTACTCGGTTGCACGCACTACCCATTGCTTACCGGCGTGATTTCAATGATCGCTGGCGACAAAGTAACTCTTGTATCGAGCGCAGAAGAAACCGCGAAAGACGTGTATCGAATTTTGGTGGAACAAGATCTAATCAGAAATCCAAATCTGCCACCACCAACTCATGAGTTCCTGGCAACTGGTGATTCGTTCACGCATTTAGCGCGAAGATTTTTAGGCCCTGAAGTTCTGGAGGTAACTTCGCTTAAGAATTAAGCCATGCAATAGAGTCAGAGACGTGACTAATCGCTCAGATGGCCGCAGTGCCGACCAACTTCGTAATGTAACTTTCAACCGCCAATGGCTAGATCATGCCGAAGGCAGCGTGCTCGTTGAATTTGGCGCAACCAAAGTCCTATGTGCCGTGTCTTTTAGCGAAGGCGTGCCGCGCTGGAAAAAGGGAAGTGGCGAAGGCTGGCTAACAGCTGAGTATTCGATGTTGCCTCGTGCCACACATACACGTAACGATCGGGAAAGCGTCAAGGGCAAACTGGGTGGTCGCACTCACGAGATTTCACGTTTGATCGGTCGCAGTTTGCGCTCAGTTCTAGACATGTCATCACTGGGCGAGAACACAATCATGATCGACTGCGATGTTTTGCAGGCTGATGGTGGAACTCGAACTGCAGCTATTACTGGCGCTTATGTTGCGGTAGCTGATGCAGTTGAATGGGCTCGCGCTTCTGGTCTGGTTGCTAAAGATGCAGTCGTATTGCGTGATTCTGTCGCAGCGGTTTCAGTAGGAATCGTTGACGGCAAGCCCTGTCTTGATCTGCATTACGACGATGATGTTCGTGCAGACACAGACATGAACATTGTTATGACTGGCTCTGGCGCATTCATCGAAGTTCAGGGAACTGCAGAGCGGGAACCATTTGACCGCCAGTTGCTACATGAACTTTTGGACTTAGCAACAATTGGCTGCGTCGAACTATCTTCAAAACAAAAAGCTGCGTTAGCTATTCCGCTGCCAAAGAAGTAGTTTTTATGAAGTTTGTCTTAGCGACCAGAAATGCGCACAAAGCTACCGAGCTCAAGCGAATTTTGGAAGAGCTAGACCTTGATTGCGAACTTTTAACAGTTGCAGATTTTCCAGATGCTCCTGAAGTTGAAGAAACTGAAACCACCTTCGAAGGCAATGCTTTATTAAAGGCACGCGCATTAGCTAAGTTCACACGCTTGGCAGCCATTGCAGATGACTCTGGAATTTGTGTTGATGCCCTAGACGGAAATCCAGGCGTGCTTTCAGCTAGGTGGTCTGGGGCAACTGAAAACGTGGATCAAGCCAACCTTGATTTAGTCCTTGAGCAAATTAAGGATGTACCGACGGAAAGTCGGGGTGCAAAGTTTGTTTGCGCAGCAGTTGCTGTTTTTCCAGATGGAAAAGAACTTGTTGCAACAGGCGAAATGCAAGGGAATCTTCTTGATACACCAGTTGGTGAAAATGGATTTGGTTATGATCCGATTTTTGTGCCAACTGGATTTACCAAAACGACTGCTCAAATGACTGCGTCAGAAAAAGATGCAATTAGCCATAGAGGCAAAGCGCTTAATCAGTTAGCGCATCAGATAAGTGAAGCAATTTCGAAGCTTTAATTCTTAAGACTAGATAATGGTGCGGGAGGGGGGACTTGAACCCCCACACCCGAAGGCGCCAGATCCTAAATCTGGTGCGTCTGCCAATTCCGCCACTCCCGCACGTGGGCTCTATTCTGTCAGGAATTGGCGCAAACTTCATAATCGGGATTTAGTCCCGAGGCAATGAAGCGCTATTTAACAAGGGTATTTTTTGGATCAAATCCAAACGGCAGTTCTAGGCGATTTTCTGCCATCAAAGAGTCGTTGCACAAAATATCTATGGTTTTGCCATCCGCGACAATGGTGCCCTGCGAGAGAATCACCGATCGTGAGCATAGTTCCAAGGCGTATGGGAGGTCATGAGTAACCATAAGCAAGGTAATGTCCAAGTCACGCAGGATGTCCGCTAATTCCCGGCGGCTGGCTGGATCTAAATTCGAACTTGGTTCATCCAGAACCAGAATCTCAGGCTTCATTGCCAAAACGGTAGCTACTGCCACTCGACGACGCTGGCCAAAAGATAAATGGTGTGGTGGGCGATCAGCGTAATCTGCCATTCCCACTAGCTCCAGGGCTTGCATAACCTGAGCTTCAAGTTCAGCACCGGTAACGCCCATGTTTATCGGACCGAATGCAACATCTTCGCGAACTGTTGGCATGAATAACTGATCATCAGGATCTTGAAAAACAATGCCAACGCGCCTACGGATTTCGCGGAGGGCATCTTTGTCTTCAGTATTAACCGCAAGTCCACCCACGTGTACCGTGCCAAGGCCAGCGGCAAGAATTCCATTTAGGTGCATTACAAGCGTGGTCTTACCTGCGCCATTTGGACCTAGAAGTGCTACCCGTTCACCAGGTTGGATCTGTAGGTTTACGCCGTAGAGGGCCTGGTTGCCATCCGGGTAGGCATACGCCAAACCCGATACGTCAAGACTTGGAGAAGTTTTCAAAGTGTGATCCACGCTATAACCATAATTGACGCAGCAACAATCGGCAGAGCCATAGCTGTGCGCCAATCCTTTTTGGTAACTACGGGCTTATACAAATCAATGATGGTTCCGTTATAGCCACGCGACAGCATTGCTAAGTGAACTCGCTCACCTCGTTCATATGAGCGAATGAAAAGTGCTCCAGCAGAGTTTGCTAGAACTTTCCAATGCTTGATACCAGTTGCTGAGAACCCACGAGATTCACGAGCTACCTTCATGCGAGATAGATCATCGGTTACTACGGCTGAATAGCGAAGCATGAAAGAAGCGATCTGGACAAGCAAGTCGGGAACTCCAATAGTTTCCAGACCTTGCAGCAAATCCCGAGCCCGCGTCGTAGCTGCCAAAGTAATCGACGTAGCTACGCCAATAGTTCCCTTGGCCAAGATTCCAAATGCCGACCAGAGTCCTTCTTGCGAAAGAGATAAGCCCAGAAATTCAACTCTGGGTTCTGGACCAAAAAATGGCATCAGAACTGCAAAGAGAACAAAAGGAATCTCAATAAGCATTCGTCTTAGTACTAGCGGAAAAGGTAAGTCAGCAATCTTGACCACAACAAATACAAGTCCCAGATAAACCGCGAATGCTCCAACTGCGTGAACTGGAGTTAACACGACCATAAAAATGAAAACTATGGCTGCAACGGTTTTAACCTGGGCAGGTAGATCATGCACCAAAGAGTGGCGATGGACGTATAGATGGTCACCAACGCCATGCCCATGTTCATGGGCATTATTGGTGTCAAGAACTACGCGCTCGGGAGAAAGCTTCACTTAGTCTCAGCAGATTTTGGTTCTCTAAGCCACACGTATAGTCCGACGCCAGCAAGACCAGTGATAGCAACTCCGATTACGCCACCAAGAAATGCTGAGGCACGCTCATTTTCAACTCCAGCAACGCCGTAGTCAGCCAAAGCAGAGTCAGCGTTTGCCGAGTCAACTGCAGTTACATCAAGGCCTTGATCAGCAGATACTTTTTCTAAACCATCTGGTTGGCTAGAGGCATAGAAACTTAGAAAACCTGCGATAACGATTGAAGCAAGCAGTCCAATTACTAAAAGTTTTTTACTCGACATATTAAGACACCACCGAATCTTTGATGATTAGTTTTTCCTTAGGCAAGAACTTACGAGCGCCATCCACCAAATCTGCGCGCGTTGCCAAAATAGCTCCAACCGTCAGAGCTGTGATTATGGCTTCACCGATTCCAATTAGTAGGTGAACGCCAACCACAGAAATGAGCACTGTCATTGGGTCGTAAGTTGCATTTCCACCTAGGTAGTACTCGATAACAAATGCCAGGGCTGCAGCTGGAACTGAAATAAACGCTGCAATTGCAGAAGCTGCAACAATTGAAGACTTAGTTTTCGAAAGCACCTTCATAGTCAAGGCAAAAACTAGAGTTCCAACAATTACCGTGACAATTCCCATATTCAAAATGTTTATACCAAGTGCCGAAAGTCCGCCATCTGCAAACACAAGAGCTTGAATGCCAACCACGACTGTAATAACAAGTACGGCAACCCAAGGACCAACCAAGATGGCAGCCAATGCGCCACCCATTAAGTGCCCACTAGTTCCGGCTGCAACTGGGAAGTTAATCATCTGGGCAGCGAAGATAAAGACTGCGACCAGTCCTGCCATTGGGGCAGTTTGGCTATCAAGCGAACCTTTGGTCTTCTTTAGGCTCACTGCTACTGCGCCAGCCACTAGAACACCTGCACCTATGGAAACCGGGGCGTTAATTAGCCCATCGGGCATATGCATGAAAACTCCTTATTGCGAACTCTTTGCAATAAGGTTAACCCAAAAACCCGAAACTGGCACTTTTTGGGCAGTCTCGAGTCAAAATCTGGAATTCTGTGATTCTGCCCTTCACTCATAGGCTTAGGGCATGGCTGGTACACATCGGATGGGCAAAAAGCGCACTGCAGATGTTATTGCCGCTGAAATTGAAGCCACCTGCCTAAACATCACAGCCAATGTGGCAGCACTTGAGAAGTATGTGAAGCCCGCAAATTTGGCCGCTAAAGGCATTGGTACCGCTGGCACCTTCTTCTTGGACGAAGATGGCGAACTTCGAGTCGAGCGCGTTGTTGCGGTTTCGGCAGCTGGAATCGGGCTGTTCGGACTACTGACCCGGTCTCGCAAAAACTAATCCGCTAAGTGATTGATTGGCATAGCTGCCATGTGATGACGTCGGCACAAAACTTCGTAACTAACAACGCCTGAATCGCCACCGGTATCACCTACGGCAACTTGTTCACCCTCAGTCACCATTACGCCATCAATAGTTCGCGCATTGTGGGTTCCGCGTCGACCACACCAGCAAAGCGCCTCAACTTGCAAGACCTGAATTCGGTCAGCAAGTTCAAATAAGCGAGCCGATCCCGGGAATAATTCAGTTCGGAAGTCACTTGCAATACCAAATGCAAAAACATCAATTTCTAAATCATCAACCACGTGAGCAAGTTGATCAATTTGAACTCTGGTGTAGAACTGAGCTTCATCACAAATGAAAAAGTCCATTGGGTTTTCTTTGGAGTTTTCAGCTAGGGCTAACGCAAAGAAATCTGTTTCATCTGTAACTTCAACAGCAGGAACTTCTAGTCCTAAACGACTAGACAATACTCCAGCGCCAGCACGGTCATTGCGCGTGAAAACTATGCCTCGGCGGCCTCGACTGGCATGGGTGTAGTTCACTTGGGCGGCAAGGGTGGATTTACCACAGTCCATAGTGCCAGTGAAGAAAACTAATTCAGCCATGATTTTCCGAGTCTTGGTATGCGCGGGTTCGCCTACCCTGAAGTGTATTTCAGAGGAGTTCTAGTGCCAATTTTTTGCAAGTTAGGCTTAGTTCATTATGGATTGAAGCAAACCGTCACGGCCAGCTAACCACCTGCTAGCAAAGGCAGTGCCGGCGTTCGTTGCGGTTATGTTGCTTTCGGCCTGCGGTTCCAGCGGCCAGAATTCGTCACCTTCAAATCCGCCAGTAGCAAGTGCTCCAAGTGAATCCGCGATGCCATTGATTGATGATCTCCAGGATTACGCATTTTATTTCACCAGTGAGACTGCGCAAGGTTTTCGATTAGTGCGCGAAGTGCATCAAGTCAGAAAAGTCGAAAATGACTTAGGTGATGTCAAAGGCTTTAACTCTCTAGTGATGTTGGTTGACGGACAGCTGCCGCCATTTGATGGCGATCACCGCACGCTCTGGAACAACGGAACCAAAGTTAACAGCGTGAGTGTTGTTGAGGGAATTGCAACGGTTGATCTAACGCTCGGCCGAATTTCCTTAGGGGCAGAATCTGAACAGCGCGCCATTGATCAAATTGTTTGGACTCTGATTGAAAATGATCCAAGCGTTACGTCAGTAAAATTTACTGTTGATGGCATAGTTTCGGAATCACTTGCCGGCCACGTTGATTTTGCTCAAGTATTTGTGCCAGCTCCAGGGTTCGATGTTCTAGCCAGCGTTTGGATTGACTTGCTGGATCGAAGTGATGTTTCAAATCCAGTTTCGATAACTGGTTCTGCCTGCACATTCGAGGCGAACGTTGCTTGGGAGTTAACTAAAGGCGGAGATGTCGTTAGTTCTGGTGCGACAACTGCTGCTACTGCATGTCCAGACCGTTCGAACTGGAGCATTGATTTAGGCGAGTTAGCACCGGGAAACTACGTACTAAAGGTCTCAGATACTTCGGCTGAAGATGGCAGCTTAATTTTCGAAGATACCAAGGCATTCACTGTCGTTAAGTAAAGTGAAGCTACTTAGCGCATTATGAATGGATCACTAATCGGCGCTTCGCTGGTGTTAATCCAAACCGATTTAGTTCTGGTGTAATCCAAAATTGATTCAGCGCCTGCTTCACGGCCAGTTCCGCTTTGACCGTAGCCACCAAATGGCACCATCGGCGAAATCATGCGATAGGTATTAACCCAAACAATTCCAGCTCGTAGTGAGCGCACAAATCTATGAGCCCGACCGATGTCTTTTGTGAATACTCCGGATGCCAATCCATACTCGCTGTCATTTGCGATTGCTAAGGCTTGCGCATCTGTATCGAACTTTAGGACGCTGAGAACTGGGCCAAAAATCTCTTCCTGTACACAGGCCACAGTTGATTCAGCGCAATCCAAGATGGTTGGCTCGTAGTAGTAGCCAGATTCAAAACCAGCCGGAACTTTGCCACCAGTTAGCAATTTCGCACCCGCAGCAACACTGCGATCTACTACGTCTTGAACATGAACAAGCTGGCGCTTAGTTGCAAGTGGACCCATTTCGGTTTCAAGATTCTGCGGGTCACCAATTTTGATTCGCTGGGCCTTTGCAATCAATATCTCCAGCAATTTTGCATGAACACTTGAATGAACTAATAGGCGAGAGCCTGCGACACAACTTTGACCGGTTGCAGCAAAGATTCCTGAAACGATCGCATTCGCCGCACTTTCCAGGTCGGCATCTTCGAAGACCAGTACTGGGGATTTGCCACCAAGTTCTAATGAGACGGCAGCCAGATTATTGGCAGAGTTCATGACGATTTGCTTGGCAGTAGTTGGGCCGCCAGTAAAGGCAATGCGATCCACTAGGGGATGACTTGTTAGTGCCTTGCCACAAGAGTCACCCATGCCAGTGATGATGTTCACTACGCCTGGCGGGAAACCAGCTTGGTCAATTAACTTTGCAAACCTAAGTAGGGGAGCTGGACCATCTTCAGATGCTTTCAATACAACTGTGCACCCAGCAGCTAAGGCTGGCGCCAACTTCACTGCTGATAAAAACATTTGGGAGTTCCACGGAACTATTGCAGCGACAACTCCAATTGGTTCGCGCCTGGTGTACGCCTCCATGTCCGGCTTATCAACATCAAAATGCGCACCTTGGAGTTTGTCAGCAAGGCCGGCGAAGTATCGGTAGTACTCGGAAATGTACAAGATCACGGCTCTGGTTTCGCGGCGAATCTTTCCCGTGTCTTTAGTTTCAAGTTCAGCCAATACATCTGCATCTGCTGCCATTAAGTCTGCAAGCTTGTAAAGCAGTTTTCCGCGAGCACTGGCATTTAGCGTTGGCCAAACTCCGGAAGTGAAAGCAGCGTGCGCGGCTTGAACTGCTCGATCCACTTCTGATTCAGTTGCCTTTGGCATGGTTGCCCAAGATTCACCAGTAGCTGGATCGATGCTTTCAAAAGTTTCGTTCGCTGCTTCGAACTTGCCGTTAATGAACTGCTGGAAACTTTCCAATGCCATGAAAACTCCTGGTGAGTGAGCCTGAAATCTCTTACGAGAAGGCAGGCATAACTTCGTCGATAAACAACCTTAGGCTGTCGCGTTTTTCTTCGTAGGACATTGCACTATCTAGCCAAATGCTGAACTGGGTGTAACCCATCTCTTCATAGGACTTAAGGCGAGCAATCACTTCAGCTGGTGTGCCTACTAAACAGTTTTTACGCATAACTTCCGGTGCCAAATTAGGTTGCGCGTCGATTTCGGCCTGAGTAATTGGCTCGATGAAGCCATCTTTGATTGGTGCTTCGGCTTTAAACCATTTTCCAAAGTAAAGGAAAAACTTTTGTAACGCAGCCGAGCCCTTCATGAGTTCAGCTTCGGTCTTTGCAACATAGGTATGCATTAGAAGCATAAGTTTTGGTCGCGGAACTTCAGGATGGGCTGCGCAAGCTGTGTTGAACTTTTCCATCAAGTTAGCAACTTCTTCATCGCCATTTGCCAAAGGTGTGACTTGAACATTGCAGCCAGTGGCAACCGCAAAATCATGAGTGTGTGGGTCGCGTGCGGCAATCCAAATTGGAATTGGTTTTTGAATCGCAGTTGGCACCGCAGTTGTCTCTGGGAACTTCCAGTACTCGCCATCATGGGTGTAGTTGCCAATTAGCAATTGTTGAACTGCAGGAACGAGCTCGCGCATTCGAAGTCCAGCTTCCATGGCATCAAGGCCTGGCATGATGCGTTCGTACTCGAACATGTAAGCACCGCGGGCGATACCAAGGTCTAGGCGACCGTTGCTGGTTAGATCGCAAAGCGCTGCTTCACCAGCAAGGCGAATTGGATGCCAAAACGGAGCGATGACATTGCCGGTTCCCAGGCGAATCTTTGTGGTCTTAGCAGCCAAGTAGGCCAGGTTAATGAATGGGTTAGGAGCAACGGTGTATTCCATCGCATGGTGCTCGCCAATCCAGATAGTTTCCATGCCACCGGCTTCAGCCATCAGCGTGAATTCAGTTAGCTCGTCCAGCAGTTGCTTATGTGAAACTGAATTGTCGTAGCGCTCAATGTGGGCGAACAGTGAAAACTTCATAGTCATATCTTCTTACCTTCCAGCCTTACTTGGTTACGGATTGCGTAAATGTGGCTAAGGTCGCAGAAACTTCCTCAGGTGCGGTCAAAGTCATCATGTGCCGGTGGCCTGTTAAGACCGTTGAGGAACCATTCGGTGCTAAAGCTGCCATGGCCAAACTCATTTCTGGCGTTGAGTTCGGGTCACCATCGGCCGTGAAAAACAAGGCTGGGGTTGTAAGGGTTGCCAAAGTCTGAGCATGTGCTGTATCTGATACTGCAAAAACCGAATAGGCCGCTTCGTAGCCCTTTGGATTTACATCCAAAAGCAACTCTTGGGCAAGTGCTTCGGCTTCCGAAAACTCATGCGTTCCAGATTGGCCAAACCAACGTTCTAAGGTTTCAGAAAGGTTGACGCTAACCCCACCCGAAGCTAGATCTGCTGCGCGCTTTTTTACCGCAGCACTTTGTTCAGCCGTTCGATCGAATACGGCATTCATCGCACAAACCCCAAGGCATGCACCTGGAAAATTAATTGCGAAATCCAAAGCAATGAGTGCACCCATCGAATGACCTGCAACGAATGCAGAATCAATTTCTAGTTCAATAAGTAAATCAACAAGCTGCTGGGTGTAGTCACCAAGGTTCAACTCACCCTGAGGTAGAACACTTTCGCCATGACCCCACATGTCATAGATCAAAACATCAAAACTTTCACACAACAGATTTACTTCAGGTGCCCAGACTGATTTGTTCATGCCAACACCGTGGAGTAGAACTATTGTTGGACCGTTGCCGCAACGGCTCCACGCGGTGCCGTTGGAAGTCTTGCCAGAAGTTATCGAATCAGGAAGTGAAAAATTAGTTGGCATTGCTTCCAAGATCCTTAAGATCCTGGTAGCGATCACCAATGCGATGATGCGGGCGTCCACCAATTGATGCGCCAAGTGCCACAACAATTTCATCTGGTGCAGGTGCATCATTGATCGAGAACTGAATTGTTAAGTAATGTGAGCGCATTCCTTCATCTGCTTTATGCATTAACGGAATTGAGATTGGGCAGTTTGGTCCACCACGAACATTTGTAAAGGAAAGGTAGCTGGTTGCGCCAACCGCAGTGCGGTAATGATTTCCAAACCTAAGCGTGTGAATCAAAGCTGACGCGTGCTCAACTTCGCCAGAAGTTCCAACAACTGCAGCCTTGCCATAACCTTCAACAGCTTCACCGGATCCGGTCATTTCCAAAATTGCCGCCGTCAAGATTTCGCCAAGCTGTGGTGCAAGGTCGTGAATCTCTGGCTTTAAGTCTTCAACGAATCCGCGACCAGCCCATGGGTTAGTCAGAACAGCGGCAGCAGCAAACATGCGAAGTGGAGTTGCAGCAGCCTTGCCGCCTTCAATCCGAGTTTCTTCGGTGTAAGTAACTAGTTTGCGAATCTGAACAGGTGCCATTTTCTGGTTCCTCCCGTGGGGTCCGAATTATGGCTCTAATCCTATTGCCAGATGGTTTCGATCAAACCATCGATAGCCGATTCAAGTAGTTCCTTAACGTGCTCGTAGGCTGCGTCATCCTGTGAATAGGGATCTGGCACAGATTGCCCAGATTCAATTGCCGAATCAAAATCTCGCATCATGAAAACCTTTTTGGAATGTTCTTCATGCGGGCCGAGACCAATGACATTCGAATAGTTTTCTGAATCCATGGTCAGGATCAAATCGATGCGTTCTAAGTCTTGCGCAGTGAATTGACTTGCCTTGTGCTCGTAGTTATAGCCCGCTCGTTCCCAAGTGCGCTTTGATTGCGGATGTGGACCTTGGCCTATGTGCCAAGCCGATGTTCCGCCACTTTCAACGATTGCAACTGGAGAACTCAAATCTTTGGTGCGGTTACTAAAGATCGCAGCGGCCATAGGGGAGCGACAAATGTTTCCCAGACATACAAAAGAAACCGAAATCTCATCACGATTTCTTAGCTCGGTTAAGTATTCACGATTCACTTAAGAACTACTTCTTCGTTGCTTTTACTGAAGCAGTCGCCATGTCAACAAGTAGCTTGGTATCAACTTTCCAGTCAACCGGAACTTTAATAGTTTTCTTGTTTACTTCGTAGTCTTTGAGTTTCGGCAAGAACTTATCAATCACACCTTCACCCCAAGGTGCAATTGTGATGTGATTCTTTGCAACGGAAAGTCCAAAAACATATTCGCCGTCAACTTTAAGCATTGGTTGATTCCAGGCAATAACAATTTCACCTTTGGGGAATTTAGTTTTCAATGCCTTAAAGATTGCCTTTATAGTTTTTTGCTTTACAGCGTCATGTGGAGTTAAGAAATCTTCCAAGGTATTGAACCGCTTGGAAGTGGTATTGCCTCTTGAGAAAAGCACTAATGCGTTTGCGTGTGCCTGACTAAAGCCATGGTTTTCCCGCAAGAAAGCAATCTGTTCTGGGTATTTCAAATCTTTGATCAACTTCATTTGGTCATGCCAGTAAGACATTGGCAAGCCATGCTTCTTTTCAATCGCTGGGAAATGCGATGCGCGATCTGGATTAGTAGTAGCCATTTAAAAAAGGTAGCAGATTAAAAAGTGGCCCTTTAAACACTAAAAAATAAACAGACCAATCTAGTTAAAGTAAAAACGAATTGGACTTGCAAGTGTGGGGGGAAGCTGGCTGGCCGGAAGCTCGGTGTAGGTGTAATAGTAGTTAATATTGAATGGTCTGCAGGTATTTTCCCAGGAAAAATACAGTTGGGCGGGAGAATTTGACTTAGTACCATTCGTGTAAATTTTGTTGTTTAGATATTCCCCGTATCCGTATGTTGTAAATGTCATTGTCCCAATTAATGTATCTGAGCTTACATAAGGGCCTGTGCAGTCAGGTGTTAGAAAAAGCGCATAACCAGTGTTCAGAGGGCGGGGAATACCGTCAAATTTCCCGTCATACGAAAGTGATCTATAAGTAAAAAATAGATCATTCTTGAAAACGGTTATTGATCCGGCGTTTACATCGATGACGTTATCAACAGAAACTCCATTCGCATCTTTAAGAATCATTCCTGAACCGCCACCAGAACCTGAACTTCCCGCTGGACCAGCAATACCTTGCGGACCAGCAGGACCAGTTGCACCCGTGTCACCCTTAGGACCTGATGCTCCGGTTGCACCAGTATCACCCTTTGCACCAGTATCACCCTTTGCACCAGTATCACCCTTTGCGCCGGCAGGACCTTGCGCGCCAGCTGGACCTTGTGGACCTGGGATCTGCGAAGTGCCTGATTGATTTAATGCAGCACCTGAACCAGCTTCGTTTGTTAACTGAATTGAATCGTTTCTCTGCGAATCATAAACTGCCACCGCACCTAAGGTCAGACAAATTGTGGTGATAGTTGGTACAAGCTTGATAAACCAACTAGAAGAAGAACCAAGCTGCAAATTTGACATGCAGAAAACTTATTGGAATTTGGATCGTTCAGCAACGGATATGGCCCAGATTTTTGTGAACAATTGGCGAACTATGTTGCAATCCGATATTGAGTACACCGCGATGGACTCGAACCCCCAAATCCTTGATTAGGACTTTGAGCGCTTAGATAACTCAACAGTCACGCCTACAGCCATTAGTATCAACCCAATTGGCACAGTGGTAAATAACAGCCAAATAAGGGCACCACCACCTGTGCTCTCATTAAACATTGATCCTCCCGCCAGGAGTGAGTACAAGAAAGCACCAATGATTGGACTTACTGCAACTAATTGACCAGCTCGGACAAGGAATGGTTTCTTACGGACTGTTGCTGCGAATGTAGTTGGAGACGCCAGAAGCACAATGTTATAAATCGGTATCAAAATGAACCAACCACTCTTACCGACGTCATGCATTCTGCGAATGGAAACGGCAATGGTCGGAAGTAACGTGATGAGGGTAAGAGCATTTTGTCCATTCTTACCAAACGCTAAGTTAACAACTACAGAGGCAATCGCTGTAGTTAAAATGTAATACCAAAACTGTGGTCTGGTTGAAACGCCAGTAAAGTCAATAAATCTTGAAAATGCATCTTTCGCTGCGTTGATTAAGTCAGCAGAATTTGGATTTTTATTGCTCATGTTTTGACCATAGACCTATTTAAAGATCAATCCAGCATTACGCAGATAATGCCTACTGACCCATTTCGTAAAACCGAGCAACAAGTGCTTGAGTAACTTGAACGAAGCATTTGAGACGAGTAACTTGCGCGAAGCGCAAGACGAACATTTATGCCAGAAAGGCATAAATGTGAGTACACCGCGAGGGACTTGAACCCCCAACCCGCTGATTAAGAGTCAGCTGCTCTGCCAGTTGAGCTAGCGGTGCTTGGTCGTAATGGTTATTCGTATTGATTTAGTACAAGTGAACATTAGCAGTAGGTCAGGACTTAGGAAAAGCTGGGGAGGTTAAGGCGGAGTCTGTCTCTTTGTCATGTCCAGATTCGAGTGCGAGCAAGCTAGCGAGGACTAGAAGGATCCCCAGGTACTGCGTTCCAACAGGAAGTCCACGTCCCAGTACGGCTCCAAACAAAATTGCTACCACCGGGATGATATTGAGAGATAGTGCGGTTTGCTTAGTTGTTAAGTTTGGCGCTGCAAAGTTAAAGAGCAGGAACGGCAAGGTAGTTCCTATGACGCCGGCAAGCACAGCCATATAAAAGTAGTTTCCAACTGATTGTGGTGTTGGAATGTCCGTTTGAGTAAGAATCAAAACCAATATAGATAACGAACTGGCGGCTGTCATTTGCCCGAGTGTTAGCGCAATCGTGTTAACTTCCGATTTCAATCTGCGCATGAACAATCCATAGATCGCACCTGATAAACCAACGCCAAGGAATGCCAGCGCACCAATCAATCCAGCTGAGACTGACATTCCAAGAACGGTCACATATTGACCAGAAGTTTCTGGATTTGTTGATTGTCCGGCTATCCCGACAATGATTGCGCCGGTGACGCCAACGAGCAGCGCCACAACTGACCAAAGGTTAAGTTTCTCTCGTAAGAAAAGTGCGCCACCAATCGCTAAGAAGATAACTTCGCTAGACATCAAGATTGCGCCAGTGGTAACCGTTCCGTACTGCCAGCCAATGTTGCCAAGAAAATATGCCAAGCCGGGTTGCAGTAGTCCAAATGGAATAGCAATTCGCCATGGTACGTGCTTAATCGCATTTCGAAGTGATGGGAGAACGATTGCCACCATAAAGAAAACGATTAACCCACAACACAGCTCAATTACGGTTACGGAAACCGGATCAACATGCTCAATAGCGATGTCAGCAATTGGATTTCCAACTCCCCAACTGACCATGGCAAGCATCATGGCAATTAGGTATTTATTGGCGTGCAACATGGATCAAGCATCTCGGAAAATCAACTAGTTAATGAAACCTGAACTAGTCAGCAAAAATCTGCTTGGCAATAACCATTCGCATGATGTCATTTGTGCCTTCGCCAATGCTCATTAATGGGGCATCGCGATACAAACGTTCAATTTCATACTCTGTTGAATAGCCGTAGCCGCCATGAACTTGCATGGCTCGAAGTGAGTTCTGAATTGCAACTTCGGAGGCAAAAACCTTGGCTTGTGCGGTCTGCAAGTCAACGCGCTTACCTTGATCTGCTTCAGAAGCAGCCCAATAAGTAAGTAGGCGAGCAGCTTGCAGATCTGTTGCCATATCAGCAATCTTTAGCTGGATAGCTTGGAACTCAGAGATGCTCTTACCAAAAGCCATACGAGACTCGGCGTACTTAACAGCTTCTTCGTAAGCACGAGCTGCAATGCCAACCGAGCGAGCTGCAATGTTAAGGCGACCGGTCTCAAGCGCAGAAAGTACCTGCTGCATACCGCGGCCCTCAACGCCACCGAGGAGATTTTCAACAGGTACCCGTACTTCATCAAGGATGACTTCGCAAGACTCTGGACCCTTGTAACCCATTTTTGGAATGTCTTTACCAATAGTGAAACCAGGAGTTCCAGCATCAATAAGTAGTACTGACATTCCTTTATGACGAGGATCTGCCTTTGGGTCAGTCTTAACAAGTACTGGAAGTGGGTCAGCGTGACGGGCGTTTGTGATCCAGGTCTTAGACCCACGCACTATGTAATGGTCGCCATCAAGAGTTGCGGTAGTCGTGATTCCTTGCAGGTCGGTTCCAGCACCTGGCTCAGTTAGCCCTAGACCACTTCGACGAGCACCGGTTGCTAACTCAGGCAGGTATTTTGCCTTCTGTTCAGGTGTGCCATTTTTAGAAATTATGAAACAAGCCATGGAGTGCGATCCCAAGATTCCGGCTACACCCATCCAGCCACGGGATAGTTCTTCGAAAACAATGGAGAACGTTGTCATGTCAACGCCAAGGCCACCGAACTCTTCTGGAATTGTCATTCCAAAAAGTCCCATTTCCTTCATGTGCTCAACGATGGCAGTTGGGTATTCACCCGAATGTTCCATGTCGCGAGCAACCGGAATGATTTCCTTATCTACGAACGCACGAATGGCTTCTTGGAAATCTTTCTGGTCTTGCGTTAACTGAATTGTCATTAATTGGCCTCAAGGAATTCTTTAAGAAGTGCATCGAATCGAATGCGCTGCTCTTTACCCGCAATTACGTGGGATGCATCTGGCCAAGTAATGCCGATGCAGTTTGGAATCAAGTCTTCAATCACTTGCGTGTGACGCGCGGTGGTAATTGAATCCTGAAGTGCATGCAACACAAGCGACGGAGTCTTGATGTGTGGCAGGCGCTCACGGGAATCGTGGATGTTGCAAGCATGGACGTAACGCTCATGTGCAGCAAGGTTTCCGTTTAAGTCTGCCCAAGTGCCGTTGTCGCCTAATAAGCGATCGCGGTTTTCGTTGTAGAAATCTCCTGGGAAGGAAAATGATGCAACGAACTTCTGGAAAGCGTAGAAGCCAGACTCTTGATGCATGGTTGTCATGCTGTCGAGCTGATCAACCATGATTGGATCTGCATAAGCCCAAGTGCCAGTCATTACTAATGAGCGAGCTAAGTCTGGACGCGCGTAAGCAAGTTCTTGCCCGATGCAGGCACCCATGCCGACCATGCCAACAATGTGAACGTTGGTCCAACCAAGATGATCAAGAAGCTGCGCTAAGTCATCAGCAAATAACTGCATAGTTGCTTCGCGTGTGTAGTCGTCAGTGCTATCGCGCATACCGCGGTAGTCAAAGGTCAATACTTCGTACGTTTCAAATAAGTAACGCGGCGCATCTTTTTGTTTTCCGTGACAAAAAGTTCCCCAGCCGCCCATAACGACTGCTTTATCGGCTCCCGGAATACCGGAAACTTCGTAATACATTGAATGGCCATTTACATCTAACGTCGGCATGAAAGCTCCAGGATCGAGGGGTCAATTACTCCAAATGTATACAAAGTTGGGTTTTTTGGCTCAAAAACCCAATAACTGCGTTGCAAAATGTTCTCTTTGGACACAAAATGCACATTCTCTAGGACAAAGTTAGGTTTTCGCACTAAGTTTCAGAGAAACGCTTTGTGTGGATTTGTGTCCGCTCAGTCTCTATTGCGATTTAAAACCGGAAGGAGTTCCCCTGTGGATCTCGGAGTATTTATTCCAATTGGCAACAATGGTTGGCTCATCTCAACTACGTCGCCGCAATACAAGCCGTCCTACGAGCTAAACCTTGAATGTGTTCAGCGCGCTGAAAAGTATGGCTTTGAGTTCGCACTTTCAATGATCAAGCTTCGCGGCTTTGGTGGCCAGAGCGAATTCTGGGATTACAACCTAGAGTCATTCACTTTGATGGCTGCACTTGCTGCAAAGACCGAAAAGATCAAACTTTTCGCTTCAACTGCAATCCTTACTTTGCCTCCAGCGATTGTTGCTCGCATGGCATCAACCATTGACTCAATCGCGCCAGGTCGATTTGGCGTAAACATCGTGTCCGGTTGGGCAAAGGGTGAATACGATCAAATGGGTCTGTGGCCAGGAGACGAATACTTCGGCTACCGCTACGAATACTCCGAAGAGTACGTACGCGTTATGCAAGAACTTTGGACCAAGGGCTCATCAGACTTCAAGGGTCAGTTCTTCAAGATGGATGACTGCGTAATGTTGCCAAAGCCTTCTTCGAAGATTCCATTAGTTTGTGCCGGTCAGTCAGAACGCGGTATGCGTTTCTGTGCTGAGTATGGTGACTACCAGTTCATTCTGGGCACCGGTGTAAATACACCGACTGCGTTTAAGCCATCAGCCGACCAACTACTTCGTGCTGCCAAGGAAACTGGCCGTGACATCGGTGCATACGTGCTGTTCATGGTTATCGTTGACGAAACAGACGAAAAGGCCATGGCTAAGTGGAAGCACTACAACGCTGGTGCAGACGCTGGCGCATTGTCATGGATGGCTGGCCAAGCTGCTGCGGATACAACTAATGCAGATGGAACCAGTACCGCCGCGACAATCGCACTTCCAGAAGGTGCAATCAACTTCAACATGGGAACACTTGTTGGCTCATACGCCTCAGTGGCTCGCATGTTGGATGAAATTGACACCGTAAATGGAGTTAAGGGTGTCATGTTGACATTCGATGACTTCGTAACTGGCATGGACATCTTCGGTACAAAGGTTCAGCCTTTGATGAAGACCCGCGTAGGCAAGTAATACCTCTCGTTAAAAAACGAGCACCTGCAGATGCAGGCGCTCGTTTTTTTGTTCTAAAACTTTATGCCGGATCTGGTTGGCCAAGGATTTCTTCCCGAGCTGCAAGTACGTGAGCGCGCATAACGCTCGATGCCCAAACTTCATCTCCGGCTTTCATGGCATTAACAATCTCACGGTGATGGTGCAGACTTCGCTGTAGCGCTTCTGGGGAATAAACCTTGTAAGTCTGCATCACGATTGGTACGTGGATCAAAGTTTCAATCAATAGTCCAAGTCGAGTTGAATTCGACATCTCAATTATTTTGCCGTGGAAAATTCGGTTTCGCGCAGCTAGTGCTGGCAATCGCGTTTCCGAAGAAAGATCTGTTTCGGCTAACTCTTCCATTTCGGTGCAAATGTTTTCTAGGAACTCAATCTCTGCAGCTGAGGCACGGGGAGTAGCTAGTTCGCAAGCATGTGATTCAAGGATGGAGCGAAGATCGAAAATTTCGCGCAAATCATGAACGTCCCACTCAGCAACTCGCGCGCCACGGTTTGGTGAAACATCCACTAAACCTTCAGCTGCTAATCGACGAAGCGCTTCTCGCACAGGTGTGCGTGAAATGCCCATGCTGACAGCAAGATCTTCTTCGACTAATCGCTCTGAGTTAGAGAGCTCGCCATTGAGAATGGCAGTTCTAATCTGTTCGTAAACCGTAGTTGCGATCTTTGCCATACTGTTTGCTCCCGAAAGCTAGTGGCTATCTACGTGACCAAGTTGCGAATTGTTCAACCTGGCGCCCGACAGTCTCAAGGTTACTTCGTGCACCCTCATCATCTGTGGTTCCATCGGCAGAAAACTTCGTAACTGAGGCATTGATAGTTGCGCCAAGGGGAGTTGGCCAAGCGCGAAGGGCGTGAGCAACTACTCGGATTTGCAACAAAGTCGTTGCGGTTGCTTGCCAACCGTATGCAACAGCAATGCAGCCAACTGCCATGCCGTCTAAGTAAACCCGTGGACCTTCGCGAAGATCTTCGATGTAATCCAAAGCATTCTTGATCATTCCGGACATGCCACCGTGGTAACCAGGAGTGCTAATGATTAAGCCATCAGCGGCTGCAACCACTTCAAGAAACTTCTTGGCATTGTCGCTGCGATCTGGAGTTTCGGTGTCATAGATCGGGAACATTAGATCGCGACCGGTTATGTAAGTAACTTTTGCGCCCGCACCTTCGGCGCCACGACCGGCAACCCGAAGTGCTTGTTCGCTGGAAGAGCCTGGGCGAGTGCTGCCACCAATTGCAAGAATGTTGATTGTCATAACTAAGCTCCTGATTTTCCAGCTGCAACCCAGCCAGCAACTTGCGCTAACTGACGGCCTTGCACAAAGCAGGCCTTAAGTGAATCTTCATCTGGGACTGAACCCTTGCGTGAAACGTGTGAGGCGCCGTATGGATTTCCAGAAACTTTGCTCACGTGCTCGTCGCCATAACCAAGTGGCATGATCAACGAACCCCAGTGGTAAAAGTGATTGTTGATTGCCAAGGTTGTTGACTCAAGGCCGCCATGTGCAGTTGAAGCAGTTGTGAATGCTGTACCAACTGTGTTCACAAGCACTCCCTTGAACCAAAGTCCACCAGTTGTGTCTAGGAAAGATTTCAACTGGGAAGCGGGTCCACCAAAGCGAGTTGGACTACCTAGTGCAATACCGTCGGCCCATTCCAAATCATCAAGGGTTGCAAGCGGCTCGTTAGCCATGGCATCGAAGTGAGCTTGCCATTTTGGATTGCTGGCAATTGCGTCTGCTGGCGCAGTTTCAGCAACGCGGCGAACTCGAACTTCGGCGCCTACGCTTGCGGCACCTTCGCCAATGGCATTAGCCATGGCTGCAATGTTTCCGGTTGCGGAGTAATAGACGATTGCAATGTTGGTCATTTTGTTTCCTTAGCTGGGAATTGGCCGGCGCGGCCAACTAATCCTGGGGCATCTTTTTCAAGCGCTTTAGATAACCATGATGCCGTATGTACTAGAGCGTCATGGTTCAACCCGGTGCTAACACCGGATCGTTCAAGCATGTAGTTCAAATCTTCAGTGGCAATGTTTCCAGTTGCATTAGGCGCAAACGGACAGCCACCAAATCCACCAACACTGCTGTCGAAGCCAACAAAGCCAGCTTCTAAACCAGCAAGCGCATTGGCATAACCGTTGTTGCGAGTGTTGTGAAGGTGAAGGCGCATTGGCTCAGTTGCAAAGCGCTCTCGTACTGCGTTACCCAAAGCGCGAACCTGCCAAGGCACGCCAACGCCGATGGTGTCAGCCAAGCCAACTTCAGCCAAGTGAAGTCCAACCATGCCATCAAGAACACGCGCTACTTGATCAGTTGGAACTTCGCCTGCGAATGGACAGCCAAATGCCACAGCAACAGTCATTGTTAATGGAGCGTTTTCTTCTTTACAAACATCAGAAACTTCTTTAGCCAGAACCAACATCTCGGCAACAGTTACATTCTGATTAGCAAGACTCATCTCGTCGGTACCTGGAATAACTAAATGAACTTCATCTACTTTGCTATCAAGCGCCCGATCTAGGCCCTTACGGTTCAAAATCAAACCTGAGTAAGAAACTCCATTACCGCGAGGCAGTCCAGCCATAACTTCTTCGGCATTAGCCATCTGGGGGACTCGAGTCGGGTGCACAAAGGCCACGGCCTCAATCCGCTTAGCTCCGGCATTGCCCAGTTGGGTGATCAAGTCAATGCGCTGATCTACCGAAAGTGGGATTTTTTCATTCTGAAGGCCATCTCGGGGAGAGACTTCAATAATGGAAATATCGCTGCGAGGAGTGGGTATTGTGGCGGTCATAGGCCTATTCTCGTACGAGATGGTATACAAGTCTACCTGAATCGGGATATGGATTTCCCTGATTTATCGGGTTTTTTAGAATTTGAGTGGCAAATACGTTAAATTTTGTATACAAATAGAGCAGCCAATCGAAAAGGATTAATTGTGACTGGACCACTAAGTGACCTACGACTTGTTGAACTAGGTCAATTACTTGCCGGACCATATTGTGGCCAGCTCTTGGGCGATTACGGCGCGGAAGTCATCAAGATTGAAGATCCAAAGCGCGGCGACCCACTGCGCGACTGGGGTCAAGAAAAGGCACATGGCAAGTCACTTTGGTGGCCGATTGCTGCTCGTAACAAGAAGTGTGTGACTGCAGATCTACGTACACCTGAAGGTCAACAGATCGTAAAAGAACTGGTTGAACAGTCCGACATGCTTCTGGAAAACTTCCGTCCAGGCACACTTGAGCGCTGGGGACTTGGTTACGACGTTTTATCCAAGATCAATCCAGGTTTAATTTTGATTCGTGTAAGTGGCTACGGACAAACCGGTCCTTACGCACCTCGCCCAGGTTATGCATCAGTCGGTGAAGCTATGGGTGGACTTCGCTATGTAATCGGTGAGCCAGATCGCATGCCAGCTCGAGCTGGTATTTCACTTGGTGATTCCTTGGCTGCGACATTTGCAACCCTTGGCGCATTGGCCGCTCTTCACTCCAAAGAAAAGACCGGCAAGGGCCAGGTCATCGATGCTTCGATTTACGAATCTGTAATGGCTTACATGGAATCTTTGATTCCAGAATGGGCAATTGGTGGCTACCAACGTGAGCGCACTGGTTCAGTTCTGCCAAAGATCACTCCAAGTAACGTTTACCCAACTAAGTCTGGCGAAATGCTTTTGATTGCAGCAAACATGGACACAGTATTTAAGCGCCTTGCTCATGCAATGGGTAAGCCAGAACTTGCTGATGATCCAAAGTATGCAACTCACATTGCACGCGGCGACAACACCGCCGAGCTAGATGCCATGATTGGCGACTGGAGTCGGACCTGGGAAATGAAGGATTTGATCAATCACTTGATCGAAGAAGAAGTTCCGCATGGCTTGGTTTACACCGCAAAAGACATGATTGCTGATCCACACATTCAAGCTCGTGAGTCGATTATTAATGTTGATGTTCCCGGTGTTGGCGAATTCCCAATGCAGAACATCTTCCCGTTCTTCTCAGATACCAAGCCATCGATTCGTTGGAGTGGTCCAGCCCATGGCGAGCACACTGACGAAGTTTATGGAGATCTACTTGGTTACGACGCAGCGAAGTTAGCTGACCTGCGCGCCAAGGGAATCATTAAGTAACTAGAAGTTACTGGGATTGCTAGCAAACCAGATTTACTTGTACATCCAGGAATAGATTTCTGGACGACGATCGTTCCAAACTGGCCAGTCTTTGCGCGCCTGCGCAAGTAACGACATGTCGAGTTCCGCATGAATGATTTCGGGGTAGTTGTGACCACCAGCTTCAGCAAGAACTTCACCAGTTGGAGCAATAACACAAGACCGGCCGAAGAAGTCGTGAGTTTTTCCACCGCAAGTTTCTTCGCCCGAACGATTTGAAGCGATGACAAATACGCCCATCTCCATGGCGCGAAGTCGAAGGTCATTAATGAACAAAGATTCACGCCAACCCAAAGATGACACAGCAAGCAAAACAACATCGGCGCCAAGTGCGCGGTTAGCCATCCAAGGTTCGGAGAAAGCGCGGTCGTAACAGATCAAGGCACCGGTTGAGACTCCGTCAATATCGAAATTCATTGGACCGGGACCAGCAGTGCAGTATTCATCTTCATGCACATCAAGTGTTGGCATGTGAACCGAAGGCGCAGTTAGTTTGCGAAACGCTGGGTAAGTTTTTCCGTCGTGAGTTTTGCCATGCACAACTTCACCGTTGCGATTAAGAATCACAAGCGAGTTGTACCGAACGTCGTTGTCGATCTCGTACATGCCAAAACCAAGGGCCGTGTTGTGATCTTTTGCGAACTTTGCAAAAGCTGCAGTTGAAGCTCCACCAACGACAGGCTCAGCCCAGTTGCGATACTTCGGGCTTTTATCGCCAGCCGCAAAATAAGGAGTAGTGGCAAGCTCTGGCAACAGAATTAAGTCAGGATTTGTACTTGCTGCCTGTTCGGATAATTCGAGCAACATTGCCACGTTTTCTGAGACATCTTGCGTGCAATTGCCGCTCTGAACTACTGAAACCTTCACGGATCCTCCTGAATTGAATATGTGCCCAAACTAATGGACTTTCCATTACTTCGTATACAAATTCGAAACAATGCCCGATTTGTGCAGGCCCATAGAGTTCGGATATTTGCCCCATTGCGCCCAAAAAGTAGCACAATTCCCTGAAAAGTCCGATTTTATGGGGGAAATTGGAAAAGACCGTTATCTGAATGTTGTATGCAAAGTTCCCGATTAGTCCTGCGCTAGCGCCATTTTTCCCCCAGACTTACACTCATCGGCAGCCGTTTCTTGGGATGATTTAAGCCGAGGCAATAAGGAGATTAAGTGTCACAAACCGTTTCGTTACGTCGGTTGAACCTTCGACGTAAAGGCAGCAAGGACAACACCAGTGCTGCGGTTTCAACAAGCTACCGGATTCAGGCTTATGCAATTTTGGTTGCTTGGTTCGTGCTTTTTGCGGTCTTCAGTTTGTTGCTTCCAGAAGTGTTCCCAACGTGGCAAAACGTAACTTCGATTGCAAATCAAAAAGCTGCAACTGTTTTGTTAACCCTTGGCTTGGTGTTCGCACTTTCTGCCGGTGAGTTTGATCTTTCGATTGGCGGCGCCGTTTCATTAGGTGCTGCAATTCCAGCTTGGCTGGCAACCGTGCATGGGATCTCGCTACCAATTGCAATTCTGATCGCACTAGTTTTTGCAGCTGCATTCGGATTTATCAATGGTCTGCTCAGTGTTAAAGGCAAGATTCCATCGCTGGTAGTAACGCTCGGAACTGGTACGGCGCTCGGCGGCATAGTCAGTGGCCTCGCGGGTAATACAACCTTAAGCGTCCAAACTTTCTCATTCGTAGCGCTTGTAAAGACTCGTATCTTTGGTTTTTACGCAGCTTTCTGGTTCATGCTGATTTTAGCCTTCATTGCTTGGTACATCCTGGAACACACTCCAATTGGACGACAGCTTTACTTTGTCGGTCAGGGACGTGAAGTTGCTCGCCTTGCTGGTATTCGGACAAACGCATACCGCTATTACTCCTTGATTGCGTGCTCAACTTTGGCAGCTCTTGCTGGCGCCATGGTTTTAACAACTGCAGGTGCTGCACAATCCAGCATCGGCAAATCATATGTGTTGCCTGCGTTCGCAGCAGCATTCCTAGGTTCAACTGCAATTAGGCCAGGACGCTTCAACGTCTGGGGCACAGTTGTAGCTGTATATTTCCTCGAAACCGGAATCACGGGCTTACAGCTCAAGGGCTTCGAGGTTTGGATTACAGATGTGTTCTACGGACTCGCGCTTGTTATTGGCGTGCTCGTAGCCACGGTGGCATCCAACCTTCGGTCGCGGTCGAGTGACTGAATCAAAACAACGGGAAAGGTACGTCTAATGCAAGCACAAAAGAAAATGCGTTTCGGCTTCGTAGCCGCCGCACTTGCTGCTGGACTAGTTTTGAGCGGTTGCTCAAGCTCGTCTGAAGAAGCAGCACCTACCGAGGCTGCTAGCGCACCTGCGGCTGCCGATGGCTTAGCAACAGCGAAGGCATCATACGATGCTGCACTTGCTGCTTCTTTGACATTTGCATACCCAGGCGATGCGTTTGATGCTTCAGCTGCTTCTGGCAAGAAGGTTGCGATGATTTCGATCAACGACCAGATTCCAGTTCTAAAGCAGTGGACAGACACAATTGCAGCTGGCCTAGAAAGCCAGGGTGTAACTGTTACTCAGAAGAGCGATGCAGGTGGCGTTATCGATCCACTTCCTAAGTTCTTCGCACAGGCAGTAACTGACAAGGTTGATCTAATCATCACCAACGCAGTTCCAGCAGCTCTTATTCCGCTAACTGATTTGGGTGACATTCCAGTAATGACAACCAACCAGACTGCAGCCCCAGGTGTTGCAGTAGCTGCTGGTATTGCTGCAGATCCATCATTCGATTACACACTTGCAGCTAGCTTGATGGCTGACTGGTTCTGTGTAACTGGTGCTGGTGCTGGTAACGCTGTTGTGTGGGGTTCTGAAGGCCAAGCCTCCAGCCCAATCATGATTCAGACAATCAAGGACCGTGTGGCAGAAGTTTGCCCAGACGCCAAGGTTGACTACCAGGATGCTCCGCTTGCAACTTGGTTCGATGGAACACTTGATGGTGTTGCAAAGAACGCAGTTACTGCAGATGCAACTATCACTCACTTGATGCCAATCTACGACGGCATGACTATCGCTACTGGCGCTGGTCTTGACGCAGCAGGTTCAGCCGCAATTCAGTCGTCATTCAACATGACTCCTGCAGTTGCAGCTGGTATCGGTACAAGTTCAGTAAAGATGGACGTCGGTTGTCCAAATGACTGGTTCTCATACGCAACAGTTGACGCTGGCCTACGCCTGCTAACTGGTAATGCAGTTCCAGACAACTACGGAATCACCTGCAAGGTATTCGATGAATCCAACATTGGTTCAATCGATACTTCTGTAGAAAATTCTGTTAACTGGTACGGCATTGACTTTGCAGCAGAATTCGCAAAGTTCTGGACCGCTAGCTAGTAATTAGTTGTGACTGGTTGGAGTCAGAAATGACTCCAACCAGTCACACTCTTCTTTAAGACCGCAAGTGTAAATTCTTTAAAGTAATTGATCGCGTAGGAGATAAAAGTGGCTGAAGATACTGGCGTAAGCCCAGTCCTTGAGTTCACAAATCTGTCCAAAACTTTTGGACCGACCAAAGCGCTTTCCAATGTTGATTTCGACGTACGTCCCGGAGAAATTCATGGCCTGGTAGGTCGCAATGGTTCCGGTAAATCAACACTCATCAAAGTTTTAAGTGGCTTCCATGAGCCTGACCGCGGAACCAAATTAGTTTTACGCGGCGAAAATATTGAACTACCGCTACGTGGCAGCGATGCTGCGCAACTTGGCATGGTTTTCGTTCACCAAGACTTAGGTTTGGTTCCAGCATTTAGCATTTTGGAAAACTTGCGTCTTGGTACTTGGCGACGCGGTGGCCTTTCTAAGATTCCATGGGCTGACGAAAAAAGTGCAGTTGCCTATCAGCTTTCGCAGTTTGGGTTGAAGTGGGATCCATTAACTCCAGTTGGAGCCCTTCCTCCAGTTGACCGGGCAATTGTTGCCATCGCGCGCGCGATTCGCGAAATTGCGACCAACCCTGAGGGTCACGTTCTAGTTCTCGATGAGCCAACCGCTTATCTGCCTAGTGAATCAGTCGACAAGCTTTTCGATGCGGTCAAGAAAGTAACTCGACAGGGAACTGGCGTAGTTTTCATCAGTCACCGTACCGATGAAATCTTGAACTTAACTGATCGAATCTCGGTTCTGCGCGATGGCCGCAAGGTTGCCACGGTTAATACCAAGGAAACCAAAGAAGCAGATTTGGTAGCCATGATTCTTGGTCAATCAATGAATGCGTTCTACCCAGACCATGTTCCAACTCCCTCCAAGGAAGTTGTGCTGCAGACAAAGAACATGGCCGCTGGCACAATTCCAAAACTAAACATCACACTTCGCCGCGGTGAAGTACTTGGTATGACTGGCCTTATGGGCGCAGGTCACGATCAAGTTCCTTACGCGCTATTCGGCGCGCTTGAACACACCGATGGCACGATAACAATCAAGAGTAAGAAGTATGAAAAAGAGGATTTAAATCCACGTAAGGCAGTTGACGCTGGAGTTGCCCTACTTCCTGGGGACCGCACTGGAGCAAGTGGAGTTCTACTTGCAACTCTTACTGACAACGTGGGTATGCCGGTACTTGGCAAATACTTCACAACAGGACGTCTTCGTAAGAATAAGTTGAAGAAAGATGTAGGCGAGTTACTTCGTCGCTTTGATGTTAAGCCGCCGGTTCCAGGCATCGAGTTACGTAAACTTTCCGGTGGAAATCAGCAGAAAGCTTTGCTGGCTAAGTGGATTCAGATTAAGCCAGATGTACTTTTGTTGCACGAACCAACTCAAGGCGTTGACGTAGGTAGCAAGGCTGCGATCTTTGAAAAGATTGCCGATGCCGCTCGTGCTGGTGCTGGCGTAATCGTTGCTTCTGCAGAACATGAAGACTTGGCGAATATTTGCAACCGGGTACTCATCTTTGCTGAAGGTAAGGTTGTTGCAGAACTAACAGGCCGAGAGTTAACACCCGAAAAGATTGTTGAACTAAGTTACCTAGGAACTCGTAAGGGCGGCGGCATCAAGCGCGGCTTCGTCTGGCGTCCTCACATGAATGGCCTTAAGGGTCCTTATCTTCACGTCACCCGAAACTACACCTGGTCGCCACACAAGATTGGCTACAAGACTGAAGTTGAATGGCCAACTCCAGCACCGCCGGCTGTTCAGTACGAAAAGCAGCCATCCACATTTGTTTGGTCGCCACATTCAGTTGGATTCGTTAAGCGCGAATTCCGCTGGTTCCCACACACAATTGGTGTACAGAACACTCCAATGCCTTACCCAGGTCCACGCCGAGTCAAGGTGGAACGTGAGTTCACCTTGGTTCCAACTGGTGAGCTAAGTTCCTTCTTCGTCTGGCGTCCGCATTACGTTGGAAACAACGAACCGGTTTACTTGGGTCCAAAGGATGCCGACAAGTGGAAGGTTGAGCTAGCTGCATCATTGGCAGCAATGGTTGCCCGCGGCGAAATCACGTCAATTGTTGCGGACAAGATGGCAAAGGCAGCCGGAGTAACAGTAGGTCAAGCACAAGATTTGCGCGTAACTATTGAACTTGATGTTCGCACTCGTAACAAAGGAAATCTTTCTGACATCGATCGTCTGAAGTTTGCTTTGCTGAACATGGATCAGAATGTGGTTGATGTAAACGGCGTCCACATCACTGATGTGAGCCTGCAGCCTGAAAAGTCTTGATTTCTAAACTTTTTCTAAAACCTTAAAGTTCGCAACAGCGTTTTGGGCCCAGTTGCTCGAATCAAATTCTTGGATATGCCGCTTAAGCTCGGCTGACATATTTCTACGCGATTCAGAACTTAGGTTACGCGCTTCTCTTAGGGATTCAATTATTCCTATTGCAGTCGCCTCCTTAGCAACGATGCAGAAGTTTCCAAGCTCAGCAATGGCACCAACGTTTTTGGTGCTTACGATGGCTCCATTTCGATCATTCAGGATCGCACCCTCTTTGACTACCAGATTGAGACCATCGGCTACCGAGCAAGCAATCAAGAAGTTATAACGAGTAAGTGCCTGACTGGCTCGTTGGTAGTCATTGCCAATGTGGAGTCGGATTGGAGCGTAGTTAAGTGAAGAAAGTTTTGAGTTGCATTGCTCGACTGTTTTTACGATCTCAGAAAGTAGCACTTGATACATTGGCCATTGTTGTCGAGAAGGCACGATGTATAGGTCCAGGTAACTGCGGGGCGCAGAATCCTTGAAGTCCCGTGCAAGCTCAGTAAACGCATTGATACTTGCCAGCGTGTTCTTTATTGGATCACTTCGAGCAATGTGCACATAGCTGATTTCGTCCTCACGAAGATTTAACAAGTCTTCTGTGTTCAAAGACTGCAGATTCAATTGTTGAACATTTACTGACACTGGATTAACTTCCAGTTTCACGTCCTCCAGCTCCAATGGCAGGTGTGTAATGACAAAGTTTTCAAATGCTCGCAAATCTTTTTGAGTTTGAAATTGAATTACATCTGCAGCCAACATTCCAGAGGCCAAGAATTCCAGAATATTGGTGGCAATGTTGCTGCTTGGAACTGATTTTGGCCAAGGCGTGTGGAGAAAGAATGAAATTTGCTTACTTGGTTCAAGTTCTCGTAGGGCTACTGGGACTTGGGAGAGTTGGAAATCATTAACAAGGTAGCCGTGATTATCGACATCGACAGATTCAGCTGCCAACGCTTGACTGGTACTTCGGACGGCGTTTAAACGCTCGCTTAGTTCCGCATCGGCAAGCTCGGGGATTGGGAGGCCATGTAGCAATGGCCATATATAGTGCGCACAAAACCAATCGCTCAGATCCAATTCCTTGGAATCGATTTCAGCTAGAAATATGTTGATGTCGTGTTGATAAACCTGATTTGAGATTTCGGAAAATGAGTAATACCGAGGCAGCCCTACTTGGCTTTGGGTAGTTAGGGCTGTCCAATCGATGTTGGCAAATTCGGCAAGTGCAGGTAGAACTCTGGTCAAGCCACCAACATGCTCAAGGGTTGCAGTTAAATCTGCAGCGTTACCGATCGGTGCCCGCCGAGAAAGGACGCCAATCTTAAGTTCACTCTCGATCACTTAATTCACTTAAGCCTTGCGGGCGCGAACTTCAAGCCGGACATAGTCAAGCGTGTTATCAGTTAGCAATTCTGACATCTTGGCAATCTGGTCATCATTCCATTCCCGGAATACCAAAGTCTTTAAGTATGTTGCCAGAGTTTCCTTATCTGGAAGTGGTGTTGGATGCGGACGAAGACTTACTTCGATGTCAACAAATCCAGCTGCTTTAAGTAGCGCCTCAGTATCAGACACATTTGCGTAGTACCAATTAGGAAACTTAATGTTTGGATCAATTTGTGGCACTAAAGCCAAGGTCTTTTCTAAGTTTCCAAACCCGCCACAATCAGTTGCGATACGACCGCCAGGCTTTAGGCCCTTAAAGAAATGTTGCCAAACGTTGTTGTGATGAGCCAGCCAATGAAGAGCAGCAACTGACATGATCGCATCAACGCTTTCGACCTCGACAGGAAGCGCTTGATCTAAATCACCTTCCAAGATTTGCACGCGAGAATCATCACCAAATCTGGTTCGGCATTGGTCCAGCATGGTGGTGCTTTGATCAACGCAAACCAAGTTGCCATTTGAAAGTTGCGCTAGAGCTAACTGAGCATCTCGTCCAGTTCCACAACCAGCATCAAGTAAGGTCTCGTTGGGCTGCAGGTTCAGCGCTTCAATGGTTCTAATTCCCCATTGCTCGTGGGGTAGCGGTAGTGCGTCATAGGCGACGCCATCCCAGGCTTTCACTTGACTTCTCCGAAAGCTCCGGTTGCCTCAAGCGCTTTGATTTGTTCGTCAGTTAAGTCCAGCAGTTCTTTTAGAACTGAAATAGTGTGCTCGCCGCGCTTTGGAGCGCGTTGATATGTCTGACGCTTTGGTCCAACGTTAACTGGCGATGCTGGCGTGCGAAGTTTGCCAAAGTATTCATGCTCACTGTGGGCAATCATCTCGCGAGCAATTGTGTGCTCTTCTTTGAATGCTTGTTCGATAGTGTTCACGGGCGCGCTTGGTACGCCGGCTGGGACTAAATCTGCTAGCCACTCTGCCGTAGTTCGAGTCTTGAAAATGTCATCAAGTTGCGAAACCAAAGCATCACGATTTTCATAACGGACCGTGAAGTTAGCGAAATCTGGATTAGTAGCCAGGTCCGGACGCTTAATAACTTCGCACAGGCGCTCATAGAACTTTTCCTTGGCACAACCGATAACGATCCAGTAGTCCTTAGTCTGGAAAACCTGGAATGGCACTAACGAAGGATGCGCAGAATGCGAGTGACGGATTGGTTCGTGGCCACCTGATAAATGCCAAGCTCCGATGTAGCTAGTCATTGAAAGCGCAGTGTCATAGAGCGATACATCGCAGTCCATGCCAACACCGTCACGCCTGGCTGCGTGAATACCGCTGACGAGCGCAAGCGCTGCAACGAAGCCGCCAGAGAAATCAACCAAGGAAAGTCCACTCTTGGTTGGGGGACCATCAGGTTCCCCAGTTAAGGACATCCAGCCAGCGAGTCCCTGCAGCATGTAGTCATAGCCCGGTTCTTTTGAACGCGGACCACTCATGCCAAAGCCACTTAGCGAACAGCAGACAATTGCGGGATTTAGATGTTTTAGGTCTTCGTAAGTGATTTTCAGTTTCGCTGGAACGTCACCGCGCAAGTTTGAGTAGACAGCATCGCTTTGTTTTACTAAATCCTCAAAAGTTGCCCGGCCAGCTGGGGATGAAAGATCTAATGAGATTGATTCCTTATTGCGATTGAAAGCCTCAAAGAATAGAGAATCTTCTTCGTGTGCGTAAGGCGGAACGTACCTGCCGACATCACCACCGGAACTTGGATCTTCAATCTTGATAATGCGAGCCCCAAGATCTGCAAGATGGACAGTGCCAAAAGGTCCCGCTCCGAATTGCTCAAGGGAGAGAACTGTAATTCCTTCTAGGGGGCGTGGCATTTTTATCCTTTTGTTTGCTATTAATTACTTAAAACTTCGATTTTCCCTGAACCTGTTACAACTTTACCTACCGTGATAAATCCTTGCTCAACTAGTTGAATTTCAAACGCAGGATTAATACTGGCCAAGAGTCCGCCATTAGTCTGTGGATCAAATAGGGCGGCTTGAGAATGGCTCTGCGTTAAACCCAAGACTTCTCGATCTAAGGCATCCCGGTTGCGAGCATCTGCTGAAGTTCGTTTCCCGGAGTCAAATAGTGACTGCGCTTGAGGCAAGACTGCCTGCGAAGGCAAGTTCACTTGAGCATTTAGGAATGAGGTTCCAAGCATTTCGCTTAGGTGACCGATCAATCCAAATCCAGTTACATCAGTTACTGCGTGGACTGCCGAACCTAATTGAACTAGGGAATTACGGGCACTTAAGTTTGAAACCTTCATTTGCTCCAGGGCGATTTCTTCATCACTTTGCTCTCTAGTAGATAGCAGGACCCCAACACCCAATGGCTTAGAAAGCATCAACAAGTCGCCATCGGCCATTCCAGTTTTGCGCCAGATCTCATTTGGGTGAACGTAGCCAGTAGCTGCTAAACCAAAAATTGGCTCAGCAATCCGGACTGTGTGACCACCAAGAATTTCAACTCCGGCTTCCTTGCAAGCTAAAGCTGCTCCAGCAACACATGCTGAGATTTCCGAATCAGCTATTTCTCTTGGAAAGCCACAAACCAATAGCGCCGTTTTTGCTAAGCCACCCATGGCATAAATGTCAGAAAGTGAATTCAGCGCACTTACGTAACCGTATTCAAAGGCATCGCTAACAACAGGAGGAAAGAAGTCGACAGTTGTAATAAGTGATGTTGTTTCGTTCATTGCGGTAACGGCTGCATCATCAGGGGCCGCTAGACCAACAAGGGTTTCAATTCCTTGCTGGTCGTAAGCGGCAGACCGAAGTAACTTCAATAGGGATGCGTCTGCTTTTGCAGCACAGCCACCACATGAAGTTAAATCCCTAAGACTTAAGCCCGTTACATCAAGTGTCATTTAGTTGTTAAGGCCTCAACAAAGTCACGTGAGTTCTTAGTTGTTGGCAGCGACATGACTGCGTTTAGCACTCGATCTGCAACATCTGTTCCGGCGACTAATGAAACATTGTCACGGAACTTAGTTTCAACATCACTTACCGATAGTGGACGTTCATCAGCACCACGATTTATGTCTTCGCGCTTGCGAAGCGTACGGCCATCCTTAGTCTGAATGATTACTTCGCCATGGAAGTACTTAGGGAATGTTGGATTTGGATCATTTTGGTAGGAAACCTTTGCGGCCAATTCCAGCAACTCAGGATCAACTAGGCAATCATCATCCAGGTCTGCCAAAGTAAAGCGACGCTTTGCAATTGCAGTAGCCACAATGAACGGCAATGAGAATTTAGCATCGTAATCACTGCGTGGAGTTAGCTTTGCCTGTGCTGGTTCGCAAACCACAGGAACAACTTGCGATGGCACAATCGTGGTAACTGATTCGATGTCTGCGGCAGTTAGGTTGTTTTCCGTTACTAGTTCAATTGCAATATCAATACAGGCATGTGTGAAGTGACACGCTGCGTAAGGCTTAATTGCCACTCGCATCAATTCCCAAGCCGAACCCAAGTCCGCAGCAACTGCATCCATCTTTAGGTCATGGCCTGCTGGAGTGTGTGTTGTGTAGAGACCAAATCGGCCTTCATAAATTGCTAGTGGTGCTTCAAACTTGGCCTTTGCAAGTTCCGCAGCAGTGATACCTGTAACTGCTGCCCAACCTGGATGCAGGCGCTTAGTCCAAGCACCAGTTTCTAAGAACTCCATAGATCCGGAAGCTAATGACCCAACAATTCCTTGAGCGCTGGCGATACCGTGCGCATCAAGGCCGATCATTTTGGCTGCTGCGGTGGCAGCGCCAAACGCACCAGCAAGGCCAGTTGGATGGAAGCCTTGAGAATGGAATCCGCCATTAGCAGCAGTACCAACGCGGGCACCAATTTCTAACGCAACTAGAAAGCCCAGCACTAGATCGTTACCACTAAGTTCGCGATCGTCAGCAATAGCGATCGCTGTTGGTAGCGCGCTTGCAGTGGCATGAATAACACCAGGAACGTGGGTATCGTCAAAATCCAAACCATGAATCAAGATGCCGTTAAGCATTGCTTGATCGCGGACTGTTAGGCGCTCAGAACAAGCGATAACGCCACGAGGGCCTGAGCCCAGGGCTACGGATGCGGCAATACTACGAGTTGCAAATTCATAGTGAGTGGATGCGAACGCGATTCCAACGGCATCAAGAATGTTTAGTAATGCTTGGTCCTGAACATGCTTTGGAACGTCAGTTATCGAAACAGTCTGCGCCCAAGTACCGATCTCAAGTGACAAAGTTTCATTGTTTGACATGGTTACCCCTAGTTGAATCGTAAGCCGAGCGTTTCGGCGATAGTTGTGCGCTGTACTTCATCGGTACCGCCTGGAATTCGTAAGTTACGTGCGATTTGGAACAGCTTGTTAATGTCGGTGTCCCGAAGCACTCCGGAGCCACCGTGAATCTGAAGTGCACGATCTGCCACTCGATAGAACGACTCATCATTGCTTAGCTTGAGGGCGCAAATTCGTCGAACTTCATCACTTGGACGAGGCAAGTTCCACCAAGGACCAGGAGTATCAATCGCTCTAGCAACATCAAGGGAAAGCGAACGAGTCTGCTGCCAATCTAGATACATGTCAGCGATCATCCACTGGATGCCTTGCTTAGCTCCGAGTGGCTCTCCGCCAACAATTCGAGTCTTTACGCGCTCTAGCGTCTTTTCGATTAGGTACTTATTCCAACCAGAACACATGCCGGCTCGACGCATTCGGGTGTAATTGAAGGACATGACTGCAATGTCAAAGCCACCGTTTACTTCACCAAGTACTGCACTTTCTGGCAGCACCATATCTTCGAAGTGAATTTCGCCGGTGTAGCCATCACCAAACATGGTCTGGTAAAGCTTGCCAATTTTGTAACCCTTGTTTGCATACTCTTTGGTATCAAACATGAAGTAAGTGAAGGATTGACGGCCACCACCAGGATTTGTGATTGCCAAAACTTGCGCAACATCGGCGTCAAAGTAATTGGTGATGTAAGCCTTAGTGCCATTAAGTACCCAGTCAGATCCCTTGCGAACCGCATTGGTTTTCATGTCGTAAAGGTTTGAGCCAGCACCGGTTTCAGTAACTCCATGCAAACTGGTCTTGAGACCTTTGACTAGCGGATCAGTGAACTGTTCTTTTTGATGTGCGTGCGCATGAAGTAGTCGAGGGGTTGCACCTTCAGACCAGGACAGAAGTGCTGGGTTCAGGCCAACACCGTAGCCATAAACCTTTTCTTCGACATAGATCATGTCTTCGCGGCCAAGACCCCGACCACCTAAAGATTCTGGAAGGTGTGCACTGTAAATGTTTTTCGCACCGGCAGCTGCCATGATTTCGCGGCGGGCGGCAATGATGTCCTTATGTAGGCGACCATCTTGGTCAAGGAACTTTGATTGATCGCTAAGTAAGTGATCAAGCGCTCGTTCCCGAGGTGCGACCTCATTTTCATATAGATCAGTTACTTCTGCAATTACACCATCTAGATGTGCGGGAATGTGAAGTTCTACATCGAGTGGGGACGTTACGTGGCTAGTCATTTGATTCCTGTTCGGTTTATTTGAGTGACTTGATTTTCATTTGTTGGTTCCGAGAAATCTAGGGCGATCGGGTTGTCAGGTAAGGCTATTGTTTCGCAAGATCCAGTTGCATGCCCCTTGAAGGCAGCTCGATGTGAGTAATGCGACATAAGGGGCAAGATATCACTTGCTGCAATTTTTCCAAGGTCACCGGATTTGTGAGAGCTTTCACCACATGTAATTGCCACATCAGGATGAACGTGCGGACCAACTAAAACTATTGAAGTCGGATGTGCCGAGTGCATGATCCCACCAGTTGAAGGTGTTGCGTGATCTCCTGTAATCATGATCGTTTTGGTCTGCGCTAGTTCAATAAGTGAATGACAGGCACGATCTAAGGCCTCGATCACATCTCGCTTTAATGAAGGGGATTTGGTGTGACCAGCTTCATCTGTTGCCTTGGTGTGAATGTGAACAAACGAATGAGTTTTGCTCAATTCAATACCAGCCAAGATTCTGGCTTCAAAATCTTCTTGAATGTTTTCCATGTCACTTGGAATGTGAGTCTGAGTCATGCCCAATGTTTCGGCTAATCCGCGATACAGAGCAGAACTCGTAACTGCGGCGCCCGTCAATCCAGTGGACTGCTCGAATGTTTTCAACTCAGTTTTGTTACTTGCCCATTTTGTTACAGGAGCAATTAGTTCAAGCTTTTCCGCTTCACGTCTGGCTTTGTTTATCGGATGATCTTGCAACATCTTTACTGCAGCGCTAAGCCAACTAGTCATTAACTCCGCTGAGTTATGCGCTGCTGCTGAATCTGAAGCATCATCAAGTGGCAGTGGCTTCAATACTGGATGCAGGTGACCAAATAGTGGATCACTGTCACTTATCTCATGTGATGACAGTGTGGCCGACTCGAGAATGCATTCACCGTTGCGAAGTGGATGCAACACAGGATTTAATTCGTGTGGCATGACTCGAAGCGCATCAAATAGATCTAAACAATCAGTTGCATCATCAGCGCTGACTCGACCAATGGCATGAAGTTGACCGTCCCGAATCTCGGCAGGTCGAAGCGCAAGATGAAAATGAGGTCGCTGCGATGGAATCTCAATTCCCATACCGGTTGCTTCAAACAGAGCTCGGCCAGGGAAAGTTTGAGTCTGGCCAAACATTGCCCAGTGACTGCGCTCACTTGAAGTTGCTCGCCCTGGACCAAATGGTTGATGGATTCCGGAGACACCAATTCGAGTTAGTTCATCAAGATTGGGAGTATTGGCTGCTTCCAAAGGAGTTTGCCCGTTCAATTCTTCACAAGGCCGATCGCCGAGTCCATCAAAAGTAATCAGAATCATTGGGGTTCGGTCATCCCACATCGGTGCTGGCTTCACTTAAGCACTCACCTTGGATGTTGCGTTATCCCATTCCTGTTGGATCGTGGAAACTGCGCCTGGAGCGACATGTGAATGCCAGGTCGAGTCATTTGTTGTTAGTGCCTCGCGAATATCAGATGCAGATAACTTCGTTGCTGGCGCTGGTAACTCAAGAACTTCAAATCCTTGGCCAGTAAAGAGATCCAACTTACTTGCCTCCCAGGAACTAAAGATGCGCAATGCAAATACCGTTTCGGCAGGTACTGCCCAGGAACTTGGTTGGGTTAAATCAAACGGAATGATTTCAATTTCCACATGATTTAGATCAGTTAGCTCGGAAATCGAATCTTCAATGATCTGGACGCGGGACTCATAGGAAAACGGATTAGCGGCATCAGTATGACGGTGCTGACTTGCCGCATGTTCGAACAGATTTTCGATGTCTGGATTTGTTATTGCAATAATGATGCGATCAAATTTGTGGCTTAACGCAGACAGCACTTCCAAGTGTTGATTGTGGAAGGGTTGGAATCTGCCTGTGAAGCAAGCCACGCGCTGAGTCATTTTTTAAATGTTTAACCGAGTGCTTTGATCTTGGCAATTGCGTCATCAGTTTGAATGACATCGGCATAACGGCGACCAACATCTTGCATGTTGGCATCGTGTGGGCCGGCATCCTGATCGCCACAGGCGTCATCAATTGCAATTGTGCGGAAACCGTAGGAGAACGAATCAACTATGGTTGCACGAACGCAACCTGATGAAGTCACGCCAGTAACTAGAACGGTATCGATGCCGTTTGTAGTCAAGATACTGCTCATGTCAGTTCCAAAGAATGCGGAAGGGAAGCGCTTCAAAATGTATACGTCACTGTCATCCCATAGATCTGGATGAATTTGAGCTTCGTAAGATCCAGGATGAATGTCGCGCAGGGCCGGAACTTTCCAGCGAGCGAACTCAGTGTCAGTGGACCATGCAACTGCAGTGTGAATGATTGGAATTCCAGCAGCTCGCGCAGCAGGGAATAGGCGGGCAGCGTTCTTGATTGCCCGTTGGGCGTGCTCACTTCGACCTAAAGCAAACTTTGGGTCACAAAATGACATCTGAAAGTCAACGGCAATAATTGCAGGTCTGGTACCCCAGCCAACTTCGCCTTGTCCGTAACCAGCATTTTCGAATGAATCTGACATGTGCCCTCCAAATGGCAAAATACCCACTTCTTGTATACATCTATTCAGGAATCCTTGCTGGGTTTTGACCAAATTAAGGCTTTCGATGGCAGTTGGCAACGAAAAGTGACAGAATTGTATGCAATTCGGCTAATCAGGAGAACAAGTGAGTAGTTTCGACCTTTATAAGACCGCTGACGAACACGAAGAACTTAGATCAGTGGTCCGAGCTTTGGCAGATGCCAAGATTGCTCCCTTCGCAGCGGAAGTGGATGAAGATGCCCGCTTCCCACAAGAGGCGTATGACGCACTAATTGGCGCGGAACTTCAGGCCATCCATGTGCCTGAGGCTTACGGCGGCGCTGGCGGTGACGCGTTGGCTTCAGCAATTGTGGTGGAAGAAGTCGCCAGAGCCTGTGCTTCCAGCAGTTTGATTCCGGGTGTAAACAAGCTTGCTTCACTGCCGGTTATCCATAGCGGCAGTGAAGATCTAAAGAAAGAGTTCTTGCCAGGTCTTGCCTCGGGCGAGACCCTTTGGTCGTATGCACTTTCTGAAACGGATGCAGGCAGTGATGCGGGCGCAATGAAAACTACAGCTGTAGCAAATGGGGACTCGTGGACTTTGAACGGTTCGAAAAAATGGATCACCAACGCTGGCGAAAGCCATATCTATACCGTACTTGCTGTAACCGATAAAGAAAAAGGTGCTCGCGGTGGCATCACAGCATTCATTGTGAAGAAAGACGATCCAGGCGTAAGTTTCGGCGTGCCAGAAAAGAAGCTTGGAATCAAGGGATCACCGACTCGCGAAGTTTATTTAGACAACGTAGTTATTCCGGATTCTCGTCGAATTGGCGAAGTCGGATCAGGCTTTGGCATTGCGATGTCAACACTTGATCACAGTCGCATTGCAATTGCGGCTCAAGCAGTTGGTATTGCTCAGGGCGCATTGGATTTCGCAGCCGGTTATATCAAGGAGCGCAAGCAATTCGGTAAGGCAATTGCCGAATTCCAAGGTATCCAATTCATGGTTGCAGATATGTCTATGAAACTTGAAGCTGCGCGCCAACTTACATATGCAGCAGCAGCCCGAAGTGAACGCAATGATGTTGATTTAACTTTCTTTGGCGCTGCAAGTAAATGCTTTGCCTCAGATGTGGCAATGGAAATTACTACTGATGCGGTTCAGTTACTTGGTGGCTATGGCTACAGCCGTGACTATCCTGTTGAGCGCATGATGCGTGATGCCAAGATCACCCAGATTTACGAAGGCACTAACCAGGTTCAGCGCATTGTGATGTCGCGTCACACTTTGGCATCTAGATAACCAATGTCACAAGCATCTCCGGAAAAATTGCGCCGAGATGCGCTTGGAATTTTGGCTGCCGCAATTGCTGCGCAATTAGCTGTATCGACTGCGCAACAGGGCTTGCCTGCTATGGGCCCAATCCTGGCGAGCACATTTGATTTAACGACATCAGGTGTTGGCCTACTGCTTGGAACGATCAGCCTCGGTACTGCAGGAGCTGTGATTTTCTGGGGTAATTTAGCCGATCGAATGAATGACCGATTCGTAGCTCTTATAGGCCTAATGGGTACTGCAACATGTTTTGTGATTGCCGCATTCTTCAAAGCATCAGAAGTCGCACATTTTGCACTTATCTTTGCCGGCATCATGATGGCATCGCCGACGGTTGCAATGACTAAGGGTTTAGCAAGAAATTTTGTTCACTTAGGAAACATTGGCTTTGCGCTTTCAACCAGACAGGCTGCAGTCCCAGTCGGTGGTGTTATTGGCGGCATTGTTTTAACTGGCATCGCAGTTTCATATGGATTAAGCGCTGCACTTTATGCCCTGGCGGGACTGATCGTGCTGAGCGGACTTTTTGTAATCTTTGCTCCAATTGGAGTTCCTGAACCACCCCGACTAAAGGCCGAGAATCTACCACCGGTGAATTGGCGCAGACTTTCACCGATATTGATTGCTGCTGCATTCTTTTGTCTGACCCAATTAGGAATCGTCGCGCTACTTACTCTTTACTTAAGTGGCAGCAGGGGATGGACACCAACTCATGCTGGACAGCTTTATGCCTTGATGATGGCGTTTGTTATCCCATTGCGAATTCGACTTGGGGTGATTAGCGATCGACACCCAACACAGCGCGTTAAATTTCAAATTGTGATTGCGCTATTGGGTGCAACTTTGCTCATACTCTGTGCAGTACTTGAACAGTACGCAATCGTTGTGCCACTACTTTTCCTCGCTGGAATTACAGCAATGGGTTGGAACGGCCTACTGTTTACAACTGCTGTGATGGCAGTGCCATCTGAGCGAGTCGGCTTCACCCAAGGGGTTTTGCACAGCTTTATCTTCGCCGCTGGTGGAATTTCGCCAATCATCATGTCCCAAATAGTTGAATCCTTCAGTTGGCAGGCTGCCTGGACTGTAATGGCGATATGCTCAGTTATGGCAGCGGTTTCGTTAAAAATGTTTGACCCTTCACCAGCCAAGACAAAGGAAATGGCATGAGTAAGCAACGCGTTGATACGGATCTTTTGGATGAGATTCAGCGACGAGTTTTATGGCTTGCTGTCCGAATGGTTGACTTTGCAAACCGGGAACGCGAACTAAAGGACGACGTCAAAGTTGGTGGACATCAGGCCTCAAGCGCATCCCTAACTTCAATCATGACTGCGCTCTATTTTGACCATCTAGATGGACCAGATCGAGTCAGTGTTAAGCCACACGCATCTCCAGTTTTTCACGCAATTCAGTACTTGCTTGGAAATCTTGATGAAAGCTACTTAAAGCGCTTGCGCGAATTTGGCGGCTTGCAGTCGTATCCATCACGAACTAAAGATCCAGATGCACCAGACTTTTCAACTGGCTCGGTTGGCCTAGGCGCAGCAGCTCCACTTTTTGCGGCAGCAACCAGACGTTACGTCGACTCACATTTTGGTGAGCGACCACATTCTCGCTTCATTGCCTTGATCGGTGATGCCGAACTGGATGAAGGCAACGTTTGGGAAGCGGTAGCCGACCCAGCAACAACCGAACTTGGAAATGTGATGTGGGTTGTTGACTTTAATCGACAGTCACTTGATCGCGTTATTCCTGGAATTCGCATCATGCAATGGCGCGCTCAATTTGAAGCAGCTGGTTGGCATGTAATTGAAGTTAAGTATGGAAAGAAATTGCAAGCAAAGTTTGCTCAGCCGTTTGGTAAGGACCTTGAAGCCTGGATCGATGCCATGGCCAACGAGCAGTACCAATCTTTGTTTGGCTTTAGAGGTCAAGAATTGCGCACTAGATTTTTAGAAGGGGCGCCAGCTGAAGTTGGACTTTCTGTTGCCGAGCTAAACGATGAAGACCTATACGAACTAGTTACAGATCTTGGTGGACATAATCTAGACAGTCTGCGTGATGCGTTTGCAGTTTGCGACAGTGTTACCGATCGTCCAAGCGTGGTTTTTGCATACACAATCAAGGGTTGGGGTTTGCCAATGGCAGGTAACCCAAGAAATCACTCAGCGTTGCTAAGTGGTGAGCAGATCGATAACTTCAGAAGTGAACTTGGACTTACCAAGGAAAATGAATGGTCAGATTTCGAACCACAAAGTCCAGCCGGTGTTCTGTCAGCACAGCGCAGACATGATTTGCATCGCCCGCCAACATCAAAAGGTGTTGAACTAAATGTGCCAGCACCTGAGATCGCGACTGGCACTAAGCCACTTAGCACTCAAGAGGCCTTCGGTCGGGTACTGGTAGATCTATCCCGAATCGAAGAAATCAATAAGTACATGGTGACTACTGCACCTGACGTTGCAACGTCTACAAACCTTGCAGGCTTTATTAATCGCAATGGCATCTATTCACCAGATGAACGCCGGGCTTGGAATGAAGATCCAATGTTGAAGTGGGCTGAAGGTCCAACTGGTCAACACATTGAACTTGGAATTAGCGAGATGAACTTGTTCCTATTGCTAGGCCAACTTGGCCTGTCATGGGACTTGTCAGATCAACCTTTGATTCCAATTGGAACGGTTTACGATCCATTCGTTTGCCGCGGTCTCGATGCATTTATCTATGGAACTTATTCCGCAGCTCGATTCATCATTGCTGGTACCCCAAGTGGCGTTACGTTGGCGCCAGAAGGTGGCGCACACCAGTCAACAATTACCGCTTCCATTGGTATGGAATTACCGGGAGTTACATTTATTGAACCTACTTATGGAACGGCATTGAGTTGGATGCTGGCCGATGCAATCACTCGCGTTGCCGCTGGCCCGTCAGAGCTAAAGACTGCCGCGCCTTACGACGACGGTGCGTTCTACTTCCGACTAACAACTAGACCACTTGATCAGGCACCATTTGAAGCTGCTCGCAAGCGAATTGGTGATGCCGTATTAAAGCGCCAAGTCCTTAGTGGTGGGTACCGATTATTTGATGCCTTCGAGCAGTTCCCAGAACTTCGCGGGGCTGACGATAGTGAACGCGTGCCAATGGTTCACTTAGTTGCATCTGGCGCAGTTATGCCTGAAGTTTTAGCAGCAGCTCAAGAACTCTGCAGCGAAGGTGTGGCCGCTCACGTTATTGATGTGACCAGTGCAGATCGTTGGTACGGAGCTTGGCAACGTACTTTACGTCAGGCTGTGCGAACCGCTTCGGCGCCGAGTCTGCCTGGTCCACTTTGGTCAGTACTTGGAGACCGCGCTCCTATTGTGACGATTCAGGATGCTTCAAGCCATGCCATGGCATGGATGGGATCAGCCATCGGTGTGCCTTGCGTATCTCTTGGTGTGGATTCTTTCGGTCAGTCAGGAACTGTTAAGGATCTTTACAACATCAATGATCTGTCATCCGGTGCGATTGTTAACGCAGCTCTTGCTTCGCTAGCGCTAGATAATCGATGACAACTCTGACTCAACCTGCAAAATCTCATACTGCGCTATTCCTTACAGTCTCAGTACTTTTTGGCGGCAACTACATGTGGGCGCACTTTGCGCTGCAGTCATTTTCTGCTCTTGAAGTTGCTTGGGGTCGCACTGTTCTGGCTGCTGCAACATTGGCGATTGTCCTGCTGATAACTAAGGATCATTACCCACGCGGCAAAGAAATCTGGATCAAGTTAAACATTGCAGCCATCCTGTTTAACACCGTTTCCTTTGTTGGCATGGCTACAGCCGTTAGTCGAATTTCGACAGTGCAAGTGAGTATTTGGAATGCGTTAGTTCCGTTGGTGACTCTTGGTTTTGTGCTGGTGTTTATCCCAGAAGAAAACCCGACTTGGCGTCGAGTAACCGGTTTGAGTATGGGCTTCTTAGGAGCCTTATTTATTGCTCACCCTTGGTCGGGCCTTGGAGATTTTGATGCAATTGGTACCGGAGCAATCATGGTCGGAACCACTAGCTATGCAGCTGGTTTGGTTTATGCCAGACGTAACTTTGTCAATGTGAAAGATACCCCAACATCTATCGCGGCTGGGCAAATGCTCTGTGCTTCTATTCACTTCACATTGATTTTGCCGTGGTTTGTAACCATCACGACTGACGCCTCAACGATTTCATTGATCTCGTTGTTGATTTTGGGTGTTGTCGGAACAGGGATTACTTACATCATGATTCAAACTTTGATCAAGCAATCTGGTGCTGGCGTAGCAAGCGACACTACTTATGTAATTCTGTTTGTAGCCATCATGCTTGGCATTGTTGTCTTGGGTGAGGCGATCAACGTTTGGCAGATAATTGGATCCGCTTTAATCCTTGTTGGTTTAGTAATCATCAATACCAAAGAAAAAACCCCAGCCATCACCCCATAAGAATGAGATAACGACTGGGGTTAATTCCTTAAACGGTTCGCTTGTGCCATTCAACATATTCAGGAGCCAAAGTTGGCTTTTCCTGAATTAAGTCAGCTGCACGTTCTGCAACCATCATGGTTGGAGCATAAAGGTTGGCGTTGGTTACATAAGGGAATACTGAAGCATCGACTACGAATAGACCTTCGACGCCATGCACCTTCATAGTGTTTGGATCTACCACACTCATTTCATCAGTACCCATTTTTGCGGTACATGATGGGTGGTAAGCAGTTTCAGCATCTTTAGCAACCCATTCCAGAATTTGTTCCGGTGTCTCTACTTCTGGGCCAGGGGAGAGTTCACCATCGCTGTATTGATCAAAAGCAGATTGCGCCAAGATGTTACGAGTTACCTGAATTGCTTCAACCCATTCCCGACGATCTTGATCAGTTGATAAGTAATTAAACAGGATCGAAGGCTTAGCCATCGGGTCAGCACTTTTGATTTCAACTCGACCACGGGCATCTGAATACATCGGCCCGACGTGAACTTGGTAACCGTGGCCTTGTTCAATTCCGGTTCCGTCATAACGAACCGCAATTGGCAAGAAGTGGTACATCAAGTTTGGATATTTCACAGTGTCATTGGAGCAGGCAAAGCCACCACCTTCGAAGTGATTTGAAGCTGCCGGGCCTTTTCGAGCAAATAACCAAGCTGCACCGATAAATGGTCGCCTCCAAAGCTTTAGGTTTGGATTCATAGTGATTGGCTGCTTGCACGCATGCTGAATGTAGACCTCAAGATGGTCCTGCAAGTTCTGACCAACACCTGGCAGATCCTTGACGACTGCAATGCCATGCTTTTTAAGTAGTTCAGCTGGACCAATTCCGGAAAGCTGCAGAACTTGTGGGGTATTGATTGCACCACCACTTAGAACCACATTCTTCGCGCGGTACTCAGTAATGGTCTTGCCACGCTGAGCAACCACGCCAACAGCCTTGTCGCCTTCAAAAATTACTCGATGAACTTGGTGACGAGTTTGAATTGTTAAGTTTTTGCGGTTCATTACCGGATGAAGATATGCAGTAGACGAAGACCAACGTCGACCGTTCTTAACGTTTTTATCAAACGGGCCAAAACCTTCTTGGCTGTAGCCATTGACGTCATCTGTTCGCTTGAAGCCAGCAGCTACTGCAGCATCAAAGAATGCCTTGAACAGCGGATTCTTTGCTGGGCCTTTTTCTAGATAAAGCGGACCGTCGTGGCCACGGTACTTTTTGTCATTTGGAACGCCAGTGGCATTTTCCATTTTCTTGAAGTACGGCAGACAGTGGGCATAATCCCAGTTCTCCATACCTTTATCGGCTGCCCAGCGTTCGTAGTCCATTGGATTGCCGCGCTGGAAAATCATGCCATTAATAGATCCTGAGCCGCCAAGAATTTTTCCACGACCTTGATATACCTTTCGGCCACCCATGTATGGTTCTGGATCAGTTTCATACATCCAGTCGTAGAACTTGCTGCCAATAGGAAAAGTCAGTGCTGCGGGCATCTGGATGTATAGATCCCACCAAGAGTCTTTGCGCCCAGCTTCAAGTACTAATACTTCATTATCTGGATTCTCAGAAAGGCGATTACCTAGAACTGATCCTGCAGATCCACCACCAATGATTACGTAGTCATATTCCTTTATGATCATTAGAGATTTCCTTCTGCAGTATCGACTACGTTGGCGAGCAACATGGCACGAGTCATTGGGCCAGTTCCACCTGGCATTGGAGCAATCCAGCCAGCAACTTCAGCACATGCCGGATCTAGGTCACCAAGCAAGCCCGCATCAGTGCGAGTAATACCAACATCAAGTAGCGCAGCGCCTGGCTTGATCATGTCGGGCTTAATGAAATGGGGGACACCAGCAGCAGCTACGACGATATCAGCACGTTTGATATGCGAAGTCATGTCTTTCGTTCCGGTGTGACATAACGTAACCGTTGCATTTTCACTGCGGCGGGTTAACAAAAGTCCAAGTGGACGACCGACAGTAACGCCACGACCGATGATGCAAACTTCAGCGCCATCTATGTTCACGTCGTAAGCGCGAAGTAACTCTACGATGCCACGTGGGGTGCAAGGTAGTGGTGCAGGTTCGCCAAGAACTAAGCGACCAAGGTTTGTTGGATGTAGGCCATCGGCATCTTTGCGTGGGTCGATTGCTTCGAGTGCAGCATTAGAGTCAAGTCCTTTTGGAAGTGGCAACTGCACAATGTATCCAGTGCAGGCTGGGTCAGCGTTAAGTCGCGCAATTGCATCCAAAACGTCTTGCTGGGTAGCGGAGGCTGGTAGATCTTCACGAACTGAAGTGATTCCAACTTCATGACAGTCTTTATGTTTGCCACCAACGTAAGAGTGCGAACCTGGATCATCGCCAACTAAGACTGTGCCAAGACCGGGAAAGATCCCTTTAGCATTTAAGGCAGCAACTCTCGTTGCTAGATTCGCCTTTACTGCAGCAGCAGTAGCTTTTCCATCGAGAATGACCGCAGTCATGGTGCCTACTTTTAAGTTAGAAAGTGTTAACTGATTTTACAGGTACTCAACTGCGGCATCAGTCAAAGCAGTCCAAAGATGGTTTGCAAATGATGCACGTGGGAATAGCAAGTAGCAATTTTCGCAACAGTGCCACATTATGAGTGGAGCCTTAGCTAGAACTCCTTGGCTGCAGGCATCAATAGGGAAGTGTTCATCCCGAAGGTCTTGTTCCCAATAATGCGCAAGTACATCTTTAGCATTTGGTCCATAAACTTCAATCTTGGTTCGCTGGGAACTTACGTCCACCAGTGAAATGTGATGTGCTTCCTGGACTGGCTTTAGCAGTGCCTGAATATCAGCAGTACCAGTTAAGTACCACCAATCTGGACCTAGGCATAGTGCACTAATTCCGCCGGCTGCTGGCAATTCATCGCCAACAATGCATGCAGCATTATTGCGAACTACCGTTCCGACTTTTGGATTCAAGGTAAGGCCTAATGCTTGGTTTACCGCTGCGAATCCACTTGAGTCTGGATTCACTCGCAAATCAAAGCCAGGAGTAAATGGAACTTCTTGAATCAAGACAGCTTTATCAAGGCCACCGTGCTTCGCGCCACCAAGTGGGCTTTTTGCAAATTCGAGATTAACCGTCACGACGTGTGTTCTCCTTGTCAACAAATACTGAATCGGTGATTACGCCAGTTACAACACGATCAGCCATTGGGATGGCAATCTTTTCGCCCTTACGAGCCAGACCATTAGCAACCAATGCAAGTGCAAATGAACGACCTAATGCAGCTGAGTCATAAGAACTAGTGATGTAACCAATGTGCTTAACCGGCGGTGCAGTTTTTTCGTCTGCACCAGCAACTATGTAAGCGCCTTCTGGAATCACATAAGAGCCATCATCAGCCAGAATTCCTACCAATTGATGACGTCCATCGCGAGCGGTGTCGGCTCGGCTAAATGAACGCTTACCAATGAAGTCATCCTTCTTCTTGGAAACAATCCAATTCATGTCTAAGTCATCAGGAGTCTGAGTTCCATCGGTTTCCTGACCAACGATTACGAATCCCTTTTCAGCACGAAGCACGTGCATAGATTCGGTGCCGTATGGCGTGATGTTTAAGTCAGCACCCTTTGCCATGACAGATTCCCAAATGTGCAAACCATAGATTGCTGGCACGTTGATTTCGTAAGCAAGTTCACCAGAGAATGAGATTCGGGCAATGCGCGCCGGGACTCCAGCAACATCTGCATGCTTATTCTCCATAAAGGCAAAAGCTTCATTCGAGACATCTAATGATGGAGCCAGACGCTTCATCAATTCACGACTCTTTGGACCGACGATTGCAACTGTTGAAATCTGTTCCGTTACTGAAGTGCAGTAAACCTCAAGATGTGGCCATTCAGTTTGTAGCCATTCCTCAAGCCAGTCCAGAACCTTAGCTGCGCCACCAGTAGTCGTAGTCATCAGCCAGTGGTTCTCACTGATTCGAGTAGTCACGCCATCGTCAAAGACCATGCCATCAATGCCGCACATTAAGCCGTAACGGCTCATGCCAACTTTTAAAGTTGAGAACATGTTGGTGTAGATCAAATCCAAGAACTGGCCGGCATCTTTACCTTGGATGTCGATCTTGCCAAGGGTTGAGGCATCCATAACGCCAACACCTTCACGAACTGCAGCACATTCGCGCAGTACCGCGGCATGCATGGATTCACCAGGCATAGGGAAGTACCAAGGTCGCTTCCATTGGCCGACATCTTCCATCGGAGCGCCACTTGCTCGATGCCAAGAATGAATTGGAGTAGTTCGCTCTGGGTCAGAAAGCAATCCACGATCGCGACCCGCAAGAGCTGCAAATGGAATTGAAATGTATGGCGGACGGAAAGTTAAGGAACCAATTTCATCTGGTGCCTTGCCAATGGCTTGACCAATCAGACCCATGGTTACGGTGCCGCTGGTCTTACCTTGATCATGCGCAGTACCAATTGCTGTGTATCGCTTTACATGTTCGATACTTCTCATGCCAGCATCTATTGCGCGCTTGAAATCACGGTAGGTTGCATCACGCTGGTAATCAACGAAGGCAACAAGTGCTTGCTCAGTTGAAAGCTTTGGACCAAAGAAAATGGCAGCCTCATCATCATCACCAAAATCACCAGCCAACATTCCAGTTGTGCTCGTTAGGGAATCCTTGTGCTTAACGATGAACGCAGCGCGCTTGACACTCCAAGTTGGCTTAATGCCAATAAATGTTGCCAAGTGAACAATCGGAGTCCAGCCGCCCGAAACAGCTAGCAGATCTGTTTTGATCGTTTCCTGAAGATCTGATTTTGCATCCACAATTGTGACGCTGCTGAGCAAGCCATCAAGGTTTGCTTGGGTATCAATAACGGTAGCGCCCTTGATTAAACGAATACCAAGTTTCTCGACAGCTTTGCGCGATGACTTCTTTGAAGACTTAGAGACTTTCTTTCTTATGTCAACAACAGCAGCTACATGAACTCCAGCTTTGTGCAATCTAATTGCGTCGCGGTAACCCTGATTGTCAACGGTGACGACAACCGCTGTCTTAAATGGGTTAGCACCATTTGAAACATAAGTGGCTGCCGCGTGCGAAAGCATAATTCCTGGTCGGTCATTGTTGGCAAAAACCAAATGACGCTGGAATGCGCCAGTTGCAAGCACAGTATGCTCAGCACGAATGTGCCAAGTCCTAATGCGTGACATTTCGGTATGTACGTTTACATCAAGATGATCAGTGCGACGTTCCGTTGCAACTGAATATCCCTGGTCATACAAACCTTGCACTGTGGTGCGCGGCAAGTAAGTTACGTTTTCGCGATCAAGTACTGACAATAAATCAGCTGGAACTGGCTGACCTAGATAAACCAGATGGCCACCAGCAGTTGGCTTGTCATCAATAACTATGACGCTCTTGCCAAGATCTGAAAACTTCTTTGCGGCTTCAAGACCAGAAGTTCCAGCACCTACTACCAGCACATCAACGTGACGGTTTGCCTTGTCGTATCGGGAATTGTCGCGGGTATCTGGCAAGTCGCCTACGCCTTGAGCGCTGCGAACAACTAGCCCTTCAACGATCTCGATGGTCGTAGCTGGCTTAAGTGGTTCGCCAGCACCAGAGTCAACATTCACTAGAGCATTGGTTTCTTCAACCCAGAGTCCCATGACGCCGCGCGGACGATCTTTGTAAGAGCTATCGGTGAAATGCAATACCCCGTTACGCAGTAGGGCAGACGCTAGGCTTTCGCCTTTTTCTCCCGAGTACTGCTTGCCATCAAATGTGAAAGTTACTGTGCTCATGCTGGACTCTTTGGCTGTTGGGTGAATGGTTTGTAGGACGGTCCGAATTCGTGGTTAATCGTGTTACGCCAAACGTTGAACCACCGGCGGCAACCGGCGCTATGTACCCAGCGTTCAGCCATCCAGCCTTTTGGATTTGAACGAATGAACACAAACTTGGCCCACTCTTCGTCAGTTAAGTTCGCGGAGTCTTCTGGGTAAGCAACGTGGGCTTCGGAACCGTAGTGAAACTCAGTTTCATCTCGTGGGCCGCAGTAAGGGCAAGGGATATGCAACATTGTGATTCCTTAGTGGGCCACGCCGGCAGCGCCATGCTCGTCGATTAAGTGACCGGAGATAAAACGATCCAGAGCATACGGCTTAGCAAGTGCATCAGGTTCACCGTTTGCAATTGTGGCTGCCATTACCCAGCCAGATCCTGGTGTGGCTTTGAATCCGCCAGTACCCCAACCGGAGTTTATGAATAGATTCTCTACTGGCGTTAGGCCGATGATTGGAGATGCATCAGGTGCAATGTCTACGATGCCACCCCAAGTGCGAAGCATGTGAGCGCGTTCAAAGATTGGGAACAGTTCGCAGGCTGCTGCAAGCTGGTGCTCAATAACATGGAAGCCACCGCGCTGCGCATAAGAGTTGTAAGAGTCAGTACCTGCACCCATAACTAATTCGCCCTTGTGTGCCTGACTTACATAAACGTGAACTGCGCCAGACATGATTACGGTATCTAAAACTTGCTCATTTAGTTCAGAAACCAGTGCCTGCAATGGGCGACTCTGTAGCGGAACATCAAAGCCAGCCATGTTTGCCAGAACTGAAGTATGACCAGCAGCAACCATTCCAACTTTGTTCGCAGCGATGTCACCTTGCGTCGTTTTGATTCCTTGGACTTTGCCATCAACAATCTTGAACCCAGTTACTTCACAGTTTTGAATAATGTCAACACCCAGGTCAGCAGCAGCTTTCGCATAACCCCAAGCAACCCAGTCATGCTTTGCAATTCCACCGCGTGGCTGGAAAGTAGCACCCATAACTGGATAACGAATGTCTTCGCTGATGTTTACGATCGGAGCAATTTCTTTAACTTCTTCCGGAGTCAACCAAACACTGTCTACCGCATTTACATGGTTAGCGTAGAAGTTGCGCTGCTTGGATCGAACATCGCTCACGCTGTGGGCAAGTGTCATAACTCCACGCTGACTAAAGAACATTTCGTAGCCAACTTCTTCTTCGAGGTTTTCCCAAAGCTTTAGTGAGTGATCGTAAATGCCAGCAGATTCATCCCACAGATAATTGGAGCGAATGATTGTCGTATTGCGACCCATGTTTCCACCGGCTAACCAACCTTTTTCAATGACAGCCACATTGGTAATGCCGTGGTTCTTCGCTAAGTAGTAAGCAGTAGCAAGGCCATGACCGCCAGCGCCAATGATGATTACGTCGTAGGACTTCTTAGGTTTTTGGTCAGCAACCCACAGAAAATCAGGGTGGTCTGGAAGTTCTACGGTACGTCTACGAGTCATATTCGCCATAAGAGAAATCTTATCTTTGCTGGATTAGGAGCGCAGTCTGGACATCGATGGATCGAACTGTGGGTCATCGCTGACTACAGCTGGATACATCAAGTCGAAGTACTTAACGGTTACTTGGGTACCAAGAGTGGTGTGGCCAATTGGCAACCACGCGTAAGCAATTTGCTTGCCAATTGAATGTCCGAAGTAGGAACTAGTTGTGTAACCACTTGGCACACCGTTGACAAAGACTGGCTCTTTACCCATCAAAACATGCTCTGGGTTATCAAAGACTAGACAAACCAATTTTCGAGTGATTGCTGCCGGGTCAAGGGCTTCGAACGCTTCAGCTCCGATGTAGCCACCACCCTTGCGAACTGAGAATGCCAAACCAGCTTCATGTGGATTGTGCTCGCTAGTCATATCAGTTCCGTATGAGCGGTAACCCTTTTCTAGGCGCATTGAGTTAAACGCGCCACGACCTGCAGGAATGATCCCGAATTCTTTGCCGGCTTCCATCAAGGTGTCCCAAAGCTTTAGAGCCATGTCAGCATCGGTATAAATCTCGTAACCAAGTTCGCCAACGTAGGACAAGCGCCAAAGTGTTGCTGGAACCTGATCTAAGTAAAGTGACTTCGCCTTGAAGTAACCGAAGGCTTCATTTGATACATCAACGTTTGTTAACTTCTCAACAACTTTGCGAGCATGCGGCCCGAACAAACCAAGACCAACTGTTCCAGAAGTTACATCCTTGATGTGAACTGTGTCTGGAGCTGCGGACTTTAGGCGAGCCACATCGATTGCACTGTTTGCACCAATCATGAAGTGAGTTTCGGCCAGGCGAGTAACGGTTACGTCAGAAAGAATTCCAGCGTCCTTAGTAAGCATTAGACAGTAAGTAACCGAACCTGGCGCCTTATCAAGTTTTCCTGTGGTTTGTTCCATCAAGAACTCCATTGAGCCCTTGCCGGTTACTTCAATTCGCTTTAGTGCAGTGATGTCGAACAAACCAACATTTTCACGAACGTACTGAGCCTCGGCACCAATGATTGGTGACCAGTAACGTGCTGACCATTCATCGCGAGCTGGAGTTGGGTACTTCGAAACAAGATCCTTGTTAGCTTCGTACCACTGTGGGCGTTCAAAGCCAGATGCTTCGAGGAAGTAGCCACCTAGTTCTTGTTGGCGATGGTAGAAGCCTGTAGTGCGAAGTGGGCGAGGCTTTTCCATTGGCTGCAATGGATGAATGATGTCGTAAACCTCAATGTAGTTCTGGGCACCACGCATTGAAATGTGGTTTGGCCCAAGTTGATGTTGTTCAAAACGATTTACATCGCATTCGTGAACTGCAAGTTTTGGATGACCATCAATGATCCATTCCGCAGTAGCGCGAGCAACGCCAACAGCCTGAGTTACCCAAACTGCTTCAGCAACCCAGAATCCCTTAAGGCCGTTCCATTCACCCATAAGTGGGAAAGTGTCAACGGTGAACGAGAACATTCCGTTCATGCCATCGACGATCTTGGCGTCTTTTAGTTCAGGCAAAATTTGTCCAGCTAAGCCTTGAACTGGTTCCCACTCCGGTGCCGTAAACGGCATCTGGCTTGGCATGATCTCTGCCTGATTGAATGGCAAGATTTCTTCAGATTCAACCATGAGTGGACGATGCAAGTACGAACCAATTCCCATGCCATTGAAACGTTGGCGGAAGTAAAGATCCTCGCCTTGATGACGCATGATCGGAATTGTGATTTCTTCAGTTTGATCCGCAAGGGAAGGGATGTCTTCAGTCCAAGCAAGTTGATGCGCAAGAGGTTGGAAAGCTTTTGCCATGCCAAACATGCGGCCAACCTTTGGACCCCAAATTCCAGCACAAGAGATGACGATCTCAGCCGGGAAGAATCCTTGATCTGTCATTACGCCAGTTACTTGACCAGCTTCTTGTTCGATCGAAATAACTTCGGTGCGATCTTTGAAGATTGCTCCGCGAGATTCAGCAAGACGTTGTAGCGCTTGAACTGAGCGAACTGCTTTAGCTATGCCATCAGTAGGGCAGTAGATCGCACCAAGAATTGATTTTGGATCGAGCACTGGATGAAGCTCACCGGCTCGTTCTGGTGAGATTACTTCTGCTTCGTATCCGTAAGCATGCAACCAAGCTGTGCGGCGGTGTAATTCTTTAAGGCGCTCTGGGGTAGTTGCGACTTCAAGAGAACCAACTTGGTAGAAGCCCGGTCCTTCTTCGTGTTCAATCGTCAAAAGTTTGTTAATTGTTTGGTCAGCCATCGCAGCAAGAGTCTTGCTGCCAGTTACTTTTTGCACTAAGCCAGGCGCATGTGAAGTTGATCCACCTGGTGCGGGCATTGGTCCTTGCTCAAGAACTGTTACATCAGTCCAACCGCGTTCCGTTAACTCGTCGGCAAGTGAGCTGCCAACAATTCCGCCACCGATGATTACGATTTTTTTCACGAGTAACCCTCATTCGCTTGAAATCTAGTGTTGCGAACTATGCAACAGAGTGCGTTGTGCGCAACAAGATAATCGTCCTCTTGTAGGCGCACAAGGTCAAGCGGAATGAAAAAACTGGCGGGTCCAATTGCTTGGACCCGCCAGTTTTAGGTGACTTAATAGCCAGGCTTACTTAAGCCAGCCAGCTACTGTGTCTGCGTTTGCATCGATCCACTTCTGAGCTGCAACTGCAGGATCAGTTCCGGATTCGATGTCAGCTGCTACTGCATTCTGGTCATCATTTGTCCATTTGAAGTTCTTAACGATCTTCGTGAATGCATCGTTAGCGTCCATAGCCTTAGGTGTTGCTAACTTAATCAGAGGCAACTCTGGGTAGTCAGTTAGACCTGAAGCTTCTGCAGCATCTGTCCAGTCATTAGTTGGGAAATTGACGCGAGCCATAGGAACCTTCGCTAGGAAGTTCTGTGGCGTCCACCAATAACCGATTGCAGGAGTCTCGTTTTCTGCTGCCTTGGTGAACACATCAATCAAAGCTGCCTCTGTACCCTGCGGAAGAACTGTGAAGTTAAGGTTGTTTGCAGAAACCAGCTTTTCGCCAATTGTTGTGTATCCCGGAGGACCTTCGTACCAAGCACCCTTGCCCTTTGATTCGTCAGTGACGAATAGTTCAGCGTACTTGTTTAGATTTGCTGAATCAGTGATATCTGGGTACTTATCAGCCATCCACTGTGGAACGTACATACCGATGATGCCTACGTTTCCGTTGTCGCCAACTTCAACAAGGGCGCCACGATCTGCCCATTCTTGCCAGCGGCCGCCGCCCCAGTCTTCTACGACAAGGTCAACAGATCCACTTTCCATTGCATCGTAAGTTACGCCTGCTTCAGCAAGTGTGACCTGCGAAATGTCGCAACCGTTTGCTTTGGCAACTTCGGTTATGACCTGTGCTGAAGCTGTGTAACCAACCCAAGCGTGCATTGCGATTGCGTATGAACCACACTCTGCTAGTGCTGCATCCCCTGATGGGGCTGCTGATGCTTCTGCATCAACGCCTGCGCCACCACATGCAGTTAGCAACAATGCAGCTGCTGCGGCAAGCACAGAGGCTTTTGCACCAACTCTTTTGTTTCGAACCATTCTTATCTCCTCGCTAGGAAATGAACCATCTTGCGACAGTCCCTCAAACCAACGTTTGTTAGTTTGAAATCTAGTGCTTTGGGGCCGAATTTCGGGCCACCATGTACTGTGCGATTCGGTCAATCATCACGCCGAGCAACAAGATACAGAAGCCTGCGACCAGGCCTTTTCCTTGAAGTTCGGGCTTTGAGGATCCGAGTAGCACCAAGTAGCCAAGGCCACCGCCGCCCACAAGGCCACCGATAACCACAACTGCTAGTACAAATATCAACCCTTGATTAGTTGCCAGCAGCAAGGACTTCTTTGCGGCTGGAAGTTGTACTTTCGTTATAAGTTGCCACTTGGTGGAACCTGTTGAAGTAGCCGCTTCGACCATGTTTACTGGCACTTCTCGAATGCCCTGACCCACGATTTTCACCACAATCGGGATCGAATAGAGGATGCCGGTGGCAATCGCAGTGAATCTTGATGGTCCAAAGAAGCCAAGCATTGGGATTAGGTACACAAAAGCAGGCAAGGTTTGCCCTGCATCCAGAATTGGTCGTAAGGCTCGCTCGGCACGGACACTTCGGCCGATCCAAACGCCAAGTACCACACCAACAAGCATGGTGAGCATCGTGGCCACAATGGTTTGTGTGAATGTGATCATTGTGTCGTACCAAAGACCAGTTGCAACAACGGCAATTAACAAAGTAGCAGAAACAATTGCCGATCTAATTCCACCAAGAATTAGCGAGATTAAAGTGATCATCGCGATGGTTAAGTACCAAGGTGAGTTAGCAAGGATGCTTTCAAGTGGATTTAGTACACCAACTGTGACTGCTTTACTTAGGCCTGCAGTTAGCAGTTCCATGTTTTCAGTCACCCAAGTCACAGCTGAGTCGGATGCATTTGCAACTTGTGAGCCAATGTCTATCTGTTTTGGAAAGAATGCTGCCCAAGCCATTTGACGTGACAACACAATGCCAACGATCGCTGCGATTCCAGCAGTTATGAGAGCAAGTTTTCTGCGCTTTCGATCCGCTTCAGAAGGTGGAACAAATGTATCCTTCTTGGTGATCGCAGCAGAAGTACTGCGATCTAACATGATGGCAATCAAGACAACTGCAATGCCAGCAACAAACCCATCGCCAACATTTCGAATGATCAAGGCATCAATAACTGGCTTACCAAGTCCAGGTGCGCCAATAAGTGCCGCAATAACCACAAAGGAAAGCGCTGCCATAACCGTTTGATTAATTCCCATAATGATTGTGCGTGACGACATCGGGAGTTGAACTTTACGCAATAGTTGTCGCTTAGTTGTACCCATTGAAGTTCCAGCTTCAACCGGACTGGTTGGCACACCACGAATTCCAAATGCGGTTAAGCGAACTGCGATCGGAATGCTATAAACCATCGTGGCAATCGTTGCCGAAGCAGGACCAATTAGGAAGAAAAGGGCAAGGGGAGCCAAGTAAACCAAAGTTGGCAAGATCTGCGCCAAGTCGAGAATCGGCGTCACTACTTTAAGCACCCGATCCGACAGGCCGGCCCAAATACCAACTGGAATTCCAATTGCTAGCGAAAGGATCACAGCAGCGAAAGTCATTGCCAAGGTATCCATGGAATCTGTCCATAGACCTAGGGCGCCGCAAGCGAACGTTAAAGCAACTGCAGCAAAAGCCATGCGAACGTTCGAGACTGCAAAAACCACAAAGCCAATTAATGAAATAACACCAAGCCATCCAAGGACAGGAATACTCGAGCTGCCATTAGGAATCGCAATGAATTCGCGAATGATATTTACGAAACCATCAACAAACTCTCGAATTGGATTAAAGAAATACTTAAAAGCAAGGCCATCATTTCGGTTATCTCTAATTGAGTCAGCAACTTCTCCCGCCCAGGCAGTGAACTTTGAGTTCTCTGGAACGGCTAGCTCCAAAGTTGCTTTACCTTGCAAGATTTGGGCAACGGCAACCCAAATGATTAACAGGCCACCAAGAAGCCAACTACGCCTAATTGATTTAGGCGCAATCTTTATTGCTGGTTCAGTCCTAACGCTCATGCGTGAGTACCGCCTCCGACAACCTGCAAGATGTCGCGAGATTTTATGTAGCCAATTATGTTTCCACCTTCGACAACTCCTACTGGACCGTTTGCATCAAGTACTGCCGCTGTCGCATCGCGGATGATTGTGTCGGCTGGAATTGTGCGTCCAGTTGCAGTTTCTGAATCTGCTAATGGTCGTGCGATGGTGCGAACTGTCAAAACATGTGACTTAGGAACATCGCGAGTGAAGTCTTCAACATATGCATCTGCAGGATTCGCAATCAGTTCTTCAGCAGTTCCCATTTGTACAACTGCACCATCACGCATAATCGCAATGCGATCACCAAGCTTTAGAGCTTCGGACAGATCATGCGTAATGAAAACCATGGTCTTGCCAAGTTCTTCGTGAAGTCGAATAACTTCGGTCTGCATATCCCGGCGAATTAATGGATCAAGTGCTGAGAATGGTTCATCTAGGAACATAACTTCCGGATCTACAGCAAGTGCGCGAGCTAGACCCACACGTTGTTGCATACCGCCCGAAAGCTGTTCTGGATATGCGTACGCAAAACCTTGAAGTCCTACAAGTTCAATAACTTCGTTCGCACGAGCATGACGCTTTTCTTTACTGACGCCGTTAACTTCAAGTGCGAAGGCAATGTTGTCAATAACTTTGCGATGTGGCAGTAGGCCAAAGTTTTGGAACACCATAGAAAACTTTGTCCGGCGCAGTTCCCGAAGCCGGGCAGCATTTGCCTCCATTATGTTTTCGCCGTTTAATACAACGCTTCCAGCAGTTGGCTCAATAAGTCTGGTTAAACAACGAACCAGAGTTGATTTGCCTGATCCCGAAAGACCCATAACTACGAATACTTCGCCAGGTGCAACATCAAAGGACACATCTTGAACCGCGGCGGTATTACCGGTTTTTTCGCGTAGTTCAGCGCGAGGCAAACGAGCGTCCGGACTATCAACAATCTTTTCTGGGTTAGGCCCAAAGACCTGCCAAAGGTTCTTTACTGAGATTGCACTCGAGTTATTAGACATTTACTTGCCCTTTCGCTGGTGTGAACCACTCCGATGGTGCTGGAGCTAGATTTTGCCAAATGTGCTTGTGCTCTAGATATTCTGCAAGGCCCGCTTCGCCAAGCTCGCGGCCGTTACCTGATTGCTTGAAGCCACCCCATTCTGCTTGCGCAACATAAGGATGATAATCGTTGATCCAGATTGTTCCATGACGAAGCCGACGTGCCATGCGTTGTGCTTTTTCTGAATCACTAGTCCATACAGCTCCGGCTAGACCAAAGATAGTGTCATTGCCAAGTTTGATCGCTTCATCTTCAGTTTCAAAAGTTTCGACAGTCAAGATCGGCCCAAAAGATTCATCTTGAACACAGGACATCTCAGTAGTGCAGTTGTCTAAAACAGTTGGGCGATAAAAGAAGCCATTTGCAAACTGCGATCCTTCAGGACGCTTTCCTCCGGCACGTAGTACTGCGCCTTCGGCAAGGGCATCAGCCACATAACGTTCTACTTTGTCGCGATGAGCTGAGCTGATTAGAGCGCCGGTTTCAGCATCTTCATCGTGAGCGCCACCGAGGCGGATTAGTTCAGCTCGACGAGCAATCTCATTGACAACTTGGTCATGAACTTTTTTCTCGACTAGAAGTCTCGCGCCTGCTGAACACACTTGACCTGAGTGCAAGAAGACAGCAGTTAGTGCGTTATCGATCGCAGCGTCTAAATCTGCATCAGCAAAAATAATGTTTGGATTCTTACCACCGAGCTCAAGGGCGACTCGTTTGATCGTCTCGGCAGAATTAATCATTAACCGCTTGCCAGTTGCCAAGCTTCCAGTAAATGAAACCATGTCAACGCCTGGATGAGTGCTAAGTGGTCCACCTGCAACAGCTCCTGAGCCAAGAACAAGATTGGCAACCCCAGCCGGGAGACCAGCTTCAGCAAACACGTCCATCATCATGGACGTTGTTGTTGGCGTAAGTTCACTTGGCTTAATCACAAATGTGCAACCAGTGGCAATTGCTGGCGCCATCTTCCAAGAAGCTTGCAATAGGGGATAGTTCCAAGGGGTAATCATTGCAACCACGCCAATAGGTTCAGATGTCATAGTGCTGCGAACGTTTTCACGACCTGGATCAACTTCTCGATCATGCGACTTTGGTGCCAACTTGGCAAAGTATCTAAATACGGAAATTACATCATCGATGTCATAACGGGCTTCAACAATTCTTTTGGCAGTGTCTTCTGATTCAGCCTGGGCGAATAGTTCTTTGTCGCGCTCCAGAATCTCGGCAACTTGTTCCAGAATCTTTCCACGTTGCTCACCACTAAACGACGGCCAGTGCATGCCATCAAAAGTATTTCGCGCGGCATCGATAGCCGAGACCGTGTCAGCTGCGCCGCCCTCATGGAACGTGGCAACTAAGTGTCCATCAGCGGGATGCAAGACATTTCGGATTTCTCCTGAGGAGCTGCCTTGACGTTTTCCGTTGATAAACAGTTCAGTCACTTTTTCGTATTTCATAAGTAAAAACCTTACTCTCGCCAGAAGTTCGGATTACCCGAAAGCTTGGATGCACTCTGTTTCACAATGTGGCCTAACGACTCAAAATCTTCAGACTTAATACGACTGGCAGGCCCGGAAATAACTAGTGCGGCAGTTACCTCATCGTGTTCGTCTCTAATGGGCGCAGCGACTGCCATAAAGTCTGGCTCCATCTCCTGATTTGCCACCGCGTATCCAAGTTCGCGCACTCGCTTAAGTTCTTTCTCCAGTGCGTCACCAGAAGTGATTGTGTTGGCTGCCAACTTTTTCCAAGAACTTGGGCGAGCTGAAATCCGATCAGATTCATCGAGCCAGGCAGTCAGGACTTTGCCGCTGGCTGTGCAATGAGTCGGAACACTATGTCCAAGCCAACTTCGCATGGACACCATCGAGGGGCCGATGACTTGGTCAACGTACAAAACCCGATTGTTATCCAGTACTGCAATGTTTACGGTTTCTCCGACTTCAGTAGCCAAGGCCTTGGTGACAGCTCGGGATCCTGAAACTGCATCTAGTGAACTAGTAACTGAGCCGGCAAGACGAACTAAGCCAAGTCCTAATCGGTAGCGACCACGATCGGAAACTTGATCAACCAGACCGCGATTCAATAGGGCAGACATAAGTCTGGATGCGGTCGATTTATGAACTCCAAGGTCGGCCGCGATTTCAGTAACACCAGATTCACCGCGTTGCGCCAATATCTCAAGGATCATTAAGGCTCGATCTACCGATTGAACGGAACTACTTTCCGTCAAATGAGTGTTGCCCATGGCGCAACATTATGCGTCATGGGCAACACCTGTCTGGCGTTTTACAAACTTGTTAGAACAAACCTACAACTTCTCCATTTTCGAGCTTGATGCTATTTGCAGCCGGAACCTTAGGCAGGCCTGGCATTGTCATGATGTCTCCAGTTACAACCACGATGAACTCTGCACCCGCACTTAAGCGGATTTCCCGAATCGCAACAGTGTGGCCAGATGGCGCGCCCTTCGCTGCTGCATCTGTTGAGAATGAGTACTGCGTCTTAGCCATACAGATCGGGAAGTGACCGTAACCGGCATCTTCAAATACCTTGAACTGATCCTTCACGCTCTTGTCAGCAACTACTTCGCCAGCATCATAGATTTCAGTTGCAATCGTCGAGACCTTGTCCCAAAGTGACATGGTGTCTGGGTAGAGCGGCTTGAAAGATGCAGTTCCACCTTCAACAATTTCAACAACCTTTTTCGCAAGCTCAGTTGTTCCCTTGCTACCTTCGGCCCAGTGAGTACAGCGAATAGCGTCAACGCCCATTTCGGCACAGTACTTCTGGACCGCTGCAAACTCAGCATCAGTATCAGTTGTGAAGTTGTTGACGCCAACAATTACCGGTACGCCAAATTTTTGTACATTGCGGATGTGACGACCAAGGTTTGCAAGTCCAGCTTCAACGGCTGAAACATTTTCTTTACCAAGATCATCCTTTGCAACACCGCCATGCATTTTTAGCGCACGAACTGTGGCAACGATTACTGCCGCAGCTGGTTCTAGACCGGCTTTACGACATTTAATGTCGAAGAATTTCTCAGCACCAAGGTCAGCTCCGAAGCCAGCTTCAGTAACTACATAGTCACCAAGCTTTAGTGCAGTATGTGTTGCCAATACTGTGTTGCAACCATGAGCAATGTTTGCAAATGGTCCTCCGTGTACAAATGCCGGGTTGTTCTCAAGAGTCTGAACCAAGTTAGGCATCAGTGCATCCTTTAGAAGTACGGTCATCGCACCATTTGCATTTAGTTGTGCTGCAGTAATCGCAACTTTGTCGCGGGTGTAGCCAACAACAATGTTTCCAAGGCGACGCTCTAGATCTTCTAGATCCATTGCGAGACAAAGAATTGCCATAACTTCGCTTGCAACTGTGATGTCAAAGCCTGCTTCACGTGGGTAACCATTTCCAGGTCCACCAAGTGCAGCTGTGATTTCACGCAAGGCACGATCGTTCATATCGATAACGCGCTTCCAAGCGATACGACGCACGTCAATGCCTAGTTCGTTACCCCAGTAAATGTGGTTATCAAGCATTGCGGAAAGCAGATTGTGTGCAGCACCGATTGCATGGAAGTCGCCAGTGAAGTGAAGGTTAATGTCTTCCATTGGAACTACCTGAGCAAATCCGCCACCAGCAGCGCCACCCTTCATGCCAAAGCATGGTCCAAGGGATGGTTCGCGTAGACAAACAATTGCCTTTTTACCGATGGCGTTTAGACCGTCACCTAAACCAACAGTGGTTGTTGTTTTACCTTCACCCGCAGGAGTTGGAGTCATTGCCGTAACAAGAACTAACTTGCCATTTGGCTTTGATTTAAGCGAGGAGATGAATTCCATATTGATCTTGGCCTTGGTTGGACCATAGTTCAGAACTGCATCTGCAGGAATACCGATTTTTGCTGCAACCGAAACAATAGATTCAGTTGTAGCTGCCCGAGCAATATCGATATCAGATTTCATGCTAGTAACTCCTTTTTGCGCTTGTCGACCCATTCGTCAAGCTCTTCTTTGATTGCGGAATCCATTGCTGGAGGTTCGTACTCTTCGATCATTTTGTGCGCAATTTCGTTGGCACGCACATCTGTCGTCTTTGAACCATTGCGTGACCAGCGATCGAAGTTATCCGCTGACGACAGGAATGGTCGGTAGAAGCAATCGCGGAATCGCTCCATAGTGTGCTGAGTTCCTAGGAAGTGACCACCATGACCAGATTCTTCATGAGCTTCGAATGCCAACGATGCTTCATCGATTTCAAATGGAGTGAACTCAGCCTGCATGGCCTGAAGAATTTCGACGTCCATAACAAACTTTTCATAACAAGCTACGAGGCCACCTTCAAGCCAGCCAGCGGCGTGCATAACGAAGTTAGTTCCAGCCAAGAAGGTTGCGTGCATAGTCATCAAAGTTTGGTAACCAGCCTGAGCATCAACAGTCTGGGCAGCGTTTAGTCCACCACCACCACGGAATGGCAATTTGAAGTGGCGGGCAATCTGGCCAGTGCAAAGCAGACCCATTGCTGATTCTGGAGTACCAAACATTGGGGAACCGGACTGCATGTCAATGTTTGAAAGGAATGAACCAAAGACAACCGGGCAACCTGGGCGAACCAGCTGCGCCAAGGCAATACCGCTCAAAGCTTCAGCAATCTGCTGAACCAAAGATGCTGGAATTGTTACTGGGCTCATTGCACCCATCAATAGGAATGGCGTTAGTACGCAAGGCTGTCCAGCTTCGCCGTATTCAAACAGTGATTCCAACATGCGATCATCCCAGCGAAGTGGGGAGTTGCAGTTAATCAAAGAAATGATGGCTGGAGTCTTTTCAATGCTTGCGCGGGAACCGAAAACAATTTCAGACATTTTGATTGTGTCTCTGGCGTTAAGGCCGGTTACAACGTTGCCCATAAATGGCTTATCGCTAAGTGTCATCAAGTTATAGATCATGTCGATGTGACGAGTATCAAGGTGGGCATCGTTTGGTTCAACTACAACACTGCTTGATACGTCTAGATCACCAAACATGTGACCAAGCTTGGTGAAGTTTTGGAAGTCTTTGAGAGTTCCGTCGCGGCGCTCACCCAAGTCGCGCACAAACGGCGGACCGTAAACGCCAGCAAAAACCATGTTGTCGCCGCCGATGATTACGTTCTTCTCTGGGTTGCGTGCCTGCAATGTGAATTCACTCGGAGCCTTTGCTACTTGCTCCAGAATCCAATCTGGATCGAACTTAACGTTGTTACCCTCAACTTTTTGACCAGCAGCGCGGAACAGGTCCAATGCGCGCTCGTGCATAAACTCGACTCCCATTTCGGAAACAATACGTCGCCAACCCTTATCCAGGACTGCCATGGCGTCCTGCGAAAGAATTTCATAACGTGGGCTCTTGTTTTGGAACATAAGGGGCTCCTGTTGTTCAGCTATCCAGTTACAAAACAATTTGTAACTTTTCATCAAAAAGGCTTGACGAATACCCGATATGTTAGCGTACGATGTGGAACATAGGTTCCAGATCGTGAAACTTTATCTAAAGCTTCGAATCTGGATTTGACCTCTTATATAGGGGGAGGCGAGATGAGCGAAGAGTTAGGCGAAAAGCCAGTAACTGGAACACAATCCATCGACCGCGCCTGTGACCTTTTGATCCGAGTTATTCACTCTGAGGATCCGCAAACTTTAAGTGAATTAGTTGTAGCCACCGGTCTGGCTAAGGGAACAACATCCCGCATCCTTAGCGCCTTAGAACGAAGCGGACTATTGGCCCGAAGTACGGTTGGCGGCTTTGAAGCCGGCCCAGTTCTAAACCAGTTCGCGGTTCGCGGCGGCGCTTACACGGCTTTGATTGGCTCTTTAACTCCAGCCATGGAACGGATTGCTGACATTACTCATGAAACTGTGAGCCTTGCGGTAACCGGACATAACGGTATCGACAACATAGCCCAGGTTGAAGGCTCCTATCTATTAGGAAGCCGTAACTGGGTAGGCGAAAGCGTGCCATCACATTGTTCAGCAGCCGGCAAAGTGCTGATTGCCTTTGGTGGAGCTACCGTGCCGAGCACTTTGGCGCCGCGCACTACAGAAACAATTACAGATTTTGCATTACTAGATCAGCACATTCGAAAAGCTCGCGAAGTCGGTTACGCCGTTATTCGTAACGAACTTGAACAAGGTCTGATTGCAGTTGCGATTCCTGTTCTAGGTGCCAACGGTAAGGCAATCGCGGCTTTGTCAGTTAGTGGCCCGGCTGAGAGAATTACTCCAGGCGATGAATTGCACATCGCCCAACTTATGCGTCGAGAATTAAACCAAGTGCAAGGCTTACAACAAGAAGGAGCGGCATGACACCCGACGAAATTCTAAAGGAAATGTACGAACGCACCATGGAAGGCAATGCACCTCGCGTGCTAGAGCTAACTCACATGGGACTTGAGGAAGGGCTAACACCTGACTCAATCCTGTTCGATGCATTGATCCCTTCGCTTGAAGAAGTTGGCGCACGTTTCGAGCGCGGCGACTACTTCGTGCCAGAAATGTTGATTGCTGGTCGTGCCATGAGTGGCGCATTAGATGTGCTTCGTCCGCTACTTGCCGACACTGGTGCTGAGATCGTAGGAACATTCCTTATGGGAACTGTTAAGGGTGACGTTCACGACATTGGCAAGAATTTAGTGAACATCATGCTTGAAGGCGCTGGCTTCCAAGTTATTGATATCGGTGTGCAGTGTGCCCCTGAGAAGTTCATTGATGCAATCAAGGAACATCAGCCAGACGTTGTTGGTATGTCCGCATTCCTAACAACCACAATGCCGATGTTCAAGGTAAATATTCATGAAATTACCAAGGCTGGAATGCGCGATGACGTAATCATCATGGTTGGTGGAGCTCCGGTTACCCAGGAATACGCTGATGTTGTTGGCGCTGACGGTTACGCAGCAGATGCTTCAACTGCAGTTCGCAAAGCTAAGGAACTAATCGCCGTTAAGCGTGGCAAGTAAACACCACCATGACAACCTTTATCGCCACTATTGAGCACGTAGTTAAGGGTCCCGTATGGGGATGCCAAGACTGCGGGCAATGTGTTTTGCATTCAACCGGAATGACTTGCCCAATGAATTGTCCAAAAACATTGCGCAACGGTCCATGTGGTGGCGTGCGCGAAAACGGTCATTGCGAAGTTAAGCCCGAGATGAAATGTGTCTGGCTAAAGGCTTATGACCGTACGCAAGATTGGCCATTGCCGTCATCTTGGAAGGATGAATACAACCATTTGCGTCCACCAGTTGATAACCGCCTAAAGGGAACCTCTTCTTGGAAGAACTTCTTCACTAAGCGCGATCGTTGGACTCCAGCTGGTTGGAAGAACACAACTGAAGAAGTCGTTGCGCAAGGAGTTGATCATTAATGTCAACGCTTGAGCACAAGTTAATGAAGACAACTGAAACGGTATTTACTGCTGAGTTCCACACCCTCGATGGCAATGGACTTGAAAAGGCAAAAAAGTATGCAGATCGGTTCCGTGGCTGGTTTGACGGTGTCAATGCGACGGACAACACCGCAGCGCATGCACACGCATCAAACGTGGCAACTGCAATTGCAATTAAGCAACTTGGCTTAGAGCCAATTTTGCAGATTGTCTGCCGCGACAAGAATCGCCTAGCTCAACAAGCCGACATCATGGGCGCCTCAATGTTTGGGGTGGAAAATTATGTTGCACTTACGGGTGATGATGTAACCGCAGGCGATGAGCCTGAAGCCCGAAGAGTTTTTGATACCGATGGTCCACAACTTGTTCGCCTGATGGGAACTCTCAAGCGCGGGGAGTACATGTCTGGTCGCAAGATTGATCCAGCTCCGCACATGTTCATTGGGGCAGTTGAAAATCCCGGCGCCCCACCGTTTGAGTATCGAGTACAACGTGTAGCCAAGAAGTATGCAGCTGGCGCAAAGTTCCTTCAGCTTCAGATTTGCTACCACCAAGATCGGCTTGAGAAATTCTGCGCTGGCGTTCGTGATGCCGGACTTGCTGGCAAGATCGCAATCATTCCCACTGTTGTTTTAGTTAAGGGCGCTCGGCCGCTGAACTTTATGCATAACAGTGTGCCTGGTATCGATGTTCCAGCAGATCAAATTGCTCGCGTTGAAAAAGCGGCTGACCCAGCTGAAGAAGCATATTTACAAACTTTGGAGTTTGCCCAGCACGCATTGGCTCAACCAGGCGTGCGTGGGCTGCACATAACGGACTTTAGAAATGATGAGACACTAGAAAGACTTATGTCAGATCTCGGCAGAATTCGCCAAACAGCAACTAATAGCTCAATCCCAAACGAAGTAAAGGACGACCATGCATACAGTGCTTAGTTCCGCCACCAAGACCGTAACGATTGGTGACGATGTACCGTTCGTAATCATTGGCGAACGTCTAAACCCAACTGGCCGCAAGATCTTCCAGGAAAAGCTTCGTGCTGATGATCTCTCCACAATCAACATCGACGTTGCTGACCAGGTTGCCGGTGGCTGCGACATGCTTGACGTAAACATGGGTGTGCCGCTCACCGATGAACCAGCACTTTTAGCCCGAGCCATCACGCTAGTTCAGTCACTAACTGACCTGCCAATCTGCATTGACTCATCAGTCATTGAGGCACTTGATGCTGGTCTAGCTGTTTATGAAGGCAAGGCACTAGTTAACTCAATGACTGGTGAAGACGAGCGCATGGACATAATTCTTCCTTTGGTAAAGAAATATGACGCTGCCATCCTGGCGTTACCAAATGATGAAATTGAAATTCCAATGCTTGCCAAGGACCGCATGGTGATTGTGGAGAAGATTGTGCGACGCGTTGAAAAAGAAGGCATCTCACTAGACAACCTTTTGATCGATCCACTAGCCATGCCAGTTGGTGCTGATCCTGAGAATGTTAAGCACACGCTTGAAACCATTTACTTGATTAAAGAAAAGTACGGCTTAAACATGTCGATCGGTGCATCCAACGTTTCATTCGGTCTGCCAAATCGTCATGCTTTGAACTCAGCATTCATGCCAATGGCGATGTCAATGGGTCTAACCTCGGCGATCATGGATGGCCGTACTCCAGAAGTAGTGCAAGCAGTTCGTGCTGCGGATTTACTACTTGGTTTAGACCAGTGGGGCGCAAATTGGATCAGCAATTTCCGCGCAAACAAAGAAGCGTAATTTCAAACTAAGCGAGAGATAAACCGTGCCAAACGAAGAAAGCACAAAGGCTGACACAACTGTCAGTGGGCTTGGTCGCGTTCAATTACAGTTCACACCAAGTGGAACTGATGTTCGCGTGCCACCTGGTGTAACCGTCTTTGACGCAGCTTCTTGGAATGGTTTAGCAATTGACTCAACCTGTGGTGGCCACGGAACTTGCAAGAAGTGCAAGATCCAGGTCATCGAAGGTGAAGTTCCGGTTTCACGCTTGGACATTCGAGCTTTCAGTCCAGAGCAACTAGCCGATGGCTGGCGTTTGGCATGTGTTGCTCGAGCAAATGGAAATCTAAAGGTTGATGTTCCGCCACTTTCAACTCGTCCAAAGGCAGCAACAGTTGGAGTTGGCCGCCAAGTAATTTTGCGACCGGCAGTTCAAAAGCGTTACGTGGAACTTGTTGAACCAACCCTTCACGATCAGCGCCCGGACATTGATCGCTTGCGCGATGCTATGGATGACTTGGAATTTGAAGCTGATCTGTCAGTACTTAAGACACTTCCAACTGTTCTTCGCAAGAACGATTTCAAAGTCACTGCAGTTGTTGTGAATGAAGCTTTGATTGCAGTAGAGCCAGGGGATACCTCGGCGCAAAACTACGCAATTGGCATTGACCTTGGAACTACGACTGTTGTAGCAACCCTGCTAGACCTTGTTACTGGAACTCCAATGGCAGTTAAGTCAATGCTGAATAAGCAGCAGCCATTTGGCGCCGACGTTATCTCACGAATTTCAGCAACCATGATGGATCCGTTAGCAGCTGGTTTGATGCAAACTGCGGGTCTTGCCACATTGAATGAACTGATTGCTGAAGTTTGCACCGAAGCTGAAGTTTCTGCAGACCAGGTTTATGAAATTGCGATCGCTGGTAACGCCACAATGGTTGAGATTTTGCTTGGCGTAGATCCAGAGCCAGTTGGCGTTGCACCGTTCATTACTGCTGCTCAGAAATGGCCGATCTTTACAGCGGCTGAAATTGGCATTGAACTATTGCCATCAGCGCGAGTTTTCTTATTCCCGGCATTTGGCGCATATGTTGGCGGCGACATTGTTGCTGGTGTCCTAGCAACTGGAATGGATCGCGATAAGCGAGTCCGCTTATTGATCGATGTCGGCACTAACTGCGAAATCGTACTTTCAAATGGCGATCAAATCCTTACAACTGCAGCCCCAGCTGGCCCAGCCTTCGAGGCTGCTTCGATTGCTTGCGGAATGCGCGCAGCTGATGGCGCAATCGAAGTTGTTCAAGTTACTGACGAAGGAATCAAACTTGGAGTCATCGGAGATACAACTCCAGTAGGCATTTGCGGCTCTGGCTTAGTTGATGCAGTCTACGTTCTGCATAAAGCCAAGTTAATTGATGATTCAGGTCGATTTGTAACGGACGAAGTTGCTTTGGAAATCGCACCACATTTAGCTTCGCGACTTTTGAGCCGGGAAGCTGGAGATCGAATCTTTGTATTGCACTGGGATGGCGAAGAACCAACGGTTTACTTGTCACAGCGCGACGTTCGCGAACTCCAATTCGCAAAAGCATCGATTGCAACCGGTTGGCGCCTACTGCTTGAAGAAGTAGGCCTTGTGGATGACGATGTTCAGCAGGTTCTGTTAGCTGGCTCATTTGGTTCTTACTTGTCACCTGCTTCGGCAATTGGCATTGGACTTGTTCCAAAACTTCCAGTGATGCGAATCGTTAGTGCTGGAAACGTTGCAGGCGAAGGCGCAAAGATGGTTCTGCTTTCAAGTACAGAGCGAAGCGGCGCAACAACTTTGCTGGATGAGGTTGATTACGTAGAACTTTCCGATCGCCCGGACTTTAATGACAAATTCTTCTTGGAGCTGGCGCTTCCATCATGAGCGTCGCTGTTATAGCTTGCGGTGCACTGGCAGCCCACGTGCACGAAATTGCCGATCGTCGAAATCTGACATTACGGATCGAACCAATTAATCCATTGCTGCACAATCGTCCTGAAGGTATTGCACCTGAAGTTGAAAAAATGATTTTAGAACTGCAGCCAACATTTGATCAGGTAGCGATTGCCTACGCAGATTGTGGAACTTATGGGGCGATAGATGCACTTTGCGACAAGTATCAAGTTTCCCGCTTATCAGGCGACCATTGCTATGACGTGTTTGCAACTGCTGAAAAAATGAAAGCTGAGTTTGAGGCCGTTCCAGGAACTTATGTGTTCACGGATTACTTAGTTAAGACTTTTCGCCGAAGCGTCATGACGGAAATGGGCCTGGATCGCTATCCAGAATTGCGAGATGACTACTTTCATTCGTACAAAAGAGTTTTATGGCTAGCGCAACATCAAACTCCTGAACTAGAAGCTGCCGCAAAAGACGCTGCTGAGTTAATCGGATTACCACTTGAAATCATTCAGGTTGGCGACAAGCACCTTGAAGAACAGCTACTAAAACTAATTGGAGTACCAAGTGAGTAACTTCTCGGAAGAAAGCATCCTTAATTACTTAGGACCTTACAAAGGGGATGGATCTGCAGTTCTGCGCTCATTGCAACTTGTGCAGGAACTCCTTGGCTACGTACCTGATAGTGCTTTGGACATAATCGCGAAGAATTCCAATGTTTCGCGCGCTGAGGTTTATGGCGTTTTCACTTTCTATAGTGACTTCCGCTCAACACCACCGGCAAAGGCAGTAGTCAAGGTTTGCGTTGCTGAAGCCTGCCAAGCATCAGGAAGTGCCAGCCTGATCAGCGAACTACATGACAAGGGCTATGACATCCATAAGGGAAACATCAAGGACGACATCCAAATGGAGCAGACTTTTTGCTTAGGTAATTGCGCACTAGGCCCAGCAGCCATGGTCAACGGTGCGCCAATCGGCAGAGCAACTTGTGCAAAAATCTTTGCCGCAACTTCGGCGGTGACCGCATGACAAAAGTTTTCGTCCCTATGGACTCGGCAGCACTATCAATGGGCGCAAATGAAGTCGCTCAGGCAATTACCGATCAGGCAACCAAAAGTGGACTTGATGTCACAGTTGTACGAAATGGTTCCCGCGGCATGCTTTGGCTTGAGCCACTAGTCGAAGTTGAAACTGAGGCTGGACGAATTGGCTATGCAAATGTTTCGGCAGATCAGATCCCTGACCTGATTGCTACTGGGCTACTGTCTGGAAGTTCACATGACTCTTGCTTAGGACTTGTCGAAGAGTTGGATTTCCTTAAGAATCAAACTCGAATTACTTTTGCCAGGGTTGGCGTCACCGATCCACTTTCCTTGGTGGATTACGAAGCCAACGGTGGACTTAAAGGTTTGCGAAATGCAATTGCTATGACTCCAGCAAAAATCGTTGATGAAGTTACGGATTCCGGACTTCGCGGCCGTGGTGGAGCTGGTTTCCCGGCGGGCATCAAATGGAAAACGGTTCTCAACACAGAATCTGATCAAAAGTACATTTGCTGTAACGCTGATGAAGGCGACAGTGGAACTTTTGCCGATCGAATGCTGATGGAAGGCGACCCTTTCACCCTGATCGAAGGCATGATCATTGCTGGAATCGCAGTGGGCGCAACTCAAGGCTTGATCTATGTCAGATCTGAATACCCGCATGCAATTGATGTTCTGAATCAAGCAATCCAAATCGCAATCGAACACAAAGTTCTTGGCACTTCAGTTTTAGGTTCGGAGTTTTCCTTCAATCTAGAAGTAAGAGTCGGCGCCGGCAGTTATGTTTGCGGCGAAGAAACCGCAATGTTGGAGAGCCTAGAAGGTAAGCGCGGCATGGTTCGTGCCAAGCCACCGATCCCGGCATTAGTTGGATTGTTTGGTAAGCCAACTGTTATCAATAACGTAATGACTTTGGCAGCTGTGCCAATGATTCTGGCTGATGGCGCCGCTTCATATCAATCCTTTGGAGTGGATCGTTCGCGCGGAACTCAAGTTTTCCAACTGGCTGGAAACATTTTGCGAGGTGGCATAGTTGAACTTCCATTTGGAATCACACTTGGCGATCTGGTGAACAAAGTTGGCGGCGGCACTCATAGTGGACGACCAGTTAAGACGGTTCAAATTGGTGGGCCACTAGGCGCTTACCTTGGTGTTGAATCATGGGACGTTCCAATGGGCTATGAATCCTTAGCCGAAGTTGGCGGCATGCTTGGCCACGGTGGCATCGTAATTTTTGATGACACTGTGAATATGGCTAAACAAGCTCGCTTTGCAATGGAATTTTGTGCCGAAGAATCTTGCGGCAAGTGCACACCTTGTCGAATTGGTTCAACGCGTGGCGTTGAAGTTATTGATCGCATTGTTGCCGGTGAAGAGCAAGCCAAAAACCTTGAACTTCTTGAAGATTTATGCGAAGTCATGACTGATGGCTCACTATGTGCAATGGGTGGCTTAACGCCACTACCAGTTCGAAGCGCACTCAAGTTATTCCCGGCAGATTTTGGTATAAAGGTAGAGGTGAAGTGATGACATTACTTTCAGATCCACGCGGAACTATGCCGATGCGCTCTGGTATCGGTGAAGCCGATTACGGTACCCCAAAATCAAACTCTGATGTCATGGTTAGCGTCACGATTGATGGCGAAACTCACTTAGTTCCCGAAGGCACTTCGGTAATGCGCGCAGCTGGAGAATCTGGCTGTGATATTCCAAAACTTTGCGCCACAGATTCACTTCAGCCATTTGGTTCTTGCCGCATGTGCATTGTTGAAATCGATGGTCGCCGTGGCACACCAGCTTCGTGCACAACTCCGGTTGAAGATGGCATGGTTGTTCGTACCCAGACCGCCAAGGTTGCCAGACTTCGCAAGAATGTCATGGAACTTTACATTTCCGACCACCCTCTGGACTGCTTAACTTGTTCCGCTAATGGCGATTGCGAACTACAAGACATGGCTGGGGTAGCAGGACTTCGCGAAGTTCGCTACGGCATGGATGGCAAGAACCACTTAGATGCTCCAACAGATGCTTCAAATCCTTACTTCTCATTCGATGAAAGCAAATGCATTGTTTGTAATCGATGCGTTCGCGCTTGTGATGAAGTTCAAGGAACTCTCGCACTAACCATCGAAGGCCGTGGCTTTAACTCGAAGGTAAGTCCTGGTGGCTTGAACTTCCTTTCTAGTGAATGTGTTTCCTGTGGAGCTTGCGTTCAAGCTTGCCCAACAGCAACTTTGCAAGAAAAGTCAGTAATCGATCTTGGTATGCCTACTCGCACAGTTCAAACAACTTGTGCCTACTGTGGCGTTGGTTGCTCTTTTAATGCTGAATTACGTGGCGACGAATTAGTTCGAATGGTCCCAACTAAAACTGGTGGCGCCAACGAGGGCCACAGTTGCGTCAAGGGTCGATTTGCTTGGGGTTACGCATCGCACTCTGATCGCATTACGAAGCCAATGCTTCGCGAAAAGATCACCGATGAATGGCGTGAAGTTTCGTGGGACGAGGCAATTCAATACACCGCGACCAAGCTAAAGGCGATTCAAGAAAAGTATGGCGATAACAGCATTGGTGGAATCTCGTCGTCAAGATGTACCAACGAGGAAATCTTTGTCGTACAAAAAATGGTTCGCGCTGCTTTTGGAAACAACAATATTGATACCTGCGCCCGAGTTTGCCACTCACCAACTGGATATGGCTTAAGCACTACGTTTGGAACTTCCGCTGGAACTCAAGACTTTAAGTCAGTAGCAAAGACCGATGTAATCGTGGTTATTGGCGCTAATCCAACTGACGCTCATCCAGTATTTGCCTCTCGCATGAAGCGCCGCATTCGCGAAGGCGCAAACTTAATTGTTATCGACCCTCGCAAGATTGATCTAGTTGAATCAGCACACATTAAGGCTGATCACCATTTACAGCTACAGCCAGGAACCAACGTTGCAGTGGTTAATGCAATCGCACACGTAATTGCAACTGAAGGCTTGATTGATGAAGAGTTTGTAGCTGAGCGTTGCGATCCAGGACCGTTTAATCGCTGGCGCAAATTTATTGAGCTTCCTGAGAACAGTCCAGAAGTAGTCGAGGCACAATCTGGAGTTCCAGCCGAAACCATTCGTCAGGCCGCGCGCATGTACGCAACTGGCAAGAATGCTGCGATTTACTACGGTCTAGGCGTTACCGAACATTCCCAGGGATCAACCATGGTTATGGGTATGGCAAATCTTGCTATGGCTACCGGAAACATTGGCCGTGATGGCGTGGGAGTTAACCCACTTCGTGGCCAGAACAATGTGCAAGGCGCGTGTGACATGGGTTCCTTCCCACATGAGCTTTCTGGATACCGACATGTTTCTGACAATGCAGTTCGCGAGCAATTTGAAATGCTTTGGGATGTAAAACTCATGTCTGATCCAGGTATGCGAATTCCAAATATGTTCGACAATGCGATCTCTGGCGAATTCCGTGGTCTGTTTGTGCATGGTGAAGACATTGCACAATCTGACCCAAACACTATGCACGTGGAAAAGTCGCTTAAGGCGATGGATCTCGTTGTAGTGCAGGACTTATTCCTGAATGAAACTTCGAAGTTTGCTCATGTATTCCTGCCCGGAACTTCATTCTTGGAAAAGGATGGAACGTTTACTAATGCTGAGCGTCGTATCAACCGCGTCCGTCCAGTAATGGCTGCCAAGAATGGCAAGCAAGAATGGCAAATCATTTGTGAGCTATCCCAAGCCATGGGCTATGAAATGCACTACGACAATGCGGCGCAAATCATGGACGAAATTGCCGAGATCACTCCAACCTTCAAGGGCGTTAGCTTTGCAATGCTTGATGAAGTTGGCAGCGTGCAGTGGCCGTGCAACGACGCGGCTCCAACTGGAACTCCAATCATGCACGTTGAAGGCTTTGTGCGTGGCCAAGGCCAGTTCATGGAAACCCCATTTGTGCCAACTGAAGAGCGTTCAAATCGTAAGTTCCCACTTTTGCTTACAACAGGTCGCATTCTGAGCCAGTACAACGTTGGCGCTCAAACCCGTCGAACCGCAAACGTAACTTGGCATCCAGAAGATGTTCTAGAAATTCATGAGGCAGATGCTGCGATGCGCGGAATTGCTGATGGTCAAAAGATTGCAGTGTCGAGTCGAATTGGTGAAACTATTTTGACTGCATTGGTGAGCGATCGAGTTCCAGCTGGCGTAGTTCACACAACATTCCACCACCCAACTAGTGGTGCAAATGTCATTACAACTGAATTTTCAGACTGGGCAACTAACTGTCCAGAATTTAAAGTGACAGCCGTTGAAATTCGCCCAGCTGATTCCAGTGCACCAGCAACTAATTCGCTCGAATCTGTTCTGACCAAGGCCTAATCGTGGATATTTCAATTCTTACTCGCATGGCGGGGGACATCGAAAAGAATATTCCGGTCCACAAAGAAACTTATTTACGAATTTCTGAGCACCTAGTGAAATTCTGGACGCCTAAAATGCGTTCTGATTTTTATCAGCATGTAACGAGTAATCGAAATGACTTTAGTGAGACTTTAAACAAAGTTGTTGATGAACTTCGCGCTAAGGCTAATGCTTAGTTAACTCGCCAAGGTAGCGGAAGAACTCTAATCAAAGTTCCCGCTGGATTGTCACCAGGAGAAATAACTCCGAGTGCATCCGCGTGCGAAAGTCCGCGCAACATAGCCGAGCCGCGGAATTCAGTCATTTCCGCCATTCCAGAAGACACCACAATTGGCACTACTCGAGTGCGGTCACATGCGAAATCCTTGGCCAGTGCAATCTTACCCATTCGGTATTCACTTTGACCAGAGAGTCCACGAAGCGCAGGCGCAACAACAGTCATAAAACTTACGAGGGCAGCAAGTGGGTTTCCAGGTAGACCTGCAATTAACTTGCCATCAGGAAGTTTAGCTAGCAGAGACGGATGACCAGGGCGCATCCAAATTTCACTGACGACATAAATGGCACCAAGTTGCTCGAGCGCAGGTCGCAAGTAATCGTGTTCACCGAATGAACTTCCACCTGTAACGACCACGATGTCACCGTCAGCTTTTGTAATGGCTGCACATAGCTCAGTTAAGTCATCGGCACAGTTAACACTTGAGTTCACTGTCGCTCCTAGGTATTGCGACCACGGAGTAACTTGCACAGAAAGAGAATCACGGATCTGACCGGGTCCAGGCGTTCCAGTAGTTGCTAGTTCGCTACCCGTTACAACTACTGCAACTGTTGGAGACCGATAAACCGAAACTTCATCGATGCCTGAGCTGGCTGCTAGACCGGCAATGGCTGGAGTTAGTAATGTTCCAGCGGCCGCAATACTTTCGCCGGCAAGGGCTTCATCACCTGGTTGGCGAATGTGTTGGCCAGGCGTGAACGAGCTTTTGCTGGCCACATCATCTTCGAAAAGGGTTGCCATTTCTTGCGGGATCACAAATGAACAGTGTGGAGGTAGGTGAGCGCCAGTACTTACCTTTAGGGCACAGCCGGTTTCTAGGTAAGGCAAAAAACTTCCGGCATGAAGTTCGCCAACGATTCGCCATGGGCCTTGTCCAAATACTGCGTAGCCATCCATCATTGCGGTGTGAGCCGGTGGCAGATCAATGTCTGAAGTTAAGTCCTGCGCCAAGACCATGTTGATGGCTTGCGCTAGTGGTAACTGGACCGCAGATTTAGGAACCACGGATTCGAAGCTCAGCGCTAAGGCCAAGTCCCATTCCACATTGTGATTAATCTCCGCTGACATAGTCACAATCTATCGAACCCATGTCATGCTTGATAACTATGAGCGCTGTTACCGCATCAATTCCTGATTCGATCATTGTTGCTGGTGGTAAAGCAACCCGCATGGGTGGTTTAGATAAGGCGATGTTGCCACTTGGGCTAAGTGGAAAGACTTTACTTGAGGACATCATCAAGTCCTGTCCAGGAAAAGTTTATGTAGTGGGTAACCCGCGTGAAATTGGAATTGAAGGCGCCGACGTTACCTGGGTTCCAGACTTGAATCCAAATGGGGGACCGGCGGCCGGGCTCTGGTCAGGGATGGCAAGTGTGACGAGTGAATACGTCTTCATCTCGGCGGCAGATCAAACGCTTTCTAGTGACACTGTTTCGGCATTGATTTCAGCTGCACTTGGCAGCGATGGGGCTTGGGCGATTCGAAGTGATGGCAGTGGGCAGCCATTGTGTGCCTGCGTTCGAACTGTTTTATTGCGGGAATTGCTCTTGCCAACCCAGGGGGTTAACCAATCGCCATTGCGCCTGCTTTCAACGCTAAAGATGGTTGGAGTAAACGTTAATCCTGATCAAGTAGTTGACTTTGACTCGTGGCAGGATGTTGCTAAGGCTGTTAACGGGAGCGAAGCGATGGATCAAATCACTCAAATGTGGATGACTCGAGTAGCAACCTTGCTTGACGTTGATCCGCACGAAGTTCTGACATCTGAGTTGTTGGATTTAACTCGGGAAGTAGCACACGGAGTCGAACGTAAGTCAGCGCCGCTAACCACTTTCTTACTTGGCTATGCCGCAGGTAAAGATTCCTTAAGTCCAGATGAGGTTCGCAGGTTAATCGAGACCGTTTCAAATGCGGTAGCAGAATGGCAAATCGTTGACTAGCCAAGAACCGATGAATCCATCCCAGCGGATTCAAGTGGTAAAGACTAGATCCAACACCACCGTTAGTGATCATGTGGTTGGGGAGGAGCCACTTGAGATTCGAATTGATGGTGGAGCAGGCTTGCAGCAGTTAGCCATAACTATGCGAACACCCGGTGCAGACATTGAATTGGGTGCAGGCTTTCTTTGGACTGAAGGTTTGTTACGCACTCGGGAAGATTTGATTGGCATCACAACTTGTAAAGATAAAGAGTTAACTCCGCGTGAGCAAGAAAATGTGATTGTGGCTCGAGTTGTCCCAGATGCTCCTGCCGTTACTCGAACTCTTGAACGACGTTTCACAATATCGAGTGCTTGTGGTGTGTGTGGATCTACCCACATTGAAGATTTGCGTGGTCGCGGTTGTGGAAACGTTGCTGCACCTGGCATTTCGGAATCAGAATTGTTGAAGTTGCCGGAGTTGATGCGACCTAAGCAAAAGATTTTTGATAAGACTGGCGGACTTCACGCGGCTGGCCTGTTTGATCCACAAGGAAAGTTGATTGTGGTTCGGGAAGACGTTGGCAGGCACAATGCGGTTGATAAAGTCATCGGCTATGCCTTGATGAATGACTTACTTCCGCT
>JAPLBY010000003.1 GCA_026392515.1 Actinomycetota bacterium | reverse complement strand
GCAATCGATGCAGCGTTCTGAAGCGCAGAGCGAGTTACCTTAGCTGGATCAATGATGCCAGCCTTGATTAGATCTACGTATTCTCCAGTTGCAGCATTCAAGCCAAAGCCTGGTTCTAGGTTACGAACCTTCTCTGCAACAACTCCGCCTTCAAGGCCAGCGTTCATTGCAATCTGCTTTAGCGGTGCTTCAACCGCTACCTTGACGATGTTCGCGCCAACTGCTTCTTCGCCTTCAAGGCTTAGCTTGGCGAATGCCTTTTCGGATGCCTGTAGAAGAGCAACGCCACCACCGGCGACGATTCCTTCTTCAACTGCAGCCTTTGCGTTGCGAACAGCATCTTCGATGCGGTGCTTGCGTTCCTTAAGTTCAACTTCAGTTGCTGCGCCAGCCTTGATAACTGCAACACCACCGGCAAGCTTGGCCAGACGTTCCTGTAGCTTTTCGCGGTCGTAGTCAGAGTCAGACTTTTCGATTTCAGCGCGGATCTGGTTTACGCGGCCAGCAATCTGGTCTGCGTCTCCGGAACCTTCAACAATTGTGGTCTCGTCCTTGGTAACAACAATCTTGCGTGCTTTACCTAGAAGTTCGATGTCAGTTGTTTCTAGCTTCAAGCCAACTTCTTCGCTGATTACCTGTGCGCCAGTCAAGATTGCGATGTCCTGCAACATTGCCTTGCGACGGTCACCGAAACCTGGAGCCTTAACAGCTACGGAACGGAAGTTGCCACGGATCTTGTTAACAACAAGTGTGGAAAGTGCTTCGCCTTCAACATCTTCAGCGATGATGGCAAGTGGCTTACCGGACTGCATAACCTTTTCCAAGATTGGAAGAAGGTCTTTGATTGCAGAAACCTTTGAGTTAACGATCAAGATGTATGGATCTTCAAGAACAGCTTCCATGCGCTCGGCGTCGGTAACGAAGTAAGGCGAGATGTAACCCTTGTCGAAGCGCATACCTTCAGTCAGTTCTAGTTCAAGACCAAATGTGTTGCTCTCTTCAACAGTGATGACGCCTTCCTTGCCAACCTTGTCCATAGCTTCAGCGATCATTTCGCCGATCTGTGGGTCAGCTGCGGAGATAGATGCAGTTGCTGCGATCTGTTCCTTGGAATCAACTTTCTGTGCCATAGCAAGAAGTTCGGCGCTGATTGCTTCAACAGCCTTTTCGATTCCACGCTTTAGCACCATTGGGTTTGCGCCAGCAGCTACGTTACGTAGGCCTTCGCGAACAAGTGCCTGAGCAAGAACTGTTGCAGTTGTTGTTCCGTCACCAGCGACATCATCTGTCTTCTTGGCAACTTCCTTAACTAGTTCTGCACCGATCTTTTCGTATGGATCTTCTAGATCAATTTCCTTGGCGATGGAGACACCGTCATTTGTGATGGTTGGTGCGCCCCACTTCTTTTCAAGAACAACGTTGCGACCCTTTGGGCCAAGCGTTACGCGGACTGCGTCTGCGAGTGTGTTCATACCGCGCTCAAGTGCGCGACGGGCTTCCTCATCGAAAGCGATCATCTTCGACATGTGTATTTTCCTTTTGTGCCAAACGTTTAGGGCCAAAGCCCCAGAGTTTTTGGGTTATCACTCGGGGGTTCCGAGTGCTAATACTATTGTTGGCACTCTCACCCCTAGAGTGCAAATCGAGAGGGTCCAGACCCCGAAAACTAGGGGTTTTTGCAGGATTAAAAGAGGCCGACTTTCAGGCCCCTAGATACGCTTAACCGAAGCAAAGATTGGATCTGGTGGGCAATGACGGTTATGCCAATGTTCCCACTTGGGTCTGTACTTCTACCAGCGATGCCACTTCCGCTTCGTATCTTTGAACCTCGCTATCTAAAGCTGCTTGGGGATTTGATTGGGTCCGAGAATCCAGAGTTTGGAGTCGTGCTTATCGAGCGCGGAACCGAGGTTGGCGGCGGCGATCAGCGAATGCAGATTGGCACTATCGCTTCGGTTATCAACATTGGCACCACCGAAGAGTTCTACGGACTCGAGTCCGTGGGCACACAAAGATTCAAAGTAACTTCTTGGTTACCCGATGATCCATACCCAGTAGCGGTTATCGAGTTAATTCCGGATTTGATTTGGGACGATTCTCTTTCGGAATCTAAGAATCAACTTGAAGTTCGAGTACGACAGCTACTGGCATTCGCAAGTGAGTTTACAAATTTGCAGTTTGGCGCAGCCGTAGAACTCAGTGAGGATCCAATGGATTCGTGCTGGCAACTTGCAGGAATTCTTCCGATTGGTGAACTGGATCAACTGGACTTACTTAGTTCTGAATCTGCTGAAGAATTAATCGTGCGTACTAATGAAATCGTGACGACCGCTGATCAAACGCTTCGTTCCATCATGGAACAACAAGGTGATTGGGATGCGCCCAATCTTTAGTGACTGTTGCTGCCAGCGTTGAGTAGAACTACTCCGGTGACTACCAAAACCACGCCAAACCAGGCAAGGTTGCTGGCTTCAGTTTTGAAGATATAGATAGAGATGAAGAATGCGCCTAAAGTTCCAAGGCCGGCCCAGACTGCGTAAGCAATTCCCAGTGGAATTGTCTTAACCACGATTGCCAAAAGGTAGAAAGCTAAGCCATAACTAACAGCCATACCAAGGGTCCAATAAAGCTTGGTGAAACCATCCGAGAACTTCAAAGCAGTTGTACCAATTAGTTCGAACATGATTGCGAGCAATAGATATAACCAAGCCATTCCTTAAGTATCACAGTAAAACATTGGTTCAAATCCCGGGCTCGCCTGGCATTACGCTTTTCGTTTTCGTCATGGCACAGTTATCTAGTGGCCACCATTGCATTCCTGCCTGAAACAGACTGTATTAATACAGTCGCATCGCAGGTAACTCTTTCTTCCACCCCACTTGTGATCACGCCACCATCTGAATCGGTGCGTTGGGTTACCCACGTGGCTTCACAACTTGCCAGTACCGCTGAACCTTTAGTTTTGGTTTTTCATGGTGAGACCTCTGTGCATGCACCGGCAATTGGTTTTAGTCGACGTTCACTTCGTCGACCTGCAGTTGGTTATGTATTGATTGATCCAGTCATGCCAACTATTGGTGGCGACTATGGCGATTGGCCAGATGCACCGGTGACTGTTGTTATTACTGATTCTGCGGATGAATCTGCGAAAGAAGCATCGTTGCAATCTAGATTGCGTGGCTGGAAAGTTACGACAGATTCGCCGCAGGACGTTTTATCTGCGTTTTAGCGACGAGACGCAACTGAAAGTTTGCGAACTATTGGTCGCGGCAAGTATTGCGCGATCAAACTTAAGAATTTGTATTGCATTCCTGGAACACTGATCGCTTTTCCGTTTTTGAAATCTTTCAAAGACTTTGCAACTACTGCATCAACATCAAGCCACATCCAATTAGAAATAGTTTGAGTTTCCATGTTGGCACGCGAGTGGAACTCAGTGCGGGTGTAGCCAGGGCAAAGGGCTAACACGTGAACATTGGATTTTTTGTGCAGAGTTGCTAGGGCTTCACTGAAACTTGTAACCCAGGCTTTGGCTGAACTATAAGTTCCGCTAGACATCCAACCGGCAACTGAACTTACGTTGATAACTCCGCCCCGATCACGAGCAATCATGCCTGGCATTGCAGCATGAGTAATACGCATGACAGCAGTTACCAAAACATCAAGTAAATTCTGTTCGGCTTCGATTGTGCCGCCGACGAATGGTTGCTTGATTCCAAAGCCAGCGTTGTTCACGACTAAGTCAATGTCGTCGCGTGCAGCTCGGGCACAAACTTTGTCTAGCTGCGTGCGATCCGAAAGATCTGCTTGTAGAACTTCAACTTGCACGCCATGAGCAGCTTTCAATTCAGTTGCCAAAGCTTCTAAGCGAGTTACATCTCTTGCGACTAAAACTAAATCACTGCCAGTTGCTGCAAGTTGTTTTGCATACGATGCGCCAATGCCGACACTAGCTCCGGTAATCAATGCGGTCATGATTAAGCTCGTCGGTTTGGACGCCAGACCACAACAGCAGTCGATGGTCCCATCGCTTCACGCAAGCGAATGTTTTCTTTCAAAGCTTTTTCAAGTTGCTCTTCCAAGATAAGGATTCGCATAATTCCAGAAAGTGTTACACCTTCATTGGAAAGTTTGGTTACCTCGCGCAGACGTTGGATGTCTTTTAATGAGTAAAGGCGATTGCGACCAACTGAACGACCTGGGGAAACTAAACCAAGACGGTCATACTGACGCAGAGTTTGTGGATGCAGGCCAGCTAACTGCGCTGCGACCGAAATGACATAAACCGGAACCTCATCGTCGTGCTCGTAATCAATCATCAGATCCCTTTCGAGCCTCGGTTAGGTTGCCGCTCTTGCGCATCAACTCTTCACGAGGATCAAAGTCTTGAGTTGCGGCAGCAAAATCATCCAATGCCTTTTGAGCTGCAAATGTTAAATCCTTTGGCACCGCTATGTCCACCGAAACAATTAAGTCACCTGATTTTTCTGGACGTACAACGCCTTTGCCACGAGCGCGGAATTTAGCGCCAGTCTTTGTGCCGGCTGGGATTCGAATGGTTACTGCTGGACCATCTAGTACTGGAACTTTAATGTCAGCGCCATTTACGGCTTCATCAAAACGAATTGGCACAACGACCGTTAGGTTGTCGCCATCGCGACCAAAAACTGGGTGCGGGGAAACCGCAACGTTGATAAAAAGATCGCCGGCTGGAGCATTCTGCTCGCCCGGTTGGCCTTTGCCTTTGAGACGAATACGTTGATCGTTCTTCACGCCTGCTGGAATGCGCGCTGAAATGTTTCCAGTGCTGAGTCGCAATGGCATGGTCACGCCGTGAATCGAGTCTTCAAAACTAATCGTTACCGAAGTTTCTAAGTCGGCACCCTTGCGTGGGCCGCGCTGGCGACCGCCACCGCCAAACAGGCCTCCGAAGATATCTGAAAGATCGCCGCCGCCGAATAAATCTTCGACGTTCTGGCCTCTGCCACCTGGGAAACCGCCAGGTCCGCCTGGGCCACGACGTCCGCCGCTCATTGGCCCGCCATAACGTTGCGCTTCGTCATACTCGGCGCGACGTTTTGGATCAGACACAACGTCATAGGCTTCGCTAACTGCTTTGAACTTTTCTTCAATCTTCTTGTCGCCAGCGTTTGCATCTGGATGAAGATCTTTAGCTAGTTTGCGATAGGCCTTTTTGATCGTTGCAGCATCAGCATCTTTGGCGACGCCAAGGATCTTGTAGTAATCCTTTTCATACATATCTTTTGTACTCATGGCGTCTCCTTTCTGATACTTAATGTTCCCAGCGAACTAGAAACTATTGCTTAGCGTTTACGGTTTCTGGGTCGGCAACGCTAACGATCGCGGCGCGAATGATGCGACCGTTGAATTCATAACCTGGCTGAAACACATTCATACAAGTTGAGGTTGTTACATCAGCGCTGTATTCGTGGGAAATCGCTTCATGCTTTGTTGGATCGAACTCATCGCCCGGTGCACCGAAAGGCTTAAGGCCTATTCGAGTGACAGTGGACTCTAAAGCTTCACCAACACTTTTGAAGGCACCTTCGAGTTCACCGTGAGTGCGAGCACGACCGATGTCATCGATTACTGGCAACAATTCAGCAAGAGTGTTTGAAACAACAAGATCACGAGTAGTTTCGCGATCGCGCTCTACGCGCTTGCGATAGTTAGCAAACTCAGCCTGAAGTCGTTGCAGATCGGCGGTAAGTTCTGCGACCGGATCACTTGCAACCTCTTGCTCCGAAACTGGAGTCTCCTGCTCATCCGAAGATGAGCGAGGAGCTCCAGTTTCTGGATCAAGCTTGCGCTTATCTGTGATCTTTACGCCCTCGGCTTGTTCTGCGCCTAGGTCGTTGTCACTCATACCTTTTCGTTCTCATCTACGATTTCGGCATCGACTACGTCGTCATCACCTTCGGCAGATGCTTCGCCACCTTCAGCTTGAGTGTTTGCGTATAACGCAGCACCCAAAGCCTGGGAGGCAGTTGCAACCTTTTCCACCGCAGCCTTGATGGCTTCGATGTTTTCGCCGGCAATTGCAGCCTTAAGTTCAGCTAGCGGTTCATCAACATTTGCCTTGGCATCTGCTGGAACTTTGTCGCCACTTTCCTCGAGGAACTTCTCGGTCTGGAAGACCAAGGATTCCGCTTGGTTACGAACTTCGGCTTCTTCGCGACGCTGACGATCTTCTTCAGCATGTGATTCAGCATCGGCCATCATGCGATCGATCTCTTCCTTAGAAAGAGCTCCACCACCGGTGATAGTCATGGACTGTTCTTTACCAGTTCCTAGATCCTTAGCAGAAACGTGAACGATACCGTTGGCATCGATGTCGAATGCAACTTCAATCTGTGGCACGTTACGTGGTGCAGGTGGCAAACCAGTTAGCTCGAATGTTCCAAGCTTCTTGTTGTAAGCCGCCATTTCACGTTCGCCCTGGAATACCTGGATCAAAACAGATGGCTGGTTGTCTTCAGCAGTTGTGAAGATCTCCGAACGCTTTGTTGGGATCGTGGTGTTACGTTCGATCATCTTGGTCATGAGTCCACCCTTGGTTTCGATACCAAGTGATAGTGGTGTCACATCAAGAAGCAGAACATCCTTCACTTCACCCTTAAGTACGCCAGCCTGAAGTGCAGCGCCTACGGCAACTACTTCGTCAGGGTTAACGCCCTTGTTTGGTTCGCGTCCGCCAGTTAGTTCCTTAACCAAATCGGTTACGGCCGGCATACGAGTTGAGCCACCAACTAGAACTACGTGATCGATGTCAGCAACTTTCACGCCAGCGTCTTTGATGACCTGGTTGAAAGGTGTCTTAGTGCGATCAATTAGATCTGCTGTCATCTTTTGGAAATCTGCACGAGTCAGAGTTTCGTCAAGGTGAAGTGGACCAGCATCAGATGCAGTGATGTAAGGCAGGTTGATAGCTGCTGACTGAGATGAAGAAAGTTCAATCTTCGCCTTTTCAGCTGCTTCGCGCAGACGCTGCAATGCAACCTTGTCTGCTGACAAATCAACACCGTTTGAATTCTTGAACTGAGTGACCAAGTGATCAACTACGCGCTGATCCCAGTCATCGCCACCGAGGTTGTTATCGCCACTTGTGGCTTTAACTTCTACGATGCCTTCGCCGATTTCAAGAAGTGAAACGTCGAACGTTCCACCACCAAGGTCGAATACCAAAATTGTTTGGTCTTTGTCGCCCTTGTCCAAACCGTATGCAAGCGCTGCTGCAGTTGGCTCGTTAACAATCCGGAGTACGTTCAGTCCCGCGATCTGGCCAGCATCTTTTGTTGCTTGACGTTGCGCGTCGTTGAAGTAAGCCGGAACAGTAATTACTGCATCGGTTACGGTGTCGCCAAGGTAAGCCTCAGCATCACGCTTTAGCTTCTGCAAAATACGAGCAGAGATTTCCTGAGCGTTGTACTTCTTGCCGTCGATATCGACATTCCAAGATGTGTCACCCATGTGACGCTTAACAGAACGGATCGTGCGGTCTACGTTGGTGACAGCCTGACGCTTGGCAACTTCGCCAACCAGAACTTCACCATTTTTTGCGAAAGCAACAACACTGGGTGTGGTGCGAGCGCCTTCTGCGTTTGCAATGACGGTGGGTTCTCCACCTTCAAGTACTGAGACCACCGAGTTAGTGGTTCCCAGGTCGATACCTACGGCTTTAGCCATTTTTTCCTCCAAGAAAGGGTTTTCGCTTATAGTCATACCCGACTCACGGCACCTGAAACCTCTAGCATCAGATACTTTGAGTCGGGTTGACTCAAGGCTTTTTAGCATACTTAAAAAGAGATTTATTGCAAATTGGGGGCTGTTTCTGTGGATAACAAGCCCTGGAATACCCTTACTTCATGCGTGTAGCCCAATTTGATGCCTTTGGTTCTCCTCTATATGTAGGTGAGCGGGATATGCCGGTGGCCCGGCCTCATGGCGTAGTTATCAAGGTTGAAGCCACTGGGCTTTGTCGTAGCGATTGGCACGGCTGGCAAGGCCACGATTCTGACATCACTGAGTTACCTCATGTTCCTGGTCATGAATTCGCAGGTGTGATTTCTGAAGTTGGCGCGGATGTTAAGAGCTGGAAAGTTGGCGATCGCGTAACAGTTCCATTTGTTTGTGGCTGTGGTGATTGCATTGATTGCAAAGCTGGCAATGCGCAAGTGTGTCTATATCAATGGCAGCCAGGATTCAACGGACCGGGTTCTTTCGCTGAATACGTTCGAATTCCACATGCAGACTTCAATGTTGTTGCGTTGCCTGACTCAATGAGTTTTGAAACTGCGGCAGCTCTAGGTTGTCGCTTTGCTACTTCGTATCGCGCAGTTGTTCACGTTGGAAAAGTTCAAGCTGGCGAAACTGTTGCAATCTTTGGTTGTGGTGGCGTCGGCCTTGCTGCAATCATGATCGCCAAATCTCGCGGTGCAACTGTTGTTGGCATTGATACTTCTAATCCTGCGCGAGACCGGGCTCGACTAGCTGGCGCAGATTACGTTTTAGATTCGATTCACGATGATGTCGTTAAAGAAATCAAAAAGTATTCACCTGCCGGTGCTGACCTAACTGTCGATGCATTGGGAAGTATTGCAACGAGCAAACTTGCGGTTGAATCCTTGCGTCGTCTGGGACGCCATGTTCAAGTTGGTTTATTGCCACCAGCTGAAGTCAAGGATCAAGCAACTATTCCGATGCACACTGTGATTGGTCGTGAGCTTTCAATCATGGGAAGTCACGGCATGTCAGCTGCGCACTATCCAGAAATGCTTGCTGAGATTGCCAGTGGCGTATTGCGTCCAGATACATTGGTTGAACGAACTATTACCTTGGATGAAGTTCCAGATGCCCTTGCGCAACTTGGTACTAATCCTTTGCCAGGTATCACCATAATCAAGCCATAGTGATTGCTACGCTGACAACATGGTTAGAGTTTCTGCAGATTCCTTAGTTGAACTTCGCAAACGTCGTAGCGCAAAGTGGCGAACCTTTGCCGAAGATGTTTTACCGTTACCGGTTGCAGAGATGGACTACCCGATCGCAAAGCCAATCCGTGACGTACTTATCGACATGGTTAAGCGCAGTGATACTGGCTACTCCGGTATTGCTCCAGAACTCCCGCAGGCTTTTGCTAACTATGCCCAACGTAATTGGAATTGGACCGTTAACAAAGATCAGTTCTATTTGGCAACTGATGTCGGTGTTGCTGGCGTTGAAGTTCTACGCCTTTGGACTCAGCCCGGGGACAAGGTAGTTATCAATACTCCGGTCTATTTGAATTTCTTTACTTGGATCAAAGAAGCAAAGTGCGAAGCAGTTGATGTGCCACTAAATCATGTAGGTGATGAGTGGTCACTTGATCTTGCTGGACTTGAAGACGCTTTTGCATCAGGCGCTAAGGCATACATCCTTTGTCATCCACATAATCCAGTTGGTCATGTTTTCACGCTTGATGAGTTGGAAAAGATCGCAGAGCTGGCAAAGAAATATGGCGTTTTGGTTATCAGTGACGAGATTCACGCGCCACTGATGTTCTCGGGAACCAAATTCATTCCTTACTTAAATGTCAGCGAGACTGCGCGCGAAACTGGACTTTGTATTACTTCGGCCAGTAAGTCTTGGAACCTTGCAGGACTAAAGTGCGCACAGATTGTGGCTGACAATTCAACGATCAATGACCGGTTATTACAGCTACCACTTTCCTCACCATGGCGTTCATCACTATTTGGCGTATGGGCAAGTATCGCTGCCTATAACCAAGGCGAGCCCTGGCTTAAGGCAGTACTAAAGAACGTTGATGAGAATCGGCATTACTTAGCGAAGTTACTTAAGAAGCACCTGCCAAAAGCGAAATACACAGTGCCGCAGAGTACCTATCTCGCTTGGATTGATTTAAGTGCTTACGGCCAAGAAGAGGTTGCAGCCTTGCTGCTTGATAAAGGCAGAGTTGCATTAAGTGGTGGCACTGACTTCGGTGGAGTTGGCAAAGATTTTGTGCGATTGAATTTGGCAACCAGTAAAGAGATCATCAAGGAAGCTGTGCTTCGCATGGCTAGTGTGCTCGAGGATTAAATGTCTCACCTTGGAATGATTACCGTCGTCGTTGATGACTACGACAGTGCAATTGATTACTACACAACAGCACTTGGTTTCACTTTGATCGAAGACACCAAGATGTCTGATGTAAAGCGCTGGGTTGTTATTGCGCCAGATGCAAATCAAGGCGCTGCTTTATTGCTTGCCCAAGCTGCGTCGCCAGAACAGAGCGCCGCGATTGGTAATCAATCCGGTGGCCGCGTGATGTTTTTCTTGTACACCGACAACTTTGATCGTGACTATGCCCACATGGCAAAGCACAATGTTGCCTTCACTGAAGAACCTCGCCTTGAAGAGTTTGGCAAGGTAGTTGTCTTCGCGGACAAATACGGCAACAAGTGGGACTTCATCGAACGCAAGGCTCAGTAATCATGAGTTCGGTTTTAGGTTATGAAATCAAAACTCCATGGGGACCAATTGCCACTTTTGTTGACGTAACAAAAGAACCGGTTGTAATTGGCGCAGCCTTTAGTGAGATTCCAAAATTCCTAAAGAAGTCTGGCCACAAACTAAACATTGTTGAATTCAAATCAGATGCAAAACTTGCTGGCGTAACTTCAGTTGTTAAGTCTTGGGTTGATGGAGACCTTGATGCTTTTAAATCCCTTAAAGTTCGTCAGCCCGGTGGTGACTTCACGCAAGATGTTTGGGCCGCGCTTCGGAAAGTAAAGGGTGGGCAAGTCATTAGTTATGCCGACTTGGCTGCAAAAGCGGGCCGTCCGCTAGCTGTGCGTGCGGCGGGCACTGCAATGGCTACCAATCTGATTGCACCGATTGTTCCTTGTCATCGCGTCATCAAGACTGGTGGCGCTGTTGGTAACTATGGTTTTGGAATTGACTTGAAATTGAAACTGTTGGCACACGAAGGTGTCGACCTCTAATCTGCACGTCTTGGTTTACTCAGTAGGCTTTCAGTCATAACAAGGAGTAGACATGTCTTTAACAAAGGGTTATGCAGCACAAGTTGCCAACGGAAAAATTGAGCCTTGGGAATTTGAGCGTCGCGAGGTTGGCGCTAATGACATTTCGATCAACATCGAGTTCGCCGGCATTTGCCACTCTGACATTCACCAAGTTAAAGAAGAGTGGGGCGAAGCAAGCTTTCCAATGGTTCCGGGCCACGAAATTGTTGGCACTGTCGTATCTGTTGGATCAGACGTTAAGAAATTCAAAGTTGGCGACATCGCTGGCGTTGGTTGCTTTGTTGATTCCTGTGGCACTTGCGAATACTGCCTCGATGGCAACGACCACTGGTGCCTTGATAATTCGGCTTATACCTACAACGGTATGGAACGCGATGGCGTAACACCTACTTATGGTGGCTATTCCAAGAACGTTGTCGTAAAGGCTGATTACGCACTGCACGTTCCAGCCAACCTAGATCGCGCTGGCGCTGCTCCTTTGCTATGCGCGGGCATTACGACTTACTCACCACTTGTTCATTGGAATGCAGGTCCGGACAAGAAAGTTGCCGTTATGGGACTTGGCGGCCTCGGTCACATGGCAGTAAAGATTGCTGTTGCCATGGGCGCTGAAGTTACTGTGATGAGTCACAGTGAAGGCAAGCGCGAAGGTGCCCTTGCCATGGGAGCAAAGAACTTTGTTTTAACTTCCGATAAAGAAGAATTGAAGAAACTTGCAAACACTTTCGATATCATCATCAATACAGTTTCAGCTGAAATTGAAATCCATCGCTACATCAGAACGCTTCGTCAATGGGGATCACTTGTTGTAGTTGGTGCACCAGGTAAGCCGTATTCACTTGATGGCAGCATCCTGATGGGACGCCAGCTAAGTCTTTCTGGTTCCAACATTGGCAGCATCAAGGAAACTCAAGAGATGTTGGATTTCTGTGGCAAGCACAACATTGTTAGTGACATTGAAATCATTCCAGCCAGTGCAATCAACGAAGCTTACGAGCGCGTTCTGGCCAGCGATGTTCGCTACCGTTTCGTTATTGATACCGCAACAATCTAGGAAGTAACTGACATGTCAAAGCAGCGCACAGTTTTAGTAACCGGTGGTTCCCGTGGAATCGGTGCCAGCATCGCAAAGCATTTCGCAGAACAAGGTGATCGAATTGCAGTTCACTACAGTTCAAATGGCGACCTTGCCAAAGAAGTGATGGAATCCCTGCCAGGTTTTGGTCACATGACTGCACAAGCTGACTTGCGCGATGCAGGCGCCATCAAAATAATGGTCGATGCAGTCGCAAAAGAATTCGGTCACATCGACATCTTGATAAACAACGCTGGAGTTTTCTTTGATCACCCAATCGAATCTTCGACTTACGAAGTTTGGCAAAAGGCTTGGGCCGATACGTTAGGCGTTAACTTAACTGGCGCTGCAAACGTATCTTGGTGCGCACTGCAACATATGCCTCGCCATGGCAATTCTCGAATCGTAAATGTTGGATCGCGCGGAGCATTCCGCGGCGAACCAGTTAGCCCGGCTTACGGCGCGAGCAAAGCAGCGATTGTTGCTTTCGGTCAGTCAATTGCAAAAGCTCTTGCTCCAGAAGGTATCGGCGTAACGACTTTGGCTCCGGGTTTTGTTGATACCGAAATGGCTGCCGAATTACTTGACGGTCCAACAGGCGATGACATTCGTAATCAAAGTCCATTTGGACGAGTTGCAGAACCTGATGAATTAGCTCGAGCAATCTATTTCTTGGCTTCTAAAGATTCACTTTGGGCAAGTGGCGCAGTTCTAGATTTCAACGGCGCTTCCTACTTGCGAATGTAACTAGTTCTCTTCTTCCCAAGCCTTACGCAAGTTAGCTCGCGCTCTGGAAAGTGCTGCTCCTGCGCCACCTTCAGAAATTCCTAATGTAGAAGCAAGTTCTTTACCTGATAAACCTTCCCAGGCTGCCAGTTGCAAAACTTCTCGATCTTTATGCGGGAGTTTTTGCCAGGATCTATTCAGTTGATCATTGGTAATTACTTCGTCTGCGCAATCAGGTTCGATTTCAGTTAAATCAAAGTTTGCAGGGATTGGATCGTTCTTGCGGTGAGCATTTGCTAAGACATTCCAGGCAGTCCGATATAGCCAGGGTAGCTCTGAACCACTCGGGATTGCATCTAGCTTCTGTAACGCAACCAAAAAGACATCACCGGTTAGATCTTGGGCATCATTGCCAATATGGCGACGGGCGATGTATCGATAAACCTCAAGGGCATGTCGGTCGTAGAGCTGGTCAAAATCCAGATCAGACACAATTTCTCCTTTTGGCGCTGGTACTACTTAATCTATGTCGCAAATCTTCTCTTTCTTTCACAAATACCCAAGATTTAAGGACAAAAGCGATTTGAAAGATTTAGGCCAGTTGTGACATAAGAAAGGTAGGAACAAAGGAGCACTAATGTCTAATGAATTCAATGGCACCGAAAATGATCAAGCTTGGGCTGCATTAACTGCAAATGATCCGGCGCAACATTTGGCTAAGCCAGATATGGATGCCCTTAAGGCAGCTGTGCTTTCTGAGGCAATCAAGGTTGCTCCGATTTCTAAGCGTTCCTGGTTAGCACCGGTTGCAGTTGCAGCCAGTGTTGCACTATTCGTTGGTGGCGGTGCGGGCTACACAATTGCTGCACAATCTGCAGGCAATTCTTCTAGCGCCATTTCGGCTCCCTCAATTGAAATGGGTGGGGCTGCATCTGAAGATGCGAAGATGTCATCAATGTGGGGTGGTCGTCCATACCTAGAAGTCGGCTCGGGTGTTTCAGATACTTCAGGTGTCCAAGTTGGCTACACCTTTGATGCCAGCGATGTGGATCGCAAGGTTCAACTTCAACTTATAGCTGACATATTTGAAGTTGGTGGAAAGATCTCGGGAAGTAAAGCTGATGGATATTTTGTTGGCGATCAAAATTATGTTAGTGCTGTTGCGCAAATCAGTGGATCTAGCTGGGATTTAAGTCAGTTAATCACCTGGAATTACAGTGACTCGTCAGTTAATCCAACTTACTGTGGGGAAAACTTACCGATGTATGACACCAGATCAGGTGCATCAGTTGGTGATTCTCCTGCTACAACAACTGCTACTGATATCGCAACGCCAGAACCGATGCCGACTGTAGTTCCTGAACCAATGCCAACCGTGGTTCCGGAACCGATGCCGACTATTGAACCAGTTCCCGCACCAAGTGAGTGTGTTCAGCCTTCTGGAGTTCTGCCAACAAACGAGTCTTCCCTTGCGCTTGCACAGGAAAAGTTTTCAGCATTAGGTTTCGATTCCCAGGCAGCGGTTTGGTCCGTAACTGACAATGGTGGAATGTGGGGTTACTCCACTGATATGGCATCGGCCTACAAGCTAGTTACCGCAAAAGTGTTTATTGATGGAATCTATTCAAGTCAATCTTGGTCAATGACCATCGGCCCAGATAATACAATTTTGGGCGCCAATGGTTTCTTCACCAAATTTATTCCAACCGCCGAATACAACATCGTTGGAGCAAAGACAGCTATTGAGCGTTCGCAGGCAGGCCTGTGGTTTAACGTACCGCCACAAGAAGTTTATAAAGTGGGAATGGTTTATCCGATGGAGATTGGCATGAATGCTAATCCAACTGCGGTAAATAGGAACTCTGCAGGTCAACCGATACTGGATGCAAATGTTGATCGGGTTACTGTTTCTAGCGTAGAAAAAAGCTTGATTGCTTGGTATCTCAACGATGGCTCGACGATTCTGCTTCCTGCTTACCTACTAAGCGACAGTAGTTCCGCCGATTCACGTCAATGGTTGCAGTTAGCGATTGCAGATGAATACGTGGACTTTAGTTAGAAACAAAATCTTTTGGCAGCTCACCAATGCGGATTAAGCGCGCGATAGCTGCTTCTTCCATTGGCGAGGCCGGACCTAATGCCATACGAAGTGAACTTAAGATTCCACGCGTAACCGGTCCTGCAATCTTTAGACTTTTACCCTTTAGCCCAAGCATTTCTTGAAACTCAGCAGGAATAGATGCAACAGCACCATCAAACATTCGGTCGTAGGCAAGTAATGCAGTCTTTGAAAGTGGTGGTTTGCGAATGAATTCCACGACGCGTTTTGTGGTCTCGCTTGTTCCCAGGATTCCTTCATCGCGATAACGCTTGATTTCGCGCTTTAGTTCCGCACGTGACATGGGTGCATAAGTTAATCCAAGTGGCGCTACTGACTTTGACCATTGTGAAACGTATTCATCAGGGCCACCGGGGATCTTTTCTGCGCCATAAAGTTCGTGTGTCGTAAGAAATGAGTCAGTGAAAGCAATGTGGACCCACGCAAGTAAATCTGGATCCGCAGCTTTGTAAGCCTTAGTTACACCGCTACTTGTTTGGTATTCACCCTTGACGTGGTCATGCATTCGATTAACTCGAGCAGATTCATTTGCCAAAGCTTCGGCGGATCCAAAAGTTGCGATCGTCAACCATTTAGTAGTTCCAGCCAGTCGACCTAATGGATCATGTTCATAGCGTGAGTGCTGTTCTACGCCTGTGAGAGTTCCAGGATGCAAAGCCTGCATCAACAATGCGCGAATGCCGCCAATCAAAGTTGCAACATCACCATGAACTACCCAAGGCGCATCATGTGGGAGATACAGTCCGCGGGTTTCCCCGGACTCAACGGCTTCCATCCATGGTGGAACGCCGTCTTCGGTATTTGTAATGATTCGGCGAAATCTGGTGCCAAAGCGTTCTTGTAACGCATTTGTTGCCACGCGATTTCTCCTTGTTTACTTGCCGACCTTATAAATCTACGAGAAGAAAGCTACTGTCGCAGAACTTCATTATTGCCCACACTAAGCAGGTTCACAAAGTGGCAAACTGGTCAGTATGGATTACTCAAACGTCACTGAATTGATGGATCAACATTTTGCTAGTCATCTAACCGAAAAGAAAATACCTGGCATTGCCTATGGGTTGATCAAGGATGGCAAGTTAATCCACTCCAAGGGTTTTGGTGAAACCGTTCTTGCTTCAAATGCCTGTCCTGATAAGTCCAGTGTGTTTCGAATTGCCTCTATGACAAAGAGTTTTACTGCCACCGCGATTCTGTTACTTCGTGACGCTGGAAAACTTCGACTCGATGACGACATCACAATGTACTTGCCGTGGACGGACAGCATTGGAATTCCAGATTTTGGGCATGTAATCACGATTCGTGATCTGTTAACTATGAACGCTGGATTTCCAACCGATGATCCTTGGGGAGATCGACAAGAGAGTTTAGAAATTGAATCCTTTGATGACTTAGTGAGTCAAGGACTTTCGTTCACTCGAGCGCCAAGAATGGGTTTCGAATATTCAAATCTTGGTTATGCACTACTAGGTCGAATCATCAGTGTGACAAGTGGAATGGATTACTTAGATTTTGTTAAGTCAGCAATTCATCAACCGCTGAAGATGTCATCGTCAACTTTTCATCAGTCAGAAGTTGCAGATGAACAATTCGTACAAGGTTACGCAGAATTTGCAAGTGGATTTGTGCCTGAGCCCTTAACTGTTCCGGGCGCATTCAGTGCAATGGGAGGATTGCTTAGCAACATCGAAGACTTAGCCAAATGGGTAGCTGGCTTTCAAGTAGCTTGGAACGAAACATCTGATCACCCATTACAAAAGTGGAGTCGACGCGAGATGCAAGAACCGCAGCGCCATGCTCGCACAGCTGCCTTTACCGATCCGCACACCGATCAAATCAAGTCCATCACAACGTCTTACGGCTATGGGTTGTTGGTCGATGATGATTCTTTGTTAGGTCGATTCGTTTCGCATAGCGGTGGCTATCCAGGTTTCGGATCGCACATGCGTTGGCATCCAGAATCTGGTTGGGGAATCGTGGCACTGGGCAATCGCACTTATGCACCGATGATGCCAGCCGCCAGTGAAGCTATGAACATAATCATTCGAGACCATGTGCCAGCAAATGTGGTTTCAGAATCCTTGCTTTGGCCAGATACGGCCGCAGCTATGTCAGCAGTCGAAGAATGGATAACGTCCGGTAATCAATCAATTGCTGATGACTGGTTTGCTGTCAATATGGATTTAGATCAACCAAGATCAGAGCGAATGGCAGCACTGGCCGGAGTAGTTGGAAATGGATCCAAAATTTCTCGAGTCAGTGAAAGCCTGAAAAGTACTACTCCAGCTCATGCGAAATGGCAGGTAACTAGCGATGCTGATTTGCTAGAGATAGAGATACTTTTGACGCCAACTAAGCCACCAAAAATTCAAACAATAAAGGTGGCTAAAGTCCCATCGTGAGCAATAAGCCCAGTGCAATGTGTCTAAGATAAATAAGGTGCTATTCGCTCCGCTGACTGCTATCGAAAGAACTTAGATGTCTAAGCCAAATGGCAACACCGCGCAAAATGGTCGCGACAAAAAACAATTTGCTGGATCACTTAGTTTGATCATGGGAGCTACCGGTGTTGTCTTCGGTGACATTGGTACTAGCCCGATTTATGCATTGAAGGAAACGCTTCACACCTCAGGTGGCCGTGTTGACGATATCTATGGCGTTGTTTCGCTGTTCTTTTGGACTCTGACTTTAGTTGTTTCGGTTAAATACCTTGGCTTTGTTATGCGGGCAGATAACAAAGGTGAGGGTGGCATCCTTGCGCTGCTTTCACTTATGCCACGCAAGATTCGTGGACCCAAGACTGCAAAACATCAAGCCATTTTGATTTTGATTTTGGTTGGAACTGCTCTGCTATTTGGTGACGGTGTCTTAACGCCAGCGATTTCAGTGCTCTCCGCAACTGAAGGTTTGGCTCTACTTAACAAAGATTTGGCGCAAGTAGCTGTTCCATTAACCGTGGTTATTCTTGCTGCACTATTTCTGGTGCAATCTCGAGGTACTCACGCAATTGGAAACATTTTTGGGCCGGTTATGTTGTGGTGGTTTGGACTGATTGCAGGTCTTGGAATTTATAGATTCCTTGCTGAACCATCCGTCATCAAAGCACTTTCCCCAATTTATGCAATTGAATACATCGGCCACAACGGTCTTAAAACTTTTGCGATTTTAGCTTCGGTAATTTTGTGCGTTACTGGCGCTGAAGCACTTTATGCTGACATGGGTCACTTTGGCGTGAATCCAATTCGTTGGGCTTGGATGTTTTTGGTTGGCCCAGCTTTGATCATGTGCTACTTAGGGCAAGCAGCATTAGTTGCTAGCGATCCTGATTCCGCAAAGAATCCATTCTTTGGATTAGCGCCTAATCAACCGATGCTGATTGTCCTGATTGTTTCTGCAATGCTGGCAACCGTCATTGCCTCACAGGCTTTGATTACCGGCGTTTTCTCGCTATCTCGCCAAGCGGTGCAACTTGGTCTTTTCCCACGCTTAACTATTCGCCATACCAGCGCTGAGCACGAAGGTCAGATCTATGTACCAATCGTGAATTGGCTGGTTGGTATTTCAAGCATTGCCTTAGTGATTGGATTTAAATCTTCATCGGCTCTGGCAAGTGCCTACGTACTTGCGATTGCCGGAACTATGGCAATTACTACATTTGCATTCCATATCGTTGCGCGCGAAGTTTGGGAATGGCCACTTCGAAAGATTTTGCCATTGACAGTTACCTTCTTAATTGTTGACATTAGTTTCTTAATTGGTACCTCGTCACACATCCTTGATGGTGGTTGGGTACCAATCGTTCTCGGTGCTCTTGTATTCGCAGTGATGAAAATCTGGCGCGCAGGCAACCGTGCTTTGAACCGCAGAATGCGCGATTCAACTAGAACTTGGCAAGATATTTATCAAGGTATTGAAACGGGAGAGATCGCAACTGTGCCAGGAATTGCGATCTTTATGGCATCGCCGGCTGAAATGGTCCCAGCCGCTTTGATTTCTCACGTGACCGTGATGCATTCCTTGCCCGAGGAAGTCATAGTGGTCACAGTTAAATCTGATACTCAGCCAATTAGCAGCACACCCGCTTTATGCGATCACATTTCAGATCGGTTATGTCGGGTAACAATCTATGCCGGTTACATGGAGAGCGTTAATCTGCCATCAGTCTTGGAACGGGAAGTCCTTGGCGAGAAAGAGAAAATCGCAACTTACTATTTGTCGGAACGTCACTTCTTGGCATCTGACACCGGTTCTTTGGGTCATCGCACAGAAGCGTTGTTCGAAATCTTGCATCGAAATTCAGTGGCTCCAACTGAGTTCTATGGATTGCCTTATGACCGAGTGATAACAATTGGCACTCGAATAGATCTTTAAGCACCAAAACTAAAGCCCGCTTTCAGTTTTGAAAGCGGGCTTTAGTTTTTAGATTTACTTGCCGGCGTTTAACAACTCAATGCGTAGATCGGCTGTTGCCTTGTGAGCTGACATTCCTTCAAATCCTGCAATAGCTGAGTTGTGCGGAGCTACCTGCATTGTGGATTCGCGAGTTGAAGTTTGGTAAGTCACTGGCTTCAAGAAGCGACCAACCGACAGACCTGATGTGTACTTAGCGCCACCGCCAGTTGGAAGCACGTGGTTAGTACCAGTTGTTCCCTTATCAGCGTATGAAACTGTGGACCATTCTCCGATGAACAATGAGCCATAGTTCTTTAGATGCTTTAGGTAGTAATCGTTGTCACCAGTAAGAATTTCCAAATGTTCTGGCGCCAAAGTATCCATAACTTCGATCGCTTCATCTGGAGTCTTAACCAAGTAAACGGTTCCGTAATCACGCCAAGCTGGACCGGCAATGTATTCAGTAGATAGTTCGCCTAGCTGACGCTTAACTTCGTCAATTACTGCCATACCAAGTTCGCGCGATGTTGTAACAAGTGATGCAGGTGACTGCATGCCATGTTCTGCCTGACCGAGTAAGTCACAGGCAACCATTCGGGCATCAGCAGTTTCATCCGCAATTACAGCAACTTCAGATGGTCCAGCAAGTAAGTCGATACCAACTCGACCGAACAACTGACGCTTTGCTTCAGCGACGTATGCGTTACCCGCACCAACCAAAATGTCTACTGGCTTTTCACCAAGTAGGCCAAAGGTCATTGCTGCAAGTGCTTGCACGCCACCAAGGATAAAGGTGCGGTCTACGCCGGATAGATATGCCGAGTAAAGAACTGCATCATTACCACCAGTTTCAGACATCGGTGGAGTACATGCCATCGTCATTGGTACGCCAGCAACTTTAGAAACACCAACAGTCATGAATGCTGACGAAAGAATTGGGAAGTTACCTGCTGGCAAGTAAGCACCAACGCGTTCGATTGGGATGTACTTCTGACCCAACACAACACCAGGTGTGGTTTCAAGTTCGAAGTCAACTAAATGCTTGCGAGTTTCCTTTGCAAACATCTTGGTGCGCTCGGAACCAATTTCTAGCGCCTTGCGAAGTTCTGGTGAAAGCTTGTCACCAGTCTTTGCCAAGTCAGCTGCACTTAATTCAAAGTCTTTGTCCCACTTATCTAGATCGCGGGAGTATTTTCTAACGGCATCGATGCCATTCTTTTCAATTTCGGAAAGCATCTTCGAAACTGTTTCGATAACCTCAGGCAAACGCTGTGCTGGAGGGGAATCGAGTTCAGGTGCTTTGAGCACTTCGATTTCGGCTTTAAGGAACTTTTTATCGGCTTCTGTAATACGCATGGTTAAAACGTACTTCCCTTCTTAGGTATTGCGTTGGCGTTTTGGTGAAACATGTATTGGAAATCCCAAACCAACTCGAGCGGCCTCGGGCAAGGTTTCGCTCATTGAAGGATGAGGGTGAATTGTGTCCGCTAAGTCTTGCAGATTTGCGCCCATTTCGATTGCCAGAGTTACCTCGGCAATGTATTCGGAGGCATGAGGTCCGACAATTTGGGCACCGAGTACGACGCCTTCTGGCGTGTGAACTAGCTGCGCAAAGCCGGCTTTTTCACCAAGTGTGTAAGCGCGACCTGAGGCCGCCATTGGGAACATTGAACCAACTGCTTGGTAGCCAGCTTCCTTTGCCTCATCGACAGTTAGTCCGGTCATTGCAATTTCTGGATCACTGAATACCACGGCTGGAATTGCAGTTGGATCAAACTTTGCATCATGTCCGCTCAATACTTCAGCAGCCACGTGGGCTTCAGCGCTGGCTTTGTGAGCTAACGCTGGTCCTGGAGTGATGTCTCCGATAGCTGCAATCTTTGAAGTAACCAAAAGATCAGGACCAACTTCAAGGATGCCGCGAGCATTTGGCTTAATACCAATAACTTCAAGTCCGATGTCGTCGGTGTTTGGTGTGCGACCAATTGCAACCACAACGTAATCAACATCAATTGCAGATTCAGCGCCATCGGTTGTGACAGTTAGTGACTTACCGTTGTCGCTAACGACCTTGGTGTTAACTCGAACATCAACACCGAGTTCACCAAGGCGTCGAGCAACCGGCGCCACCAAAGTTGAAGGTAAAGCTGGAAGTAATCTTTCGGCCGCCTCAATCATGATTACTTTTGATCCAAGTTGAGCAAGCGCAGTTCCAAGTTCGACTCCGATGTATCCCCCACCAACAACTGCAATTGATTTTGGCAATACATCTAGCGCTAGAACATCAGACGAATCAAGAATTCGATTTCCATCGCGCGGTAGGCCTGGAATCATAGTTGGCCGAGAGCCAGTGGCGATGATGCAATTCTTAAATTGAATGTGGGTTGGAGGGGCGTCGCCAAATTCCAGCACGCCTTGATCTTTGCGAGTGAAGCGGAAGAAGCCTTGACGGACTTCCACGCCAGCAGTTTTTAAAAGTTGTCGCACGCCACCGTTTAAACCAGTGACGACTTCAGTTTTCCAAGTTTGGAATTCCTTCATATCTACAGTTGGTTCACCGGCAACTTT
>JAPLBY010000025.1 GCA_026392515.1 Actinomycetota bacterium | reverse complement strand
TGTTTCTGGCCGGGAATGTGTTGGAGCGACCAAATGCGCGTGGGGCGAAGATTGTTTCGCAGAAGCAGCTCGCAATAAAGCGCATGCCAGCGACATTGTGGTAACCAATCACGCACTACTTGCCATCGACATTTTGGAAAATTTGCCGATCTTGCCAGATCACGACTCGGTAATCATTGATGAAGCTCACGAACTTGTAGATCGAACTACTAATGCCTTAGCTGGATCTCTTGAAGTTGGTGGCATGGGCCGGGCAACTGGAATGGCCCGTAAGTTCATTCAACCGTCAACGCATGATCGCATGATGGAAGTTGCGGACGATTTAGGTTTAGCGTTGGAAAGTTATGACCGCGAGGGTACTACAACTCGGATCGAAGGCTTTGAAGGCCAACTCCTAAAAGCACTCACTGCAGTTCGCGATGTTTACAAAGTCGCCCAAGCCGAAATGACGACTTCTTCGCAAGATGAGTCCGATGTTGCTGCGCAAAAACAAAGAGCAAAGGCTGCCGTTAAGGAAGTTCTGGACACTGCGGCCGAGTTGTTAAGCGCAAACGAACATAGCGTGACTTGGATTGATGTTTCGCGCACCGCAGTTCTGCATCACGCTCCGCTTTCAGTTGCAGGATTCCTAGGCGAAGCATTATTCGGCCAGCACACCATCGTGCTAACCAGTGCAACTTTGGCAGTTGCTGGATCCATGGATTCAACAGCCAAAGCAGTTGGCCTAGGGGATTCCAAATGGAAAGGCCTTGATGTCGGCAGCCCTTTTGATTACAGCAAACAAGGCATCTTGTATTGCCCATCAAATTTGCCGGCGCCAAGTTCCAGCGGCGTTGCCGAAGAAGCCTTGGATGAACTCGGTGACTTAATTGATGCAGCAGGCGGTCGAACTCTTTCATTGTTTTCATCTTGGCGCGGTGTTGAACGCGCTGAAGAGTATTTAACGGTTCGCTTCAAAGGTCGCAGCGATCGACCGTTGATTGTTGCCCGAAAGGGTGACTCAGTCAGTGACCTAGTTCGCCGCTTCAAAGAAACTCCGGAATCAAGTTTGCTTGGAACTGTTTCGCTATGGCAGGGCATTGATGTGCCAGGTAATACCTGCACGCTGGTAACTATTGATCGCATCCCGTTCCCGCGTCCAGATGATCCGGTAATGGCAGCGCGCTCAGCTCGGGTTGATGAATCAGGTGGAAGCGGCTTTAGGTCAGTTTCACTTCCAAGAGCTGCACTGCTTCTTGCTCAAGGCGTTGGGCGATTGATTCGTAGCACCGAAGATCGGGGAGTAGTTGCGGTTCTTGACTCTCGATTAGCAAACTCTGGGTATGGCGGAATGCTGCGCAAATCTTTACCCAATCTTTGGTGGACCACCGATAAAGATGCTGTGATTTCAGCACTTTCTCGGTTAGACGAATCTGGCAAAGCCTGAATTCGCTGATAGGTTTATGAGGTGTTGAAAATGGATTCAAAGAAAACCGGCGTCCGCGCAATCGCTTTCCTTGCCAGTCTTACCTTTGTGCTGTCAGCCTGCTCTGGTGGCAAGGATTCAACTGAACCAATGCCCACATCCAGTGTTGCGGGACCATCGGCTTGGACACCAGAAGAAACTGAATACCTAAACGCAATTAACGGGGCCCAATTGGCTTCCAGTATTTTCCTCTCAGCCAGCAACTACATCGAAATCGGCAACACAGTTTGCAACGGTCTGAAGCAGGATATGCCGCTAGAAGAAATCCTTAGCGCCCTTGCCACATCTGGCAAAGAAAATGGCCTGAATGAAAAGCAGCGCAATGACTTCACGCTGTTTACCTCAGCCGCAGCAGTTTCTTACCTATGTGTAGATCAAAAAGAAAAATACATTCTTAAATAGTTTTAGACAAAAAAGTAGCGCTGCCGGACCAAGTTCCAGTAGCGCTTCTTTTTGTTTACGGCTGCGAAACCGAAGTTCTATATCTTGCGCAAAACCGATACGACTTTGCCCATGATGGTTGCGTGATCGCCAGCAATTGGTTCATATGCCGGGTTGTGTGGCATTAACCAAACATGACCGTCACGCTTCTTGAAAGTCTTTACAGTTGCTTCATCATCAAGCAGAGCTGCAACGATGTCACCGTTCTCGCAAGTTGGCTGGCGACGAACCACAACAAAGTCGCCATCACAGATAGCGGCGTCAATCATTGAGTCACCGGAAACCTTAAGCATGAACAATTCACCTTCGCCAACAAGTGACTTAGGTAGCGGGAAGATTTCCTCGACCGATTGTTCAGCCAGGATCGGTCCACCAGCAGCAATGCGACCAACAAGTGGCACATACGCCGCAGCTGGGTTCATGTCACCCTCAAGTAGATGTTCAGGTACGCCGGCAACTTCTTGGCTTAGAACGTCTAAGGCACGCGCGCGAGTGGCATCGCGGTTAATGAAACCTTTTTTCTGCAAGACGCCTAATTGATGCTGGACACTCGATGGGCTAGCTAGACCAACGGCGTCAGCGATCTCGCGAACGCTGGGTGGATATCCACGTTCGGCAGTGGTCGAGGTGATCATGTCCATAATTAGGCGCTGACGCGGGGTCAGGCCATCGACGCCGTCTGGGCCATCTGGAAGGGACACAATCTGGGCGCCTGATTCCGGGGTGTTCGAATCATTCTTTGCCATGATTTACCAAGCTTTCCGATCAAATTCTCTTATTTCAATGGGTTTCTTGCGGTTTTCGAGCTGGTCTTGCAGGTCTTGCTATGCCCACATTAGAACACTTTTGGAAGATATTCAAACATTTGTTCGAATAAAACTTGCAAAGTGTCGGACCTGGGGTGTACAAATAGAACATACGTTCGATTAGAACACTTGTTCGAATCTAGCGGGTAGACCACCCGGTCGGCAAGTCCAGGCACAGCGCCAGGGCGAAATTGAAAATCAAGGAGAAATACCATGGCTCAAGTAACTGCAGTAGCAGCACTTCCCGTACAGCGAGCCGCTGTTCGTTCCAGCAATACCCAGACTTCAAGTCCAGTGCGACTAACAGCTCGCGGCCGACGAGTGGTGGCTCTACTTGCCCTGCTACCAATCGTGGTTGCGTTCTTTTTGATGAGCACTCGCGCTGCTCAAGCTGACCAGTCCGGTCCAACTACAGCGATCGTTAAGGTCGAAGCTGGTCAAAGCCTTTGGGATGTTGCAGTTGCAATTGCACCTAACGAAGATCCGCGCTCAACCATTTGGACGATCAAAGCGCTTAATGGATTACAGACCAGTGAAGTGCAAGAAGGACAAGGGTTAATCATTCCCGTCAAATAGCCCTACCAAACCTTCAAGATCTCAAAAACCCATTAAATGCGTTAAAAAAGTTTAATTATGTCCGATTTGTCGGGCTAAACATCCCACACCTTGAGATATTCCAGCAGTAACGTGAGTCGACGGCCCATCCCGAGCCGCCGGTAACTGTAATAGGAGTGTTACATGTCAACACAACATGCCTCTGATGCTGAGCATCTGGCTAGTTTGGGTTATAAATCTGAGTTCAAGCGAGACATGACCTTATGGCAAAACTTCTCACTTGGCTTCACATATCTATCACCGGTAGTTGGTGTCTACAGCCTCTTTGCCCTGGCTCTTGCAGCTGGCGGCCCGCCGATGTTCTGGTGGATCGCAATTTGTGGCATCGGCCAGTTCCTAGTCGCATTGGTCTTTAGCGAGATTGTTTCGCAGTATCCAATTGCTGGCGGCGTTTACCCATGGGCGCGAAGGCTCTGGGGTAAGGGATATGCCTGGATGACCGGTTGGGTCTATGGCTTTGCCTTGATCGCAACTATCGCATCTGTTACCTACGGCGCAGGTCCATTCATCGCAGGCTTCCTGGGAATGGAATCAAGCCAGAACCTGACCATCACATTGGCAATCGCGTTGATCTTGATCGTTACCGCAATTAACTTCGGTGGCACCAAACTACTGGGTCGCGTTGCCTTCTTTGGTTTCGTTGCTGAATTAGTTGGCGCATTAATTGTTGGCGTTGTTTTGTTAACTACTCATCGCGAACAATCATTTGGCGTGATCTTTGATACTTCATCAATCACAGCTGGTGGCACAAGCTACACAACCGCCTTCATGGGCGCAGCACTTATTGGTTTGTATCTTTACTACGGCTTCGAAGCTTGCGGCGACGTAGCTGAAGAAGTTGCAAATCCTGGAATTGTGATTCCACGAGCAATGCGAATGACTCTTTACATCGGTGGCGCAGCATCCCTGTTCATCACTTATGCATTGATTCTTTCGGTTGCTGACATTGGCGCAGTAATAAGCGGCGATAACGCAGACCCAATTGGCCAGTCTCTAACTGAGGCATTTGGCGCCGGCGGTTCCCGAGCAATCATGCTTATCGTGGTTGTTTCATTCTTCTCATGTGCATTGAGTCTTCAGGCAGCTGCTAGCCGCTTGATCTACTCATACGCTCGCGATGGAATGATCTTTGCGCAGAAGTCACTTTCTAAGATGAACCCAAAGACCGGTATGGCTCCTACTGCACTTATGACAGCAGCAGCATTGCCGATCATCTTTGTATTGACCGACTTGTTCTTGCCAGGTGGAATTTTCCGCCTAGTGGCATTTGCTTCCGTTGGTATCTACATCGCATTCCAGATGGTTGTGCTTGCTGCATTGCGCGCTCGCATGGGTGGCTGGACACCTGCAGGTAAGTGGACCATGGGTGGAGCCGGCATGCTGGTTAACATCCTGGCCCTTGCTTATGGCTTGTTTGCGATCTACTTGATGCTTAAGTCCTATGGCATTCCAGATGCATCGTTTGTCGATAACTACATCGTGCTAGTTGAAGTACTTATCGTCATCGGCGTTGGCCTGGTCTACATGCTCGTAAGTGGTGCTCATCGCAAGAGCGATGCGCCTGCTGGCGATGCAATGAAGAAGTAGTCAAAAACTCTAAACAACTAAAAACAACTGGCGCTTTCCGAAAAGGGGAGCGCCAGCTGTTTTTGTTTTCCAAAGACTAAGCAGCAAACGGATTGCGGATTCGAAGCTCTGTGAATTTTTCGAAACCTTTGTCACCAGTGACAAACTCAGTGACGCCGTTATCGATACAAATTGCCGCAATCTGAGCATCGTAGATTTTTTGACCGGTTCGACCTGTCTCTGCGCAAAGCCGATTGAACGTGGCGAAGTTTTTGGGGGAGTTTCTAATCACACTCACATTCTCAGCCGATAACCAGTTCTCTAATTGCGCCAGTGCCTGCGCAGGAGAGGGGGCTGGTGCAGAACCAAGCTTTAGCGTGACTTGTGCAATGAATTCAAACATTACGATGTCGGTGAATGCCACCTGTTCTTTTTGGTTTAGCAGTTTGTCCATTGTTTCTTTTGCGACTGCATGATTTTCGTCATTTGTCTTAAAGGCAGACACGAGCACATTTGAATCGACACTAATCATCCGGCTTGCTTTCCCAAGTTTTCGTGCTCGGCCATGATGGTTAAATACATCTGATCGATGGATTCAATAACATCGATGTTTGGATCCACCGGGCCATGCCACAAGAACTCATCAGTTGGTTGCCAGCGCGGTGTCGCAGCAAGCCTTTCGATCTCTGCAGTTAGCGCGCGCTCGATTAAACCCTTCATGGTTATGTTGTGAAGCACACACACTTCTTTTGCTTCCGCCATTAACGGATCGCGTATTTCAACTGTTGTCTTCATAAACCCAAGAATAACATAAACCCATAATTATGGGTTTTGAATTTCCACTCAATAAATACAAGGGGATCCGGGCAGCTCGAACTGTGTAAAAGCGGCCGAAAACCCAAAATACCTGATCAAACCCGATATCAGGGTCCAAAAACCACATCATCTAGTGGTCGCGACACGCCCAACACGCCATATTTAGGCATATCGCTTGCGCGCCAGCTCTTTATCCAATAGATTCATCACTACATCTAGTGGTCGCAGCAATGTGATTTACCCACAGATTGTGGTTCTCTCCACACAGGTTATCCCCAAAAGGATCCCCAGGGTGGTAAAAACCGCACTTTTTGGGTGTCACACCAGTAACACGAGATAACACCAAGTAACACAAGTAACACCCGCAACAAGTTAGTAGGGCCCCAAAAAGCCCCAAAACGGACAGCACAAGATCTAGACCAACTAGCAAGACCTAGGAACTCGAGAACAGGAGATAAGTCATGAACTGCCCATACTGCCGTCACGATGATTCTCGCGTGATCGATTCCCGCAGCTCTGATGAAGGCCAGTCCATCCGTCGTCGTCGCGAATGCCCTGAATGTGGCCGTCGCTTCACAACGAATGAAACCATCACACTTAACATCGTTAAGCGCAGTGGTGTGGCTCAACCATTTAGCCGCGAAAAGGTAATCGTTGGCGTGCGCCGCGCTTGCCAAGGCCGACCAGTTACCGAAGATGATCTTTCAATCTTGGCTGCCCAAGTTGAAGAAAACCTTCGCGCAACCGGCCAAGCTGAAGTACCAAGTAACGAAGTAGGCCTTGCAATCCTTGGTCCACTTCGCGAACTCGACGAAGTTGCATACCTGCGATTTGCAAGTGTGTATCGCTCGTTTGAATCCCTTGCGGACTTCGAACTAGAAATCGAAGATCTGCGATCTGCGCCCTCAAAGGCTCAAGTTTCTGATCAACATAAACAGAAACAAAAAGAGCCGGCGAGTTAAAAACTTTCACTTCCCCCGAAAGCCCTTCCCACAACTAAGACAAGCTTCCTAACAAAAACCAAAACAACTAAAAACTATTTTTCGTATTTATGGACCCGGCCAAACAATACGAATCAGATGTAAAAAGTACGAGTCCATGAGGAGGACAACATGACCGACACGGTCAACGCAGCAACAGGAACGAAGAAGTCAGGCAAGGGCTTGACGATGACTCGTCTTTACACAACCGAAGGCGTGCACCCATACGCAGAAGTGATTTGGGAAAACCGCGACGTAGTCCAGACAAACTGGAAGACCGGCGAAACTGTTTTCGAACAGCGTGGCGTCGAGTTCCCAGACTTCTGGAGCGTTAACGCTTCCACAATCGTGACCACAAAGTACTTCCGTGGCCAGGTGGGAGCCGAAAACCGCGAACGCACACTTCGCCAGCTGCTAGATCGCGTTGTCCTTACCTACACAAAGGCCGGCAAAGAGCACGGTTACTTTGCAACACCAAAGGACGCCGAAATCTTCGAACACGAACTAACTTGGATGCTTTTGCACCAAGTCTTCTCGTTCAACTCACCAGTATGGTTCAACGTTGGCACCGCATCTCCTCAGCAAGTAAGCGCGTGCTTCATCCTGTCTGTCGATGACACCATGGATGCAATCCTTAACTGGTACAAAGAAGAAGGCATGATCTTCAAGGGCGGCTCGGGTGCTGGCCTTAACCTTTCTCGCATTCGTTCCTCAAAGGAAATCTTGAAGAACTCAGGCGGAACCGCATCCGGTCCAGTTAGCTTCATGCGCGGCGCCGATGCTTCCGCTGGAACTATCAAGAGCGGTGGCGCAACCCGTCGCGCTGCCAAGATGGTTGTTCTAGACATCGATCACCCAGATGTTGAAGAATTCATTGAGACCAAGGTTCGCGAAGAAGACAAGATCCGCGCCCTTCGCGATGCAGGTTACGACATGGACCTTGGTGGCAAAGACATCATCTCGGTTCAGTACCAGAATGCAAACAACTCAGTTCGCGTATCCGATGAATTCATGAAGGCTGTTGAAAACGGCACAGAATTCGGCTTGCGCGCTCGCACGAATGGCGAAGTTGTTGAAACTGTTGACGCTCGCGAGCTATTCCGCAAGGTAACTCACGCTGCTTGGGCATGCGCCGATCCGGGTATCCAGTACGACGACACCGTCAACGACTGGCACACCAACCCAGAAACTGGCCGCATCAATGCATCCAACCCATGTTCTGAATACATGTCCTTGGATAACTCATCATGCAACCTGGCTTCCCTTAACTTGCTTAAGTTCCTACGCGATGATGACACCTTTGATGCACCAACATTTGCTAAGGCCGTGGAAACCATCATCACTGCAATGGACATCTCCATCTGCTTTGCAGATTTTCCAACCGAGCCAATTGGTGTCACAACTCGTGCATACCGCCAGCTTGGAATTGGTTATGCAAACCTTGGCGCATTACTTATGGCCACAGGTCTTGCATACGATTCCGAAGAGGGCCGCGCATTAGCTGGATCGATTACTTCCCTAATGACCGGAACTGCATACAAGCGCTCAGCTGAACTTGCTGGCATCGTTGGAGCCTACGACGGTTACGCACGTAACGAACAGGGTCACAAGCGCGTAATGCGCAAGCACCAGGCCGCATCCGAAGCAGCAGTTTCTGCAACCTCCCTTGATGGCGACATCTGGAAGCTTGCAACTAACGCTT
>JAPLBY010000020.1 GCA_026392515.1 Actinomycetota bacterium | reverse complement strand
CAAGTTACTGAGGCTTCAAAACTTGACATCGCCCGCACATAGTTTCCAATTAACCGTAAGTAAATAACTGCGTCATCTGGCGAAAGGTTGGCTCGGTCAAGGGCATCTAGGGCAAATTCAACGTTGACGAATTCAGTTTTTGACCGAAGAGGCTTTGCAGACATCCATGGAATTAAGGCTCGATGAAGTTCTGCTGAACGGCAGTTTCATTGAGGCAATTCCGGCGCGCCTTGAACTTTGGGTTTATGGAATTTCAACTGGAATCATCCTTCAAGGCGGCATGGCTTTTGCTGCATTCTTGCTGGGACTTCGCCTGGCACGATCTCAGTTCTTGTCTTCTCCAATTGATGTAAATCAGAACTCTAAGTTAATCAAGCGAGGCTTATGGCTTGGAGCTCCAATTCAAATTCTTGCAGCTCTTGCGCTAGTGCAAAACGAACAATCTGCAGATCCATCTGAAGCTGTTTATCTCTTTGCACTCACTGTGTCATTTATTGCCGCGCCACTTTTGTCGATGTTTTTTGTCGGTGTTATTCGAAAGCTAGTAGAAGAGAAGCCGAACACTGTTTCTTGGATGAAGCCAGCAGGGCAAATGTCCTTAACGGTTTACATCTCGCAATCAGTGATTACCTCGTTGATTTTTGGTCCATGGGGATTAGGACTGTTCCAAGATCTACAAACTTGGCAGGTACTAATCCTGGCGTTTGGAATTTGGGGACTGCTTGTTTACTTATCAACTATCTGGTTAAAGAAATACAAGCAAGGACCTTTAGAAAAACTCGTGCACTCTGTGACAAAAGATCGATAGGGAAAAGGACATCCAATAATGGAATACATCGAACAGTGGGGAGCGCTGGGAGTTTTCATAGCCTCAGTTATTCCATTTGTTGATGCCATCGCAATGGTGCCAGTCGGAATCGCATTAGGAGTAAACCCATATTTGGCTGTGATTGCTGCAGTTATTGGTGATGCAATTGCGATTGCAGTTTTCGCTTACCTGAGTTCGACTATGCGTAATCGAATCATCAAGCGACGTGCAGCAAAAGGTAAAACTGGTGAATCGCCTAAGTTTGAAAAAGCCGTCCGAATGTTTGATAAATATGGAATCTATGGCATGGCGATTGCTGCTCCAGCATTAATTGGTACTCAGATTGCCGCGATGGCATCTGTTGCGGCAGGAGTTAAGCCATTTCGAGCATCGACGCTCATAATTGCTAGCACCTTGATTTGGTCCGCTGCAATAGCCATCGCAATGGTTGCCTTTGACGTAAGGCTAGATCTTTCCTAGTTGTTTCTAATGTCTAGCGACTTCTGATCATCCCACCGAAGCTGACGAAATAAACTTTCAAAACTATGTCATCCAACTCGCTACCAAAATCTATGAGTAAATACGCTATGCTTTTCAAATTCTTATCTTAAAAATGTTAGGAGTAAGTCGAATGAACAATGCACCAGCCCGACTATTAGCCGAATTTCTTGGAGTATTCTTTCTCTGCCTGTTTGGTATCGGCGCTATTATGAACGGTGCTGATCTAACTGGAGTGGCACTTGCACACGGCCTCGCCATCTTTGTTGCTATCTGCGCCTTCGCTCACATTTCTGGTGCCCACTTTAACCCTGCGGTCACTGTGGCACTGGCTGCTACCAAGCGAATTGCTCTTACCGATGCTTTAGCCTACGTCTCAGCACAATTGGCAGGGGCAGTAGCAGCAGCAGTTCTTCTAAATTCAGCGTTTGGTTCTTTGGGTGGAGTTCCAAGTCTTGGCGACGGAGTTACAACGAGTACTGGCATCTTGGTTGAAGCTATCGCCACGTTCATTCTCATGATCGTTATCATGGGCGTTGCTGTCGATTCTCGTGGAACTTTTTCAATCATTGCTGGCCTTCCGATAGGAATGGCAATTGTCGGTGACATTTTCTTTGCTGGACCAGTTACTGGCGCAGCCATGAATCCAGCTCGTTGGTTTGGTCCTGCTGTGGTAACGGGTGAGACTGCCTCTGTACTGGTGTACTTGGCAGGACCAATCATTGGTGCTCTGGTAGCTGCGTTTGTCTACGACTTCGTAATGAAACCCACGAAGGCCGCGTAATTAGTACAAACAATGCCTAATCATAAGAAACCTACTTATGAACTGGATGTTCTGTGCTTACCTTAAGGTTCATAATCATGTCTTTAGCCTGAAGCCCAAAACATCTTGCGTTTTACCGAGATACTTAACCCATGACCAAATACACCGCAGGCCGAGGGCTTGGAATTATGTTGCTAGTTGCAGGCTTTGCACACTTTGCTGCCCCAGCTGGTTTCGACAAAATCATTCCGCCAGTACTTCCATTTGAACCGCGGTTCTGGACTTACTTAAGTGGCGCAGCCGAGCTAACAATTGGCGTGATGATGTTTGCGCCGATGTCCAAGACTTTGTTTGGAAAACCAATTAGGCAGCTGGGTGTTTGGGCTGCCTTTGCATTATTCGTATTGGTCTTCCCAGCGAACATTTACATGGCAATTGACTGGATGGATCATGAAATGCCAGATCCACTGATTGCCTTAGCGCGACTACCATTGCAATTCGGTTTGTTTTATTGGTGCTGGGCCTTGATTAAGGACATGAACCGGGAACTTGCTAAAGCTATTTAGCTTTCAAGGATTACAAAGATCTTTCGAGTGTCAGGGTCCTGGGTCCAGTTAAGTGCCGTTCCTTTTTTCAGTCCGAATGCATCACCGGATGTGAAAACCTCTGGGGCTTTGCCAACTTCAGTCAATGTGATTTTTCCAGTTAGCACTACGCAAACTTCATCAACTGGATATGAATCAAAGTCAACTGAGGTTGGATCGGCTGACCAAACACCAGCTATAAACTTCTCGTCATCACCATGAAATGGCGTTACGCAGTATTCGCCTGGCGCACTTGGATCTGCTGGCAGATTTGCATTGGAATCGATTCGAACAATGTTTCCCATTAGGCCCTCGCTAGTTATTGCCGACTGAATTTCTATGCTAACTGAGGATTTAGGCAAGCAATAGGCTGGGTGTGTGGCAAGCATTACGAGATTCATCGCGTTAGGTGATTCATTAACTGAAGGCCTGTCGGATAAGTATCCAGACGGAAGTTACCGCGGTTGGGCCGATCGGGTGGCTGATGTATTGGCGGGGCATTCAAGTGATTTTGAATACGCAAACTTCGCAATCCGAGGAAAACTTTTGGAACAGGTTGCCGAACACCAGGTTCCTTTGGCACTTGATTTAATCGAAGGCCAGAATACGTTGGTTACATTTCACGCTGGTGCCAATAATGTTTTGCGCCCCGGATTTGAACCAGAGTCAGTTTCTTCAACTTATCGTCAAGCGGTTGCCAAAATTTCCGAGAAACAGCCAACGCTCTTGCTTTTCACGGTTAGAGAAGTGAGTAATCCAAAAACTAAAACTCAGCACTATTGGAACCAAAGATTTGGACCGTTTAATGAGAACGTAAAACGTGTTGCAGCAGAATTTGGTGCGACAGTGATGGATGCAAACTCGCGCGAAGTTTTCGGGGATCCAAGGATGCTTGCCAAAGACAGACTGCATTTATCAACTGAAGGACACCGCAGGGTTGCCGCAGCTGTACTCTCAGCAATTCAAATGCCGCACGATGCGGACTGGCAGGATCCGATGTCGCCATACAAACCGGCTCCGGTGCCAGTTCGAGTAGTTGGTTCCGTAGCTTGGGGAGTTGCTTTTTTAGTGCCATGGGCGATTCGAAGGATTACCAGAAAGTCATCGGGTGATGGGCGAGTGGCAAAGCACAGCGAACTTGTAACATGGTCACCAAGAATCTAGGAGTGTTCGATGACAAAACTTGGTCTAGTGGATAGCAAGCTAAACACTCTGTCCGAACCACAGCGGTCTGTGATGTTGAAGATGGCACAAACTATTCGTGAACTAATTCCTGGTGCAACTGAGTGCATCAGCTACAACCTTCCAGCATTCGAAGTTGAGGGTGGAGTTATTTGCGGCATTGAGGGTTACAAAAAGCACAACTCTTACTTTCCATTTAGCGGCAGCGTTTTGACCCAGCTATCAAGTGAGTTAGTAAACTACGAAATGACTCAGGGCTCATTGCATTTTCCACTAGACAAGCCGCTGCCCAAAGGTTTGCTTAAGAAGTTAATTCGTGTTCGCCTTGATCAAATCGAGGAGAAGTCTCGTAAAGGGACAGGTCTGGCTCTTACTTACTACGACAATGCAGTTTTGCAATCCAAAGGAAAGTTTCGAAAAGGAGAACTTCACGGATCTTGGCAGTGGTGGCGCAAGGACGGCACTTTGATGCGAAGCGGTGAGTTTAAATCAGGAGTTCAGGTTGGAACTTGATGGACTTACGATAAACAAGGGCGCGAATACAAATCCACTAAGTTTTCTTAGCATCACATTGTTTATCTGCTTAAGCCTTGCTTTCTGACACAATAGAGGCGTGAAGCAATCTCCAGTCCCAGGTATTCGTTCTACGAAGCAGCGCGCTGCAGTAGCGAGCATTCTGATGACAATCTCGGATTTCCGTTCGGCTCAAGAAATATATGGGCTGTTGCAAGAAACGGGCGAGTCAATCGGACTGTCAACGGTTTACCGAACCTTGCAAGGCATGCAGAGCTCTGGTGAGGTTGATGTTGTTCTGCGAGCTGATGGCGAATCTATGTATCGTCGTTGCACTGACGGGCATCATCACCATTTGGTTTGCCGAGCGTGCGGGCATACTGTCGAGGTAGAAGGGCACGCAGTTGAAGACTGGGCAGATTCAGTTGCCCAAAGGCATGGCTTTACCGATGTTGATCACACATTAGAAATCATGGGGATTTGTAACGCCTGCTCTTAATGTTGATGTGGCGCTTGTTCTTGAATTTCATTGCGATGACGCAGGTGTAACGAGTTTGTAGTCAGCGCTAATACAACAAAGATTGCAAGAGCCAGCAAAACAATAGTTGGCCCTGGCGGTACATCAACATAAAACGACAAAGTTAAGCCGCCAGTAGCAGAAAGCATTCCGATCGCAGAAGCCAAAAGGCCTGTTGTTTTGAAACTATGCGTTAGTTGTTGTGCGGCAGCCACCGGCACAATCATGATCGCGCTAACAAGTAACAATCCAACAGTCCGCATTCCAACAACAACTGTTACCGCTGCCATTGAAGTGAGCAGGACACTCATTGCGGTTACGCGGATGCCTTGAACGCGAGCAGTTTCACCATCCAAGCTCATGGCAAAAATCTGATTACCATAGCGAAGCAGAATGACAATAAGAGCTAGCGCTGAAACTCCAAGTGCCACAAAATCCTGAGTTGAAACGGTTGACAAAGAACCAAAGAGATATTGATTCAATGCAGTGCTGGCTCTGCCGCCCGCTAAGGAAGTCAGCAGCACCCCACCTGCAATACCGCCATAGAAGATCAAGGCAAGTGCCAAGTCACCGGCAGAGCGACTCTTATGTCGCACTAACTCCAAAATCAAAGCACCAAGTATAGATACGAAAAGCGCAGTAATAACTGGCTCTGTGCCAGTTAGAAAAGCTAAGCCAACGCCGGCGATAGCAACGTGACCCATGCCATCACCAAGTAATGCCAGACGACGCTGGACGAGAAAAACGCCGATTAGTGGTGAGATCATTCCAACAATGACCGCAGCAATGAGTGCTCGCTGCATGAATTCATAGGACAGCATTATGAATCCAACAATCTTGGTGGGGAGTTCTTGGTATGACTGTGGTGACTGCTCTCAGAAGTATTTGGCAGGCTTGCCACTGGGCCGTCGTATGAAATACCGCCTTCAGCCAAAACGATGGCTCGATCAATGTCGTATTTGAATGGACCAAGCTCGTGGGTAATCATTACAACGCAAGCGCCCTTGGCAACGAGTCCTCTAATTGCTGCAACTAATTCATCTTGGTTGCGAGAGTCAACCCCGGCAGTTGGTTCATCAAGTATGTAAATGTCTGCGCTAGTAGCAAGAGCTCTAGCGAGTAGAACTCGGCGCTGTTGACCATCAGAAAGTTCATCAAGTCGATCTTTAGCGCGATTTGCCAAGCCGACTTGCTCAAGAGCTGCCATTACGACTGCTTTCTTATCCTTGGCAGCAATCTTCTTCTTCGGATAAACCAGAGCAGAGCTAACAGTTTCAAAAACTGAAACCGGAACGGTTGCTGAATTAATAAGTTTCTGGGGGACATAAGCAATCCGATGCCACTCATTGAAGTCATGAATGTTTGTGCCATGCACATCCACAGAGCCCTCATGCATCGGAAGTAAGCCCAGCATCGCCTTGATCAAGGTAGTTTTGCCGCTACCGTTTGCGCCAAGAATTGCAATTGTGGTTCCTGGGAAAAAATCTAAATCGATGTCGCGCAGAATCGAAACATCATCAAAAGAGACACACAAATGACGCGCCGAAAGGCTCGGCGCGTCATTTGCGGTAGTTAAATTCACGAGCAGGTTTGCCCCTTAATCAAAGCCTGAAGGTTGGCTTGCATCACCGTAATAAATGTATCGGTGGAACCTTCAACAAGGCCTTCAATTGGATCAAGAACTGCTGTGGTGGCACCGGTTTCATTTGCAACTGTTTCGGCAATCGCTGGTGAAACTAAGGTTTCGTAATAGATCGTGGTAATTCCTTCGGCTCTTACCATTTCAGAAATTTCAGCAAGGCGAGCTGGACTTGGTTCGGATTCAGGAGATAGTCCAGCAATTCCATGCTGTTTGAATCCATAAGCATTTGCCAAGTATCCAAACGCATCATGACTTGTGACAATTTCCTTTTGCTCACAATTTGCAAGCCCAGTTGTGAACTCTTGGTCTAGCGCTTCAAGGTCAGCAACAAGGGCTGCAGTGTTTGCTGTGTAGAAATCTGAACGATCCGGATCGATTGCAATCAATCGCTCACTAACTGCGTTGGCCATCAAAACCATGTTGGCTGGATCTAACCAGATGTGCGGGTCATAGGCACCGTGGTCATGCTCTTCTTCAGCTGCAGCGCTTGCTTCAGGTGCTGGAGTTTCATGCGCATGATCGTGATCATCTGACTCAAGCAACGTAACAGTGGCACCTAGGTCAAGCGCACGATCTGGAACTGACGCTTCGATTGCCTCATCAACTGCTGGCATGAAACCATCAATAAAAAGTACCAGTGAAGTCTTCTCGAGTTCGGCAACCTGGACTGGAGTTAACTCCATGTCATGCGGTTCAGCGCCAGGCACCGTTAGTGAAACAACCTGAATCTGATCGCCGCCAATTGTCTTGGCTAGAAATTCAAGGGGATAGAAGGCAGCATGCACAATTACCACTTCACCGGTGGCGGTGGCGGTAGCGGAAGCTGATTGCGAAGGGCTGGCTTCTTCAGTTGCTGTTGAGCAAGCACTCAAAACAAGAGACAAGGAGGCAAGGGCGGCAATTGTGCCAGTTGGTTTTTTAATGAACATGATTCTCATCTTACATTAATGAGAATCATTGTCAAATACTAAAGGCTGTATGTCGAAAGCAATAGGTTGGTTTCCGAGCCCGTAATCTCTTTCATCTCCCGGATCTCATTAATTGCGGCATCAAACTCAGCCAATGACTCTGCTTGAATCTCGGCGATCAGGTCCCATTTGCCATTGGTTGAGTGGATAGCTGCCACATGAGGGGAGCCGCTTAGTCGTCTAACTACAGCCTTCGCCGTATTGCCTTCGGTAGCGATCGACATCACAGCACGGATCAGATTTGGGGATGATTCCGGACTCACCTTAACTGTGTAGCCAGTAATGGTTCCAGAGTTTTCCAGGCGAGTGATCCGATGCTGAACGGTAGCTCGAGCGACCTTTAGCTCATTGGCAATTGCGCTTACAGAAGTTCGAGCATCCTTGCGAAGCTTGGCCAGAATGGCGCGATCTAGATCATCCATGATTTTCCTATCAATTCGACAATTCAATGCTAGCAAATTGCTAAGTAAATGTACTAAATAGTGCAATTTGTTGGCACTATGTGACAGTGAAAACCAGTAGTTTCTAAGTCTTACAAGTAGTTTCCCCACCCGAACAGGATTCCCAATGACTCGTTTTGTTGATGTGCCAGCTATGGCCAAGTTAATTCAGGCTATTGAAGTAGATGTATTCATTGCTGAGTTAACAGACGTCATTGAAGCTAACTTCGTGCGTTGGGAAGAGTTCGATAAGGCTGCTCGATTTGGCGCGCACAATGATGAAGGCGTTATCGAATTGATGCCGACAGCAAATGCCGAGCGATATGGCTTTAAGTATGTAAACGGTCATCCAGAAAACATCAAGCACGACCTATTCAGCGTCATGGGTTTTGGCGTTCTATCTGACATGAATACTGGCTACCCAATGTTGCTTAGTGAACTAACCCTGGCAACAGCAATGCGCACTGCTGCGACATCGGTAATGGCAGCTCGTGCATTGGCCCGCAAGGACTCCCGAGTTATGGCAGTCATTGGAAACGGTGCGCAGGCAGAGTTCCAAGCAATCGGCTTCCATAAGGTAATTGGAATCGCCGAAATTCGGGCATTTGATATTGATTCAGAAGCAACTGAAAAGTTGACTAGAAACCTAGCCGAATTTGAAGGCATCAAAGTCGTGCACTGCAACTCGGTTGCTGAAGCCGTTAAGGGCGCAGACATCGTCACAACGATCACTGCCGATAAAGCAATGGCGACCATCATTACTCCAGAAATGGTTGAACCAGGTATGCACTTCAACGGAGTTGGGGGAGACTGCCCAGGAAAAACTGAACTAGCTGCCGGAGTGCTTACTCAGGGCAAGGTTTTCGTCGAATTTGAGCCGCAGACTCGCATCGAAGGTGACATCCAGCAAATGCCAGCTGACTTCCCGGTCAATCACTTATGGAAAGTTCTTGCTGGCAAAGAAGTGGGCCGCGACAACGACGAACAAGTCACGATCTTTGACTCAGTTGGCTTTGCGATCGAAGATTTCTCAACTCTTGAATACATCTACAAGCAGAGCGTGCAGAGGGGAATTGGCGTGGATATTGAACTAGTTCCAACTCCGATTGGACCCAAGGACTTATTCACCCACACTGGGCGAGGTCGCCTTCGCTCAGTGAAACGTCGCGCAGTTTAAGGCTTCTAGAGCCAGGTTCCACGATGTGGGGGTCTGGCAAAGGCGCGTGGAAATCCCAAATGGCTAGCGCCTTTCTCGGGCGATAAAGTACAAGGACAAACCGCGACTTTTTGGGGTAATCCATGGCTTTAGCAACACGTCTAGAAAACTTAGGTACTGAAACCGCATTCGCCGTTTCCCTAGCTGCAGCTGAATGGGGCCAAAAAGGTAATCGAATCTTCCCGTTCCACTTAGGTGACATTAACCTGCCAACATCACAGAACATTGTTGATGCAATGAATCGTGCGATTGCAGATGGCAAAACTGGTTACTGCCCAGGTGCTGGTATCCCGCAGTTGCGCGAAGCTCTAGCTGCAAACGTCGGTGGCGACCGTGGCCTAAGTTTTGATGCCTCGAACGTTGTAGTTCAGCCTGGTGGAAAGCCAGTTATAACAAAATTCATTCAGACCATCATGAATCCAGGCGATGAAGTTCTTTACCCAAATCCGGGTTACCCAATTTACGAAAGCCAAATCGAATACTTCGGTGGAATCGCAAAGCCTTACCGCTACATTGCAAATGGAAATGGTTTCAGCATTGACATTGATCAAATCAAATCTCTGATCACACCTCGCACTAAAGCAATCGTTTACAACGATCTACAAAATCCAAATGGCGCTGAATCAACTGACGCAGAACGTGAAGCGATTGCGGAAATTGCGATTGCAAATAATCTTTACGTGCTTTCAGATGAAGCATATTTTGAAATGCGCTACGAAGGAAAATCAAAGTCGATTGCATCCCTTCCAGGCATGGCAGAGCGAACCGTAATTCTTTACACCTTCTCAAAGAAGTTCGCGATGACCGGATGGCGCCTTGGTGCTGCAATCGCACCTAAAGAAATTGCCGATGTGATTGCAAAGCTAAACACCAACGATGAATCCTGCACCACACACTTCGTTCAGTACGGCGGCGTTGAAGCAGTTACTGGCGATCAGTCAGGCGTTCCGATCATGCTTAACACTTTGAAGCAGCGTCGCGATACTGCACTTGAATTACTTCGTCAGATGCCAGGCGTAAAAGTTCACACACCTGAAGCTGGTTTCTACTTGTTCCCAGACGTAACTGAAGCAATGGCTAACAAGGGAATCACTGACTTAGGTGACTTCGCGCAGCAGGCACTTCATGCAACAGGCGTATCGTTTTGTACTCGTCGCCATTTTGGTCGCCCACAAGAAGGCGAAAAAGAACAGTACATCCGCCTTGCATTCTCTGGCATTGATAACAGTGACATCTCTGATGGTCTTAAGTTCATGGGTGAATGGATCGCTGAATAGATGGCTCGTGTTGTTGTAACTGGCAAGATTCCTGCTGGTGGACTGGAACGGCTAAAAGCTGAGCACGATGTGACTGCTTGGGAAAGTGAAGATGCAATTAGTCGCACTGAACTTCTCGCCATGGTTGCTGGCGCAGATGCGATTGTTTCGCTTTTAACGGAAAAGGTCGATGAGGAACTTCTGGATGCCGCCGGACCGCAATTAAAGTCTGTTTCAAATGTTGCAGTTGGTTACAACAACATTGATGTGCCAGCGTGCGAAAAACGTGGCGTACTTGTAACAAATACTCCAGGTGTATTGACTGAAGCCACAGCTGACATCGCAATGTCACTTATCTTGATGGCAACTCGTCGCCTAGGTGAAGGGGAGCGAGTTATTCGCGCTCAAGAGCCATGGCAATGGGGAATGTTCTACATGCTTGGCATGGGCCTACAAGGTCGCCAACTTGGCATTGTTGGAATGGGTCAGATTGGTATTGCAACCGCGCGCCGAGCAAAAGCTTTTGGCATGAACATTGCTTACACGCGTCGATCACCACTTGAAGACAATGTGGTTAAAGAACTTGATGCTAAGTACATGTCTATGGATGAACTAATTGAATCCAGCGACGTACTTTCCCTGCACTGCCCTTACTCACCAGCAACTCATCACTTAATGAGCGAGAATCAGTTTGCTCGTATGAAGAAGACTGCATTCCTGATCAACACCGCACGTGGCCCAATTGTTCACGAGCAAGCACTAGTCGATGCCCTTAAGTCAGGGCGGATTGCTGGCGCCGGACTAGATGTATTTGAAAACGAACCAGCAGTTAATCCGGGTTTGCTTGAACTTGATAACGCTGTATTAATTCCGCACTTGGGATCGGCAACCGTTGAAACTCGCGCCGCTATGGCTGACATCGCAGCAACAAATGCTTTGGCGATCCTTGCCGGTGCACAGGCTCCAAACCTCGTCACCAGCTAGGTCATGACTTCAAAGATTCAAGTCGCACCTTTTGGTCCAGATGACTGGGAGCGAGTTCGGGAAATTCGACTCGCATCTCTGCAAGCAAATCCGGAAGCATTTGGCGCCAAGTATGAATCTGAATCCATTCGGCCCGAGAGATTCTGGCGAGCCCGGCTGAGCAAATCCGATTTCGTTTTAGCAAGCAATGAATCAGGCGATATCGGAATTATGTTCGTTGATGTAGTCGATGAAGATTTTGCCGCAAGCTGCTGGATCAGGGGCTGTTGGGTGCGTCCTGAGGCACGCGGCAAAGGTGTGATGCGGGCTTTGATTGAGTATGTGGATTCGCAAGTTGATGTTAAGCCGTGGAGCGACCAGGGCTTGGGCGTTTGGGTGGATAACTATTCAGCGATTAAGGCTTATGAGCTAATTGGGTTCGAGAACATTGGCGACCCGCAGCCAAGCACGAGCCAGCCTGGAAAGTTCTATCAGCGTATGCGCAGAACCACACCTACTAAGGGAAATTAAGCCCCGTTACTCCAATAGACTTTCCACATGTCTAAAGTCCTTGCCTCACTGCCAATTGGCGAAAAAGTCGGAATTGCCTTCTCTGGTGGTCTAGATACTTCTGTGGCTGTGGCTTGGATGCGCAGCAAAGGCGCAATTCCTTGCACCTACACCGCTGACTTGGGCCAGTATGACGAGCCCGACATTGACTCGGTACCAGCGCGCGCCGGTGAATATGGCGCGGAAATCTCTCGCCTTGTTGATTGCAAAGAAGCTTTAGTTAACGAAGGATTAGCCGCGATTGCATGTGGCGCATTTCATATTCGCTCTGGCGGAAAGCAATACTTCAACACCACTCCGTTGGGACGCGCAGTAACCGGAACATTATTAGTACGCGCAATGCTCAAAGACAATGTTGATATCTGGGGCGATGGATCAACTTACAAAGGTAACGACATCGAGCGGTTCTATCGCTATGGACTTCTGGCAAATCCAAGCCTTCGGGTTTACAAGCCTTGGCTAGATGCGGACTTTGTTAGTGAACTTGGTGGCCGGAAAGAAATGTCTGAATGGTTGGTTGCAAACAACTTGCCATATCGCGACAGCACCGAGAAGGCCTATTCAACAGATGCCAACATCCTTGGCGCTACCCATGAAGCTAAGACTTTAGAAAACCTTGATGCGTCATTGGAAATTGTTGAACCAATCATGGGGGTTCGTTTCTGGGATGAGTCAGTAAAGATTGCATCCGAAGATGTCACGATTACTTACAACCAAGGAATGCCAGTTGCCCTTAACGGCAAAGAGTTCACTGATGTTGTGGAGTTGATGAAAGAAGCTAACTCAATTGGCGGACGCCACGGTCTAGGTATGACTGACCAGATCGAAAATCGAATTATTGAAGCCAAGAGCCGTGGAATCTATGAAGCACCAGGTATGGCACTTTTCTTTATCGCTTATGAACGCTTGCTAAGTGCGATTCACAACGAAGACACAATTGCTAACTACCATGCGGAAGGCCGCCGACTAGGTCGATTGCTTTACGAAGGTCGCTGGTTTGATCCACAGGCGCTTATGCTTCGGGAATCTTTGCAGCGTTGGGTTGCATCAGCAGTGACCGGGGAAGTAACTATTCGCCTGCGTCGCGGTGATGATTACTCGATTATCAATACTTGCGGTCCAGCCCTTAGCTACCACCCAGAAAAGCTTTCTATGGAACGCACTGAGAACGCTGCATTTGGTCCGACAGATCGTATTGGTCAATTGACTATGCGAAATCTTGATATCGCCGATACTCGCGCAACGCTTGAGCTCTACCAAGCGCAAGGCCAGATTGATGCAAGCACATTTGGCCTAGTTGGCGACATGAAGTCTGGGCAATCAAATGCGATCACTTCAGCTAATTCAAATGATGATTCTGACGCAGGACTTAATCGAGCAGCATTTGATGCAGGTACAGACTAAGTGCCACAAAAACTTGAACGTTATGCCCCGGCATTATTTGTTTTCCTTTGGAGTACTGGTTTTGTCGGCGCAAAATACATAGTTCCTTACGCTGAACCATTCACTTTCCTAACCATCAGGTACTTCTTAGCGGCCTTGATTCTGTTCGCGATCGCTTACGCGTTTAAACAGCCGCTAAAACTAAACAAAGATCAATTCAAAGCTTCGTTTGCAGTTGGAATCTTGTTACACGTCATCTACATCGGCGGAGTTTTTTACGCAGTAAGCCTTGGAGTTTCTGCTGGTATCAGTGCTGTGATCGTAAGTATTCAGCCAGTATTGGTATCGCTACTTGCAGTGCCATTACTGGGGGAGCGCCTGCGTTGGGTTCAGGTCGTTGGTCTGTTCCTGGGGGTAGCTGGTATTGCACTACTGCTTCTGCCCAAGGTATTCCAAGGTGACTACACCGCATCAACATCAATTGTTGGAATAGTTATCTGCGTAATCGCATTGCTTGGTACCAGCGGTGGCTACTTAGTGCAAAAGAAACTTGGTGGCGAAATCCCGTTCCTTAGTGGAACTGGAGCTCAGTACGCGATCAGCGCAATTGCGTTTGCAGTCCTGTCAGTTTCGACTGAAGATCAGATCATTCGATGGGTGCCAGAGTTCTTCTTTGGACTGGCCTGGATCGTATTTATGCTTTCGATCGCTTCTATTGTTTTGCTTTACGGAATGTTACGCACCGGAAGTGCAAGCAAAGTATCTAGCCTTTACTACTTAGTTCCACCGGTGGCTGCGATTCAGGCCTACTTCTTGTTCGATGAGGTAATTGGAGTTGTCGGAATTATCGGAATGGCATTTGCCGGGCTTGGTGTCGTCTTGGTAATGAGACAGAGCACAAAAGTTCAATAATGTTGGACACCTTTGTATCAAAGTTTGCTCCAGCAATCTTTGTCCTACTTTGGAGCTCCGGATTCGTTGGGGCGAAATTCTTACTACCGCACGCTGAGCCGTTCACATTGCTTACCGTTAGATTCGCACTCACTGCCGCGATTTTGATTTCAATTGCAGCAGTCATGCGAGCACCTATGAAAATGACAAAGTCGCAGTATTTACGAGCTGGTTACATTTCGCTTTTTCTGCACTTTGCATACACAGGCGGAATTTTCGTTGCAATCCATGAAGGCGTATCTGCTGGCATCACTGCAGTAATTGTTAGCCTGCAGCCAGTATTAGTTTCACTGCTTGCAATACCGCTACTGGGCGAAAGATTACGTGCCTCGCAAGTAGCTGGGTTGGCCCTGGGACTCACAGGCGTGACTTTGCTACTAGCGCCAAAGATTCTTCAAGGTGATACTTCGCTGGTGTTCTCAACCGTCGGGGTATTAGCAGCTGGGTTTGCGCTAGTTGGCAGCGTTTGGGGAACTCTTGAACAAAAGCGTTTCGGTTCAGACTTGCCGATTCTCTATGGGTTGGCATTTCAATACACAGTAAGCGGAATCCTTTTGGGTATCCTCGCAATTACCACAGAATCGTTAGTCATCGAATGGTCGATGCAGTTCATCGCGGTATTACTTTGGATCGTTCTTGGTGTTTCAATTGGGTCCGTAGTTCTGTTGTTCTATTTACTCCGCAAGGGTTCAGCCGGCTCAGTATCTAGCCTGTTGTACTTAGGTACACCGTTAGCCGCAACCTTTGGGTTCATCTTCTTTGACGAACACATCAGCTCGGTCGGGGCAATTGGCATGGCAATTGCAGTGTTTGGCGTTTGGTTAGTGCTGCGGCAAGAAAAAGTTAAATCTTAATCAAGATCTTCGCTAAGCAGTACCCAGCGATTTTCTAGTTCTTCCTTTTCAGCAATTAAAGGCTGTAAATTGTCATTCAATTCAGCTACCTTTTCGAAATTCGAAGAATGAGTTTCCATTTCACCCAGAATTTCCTTGATCGAAACATCAAGCTTTGCAATCGAGCGTTCAATTCGCTGCAAATCTTTTTGCAAGTCACGCATTTGAGTCGCAGTTAACTCGGCTTTTGGCGCAGAGACATCTTGAGTAAATGCAGTTGGTTCATCTGGCTGGGCTTTACGAAGCTTTAAGTACTCTTCTAACCCGCCTGGAAGGTTGCGAAGTGAGCCATCTCCCATAACTCCAACGAAAGTGTCGCAAACGCGCTCTAGGAAGTATCTATCGTGAGAAACGACAAGCAACGTGCCCGCAAAGCTATCTAGAAGGTCTTCTAGGGCTGCCAGGGTCTCGACATCAAAGTCGTTTGTTGGCTCATCGAGAATCAATACGTTTGGACCACCCATAAGTAGGCGAGTGAGCTGAAGGCGTCGACGTTCGCCACCAGAAAGGTCACCAACCGGCGTCCATTGGGCATCTGAACCAAAACCAAGGCGCTCACCAAGTTGCGATGCACTTAATGACTTGCCTTTTCCAATCTCAACATGAGTCGAGATATGTTCGATAGCTTCAAGAACACGCCACTTTGGGTTCAGTTCTTCCAGGTGCTGTGACAAGAAGGCTGGCTTAACTGTGGTTCCAGTAACTAGCTTTCCAGCAACAATTTCGAGTTGGCCTGTTAAGACCTTAAGCAGAGTAGTTTTACCGGCGCCGTTTACGCCTGCGATACCAATACGATCTCCCGGGCCAACGTTCCAATCCAAACCTTTGAATAGATCGCGATCGCCAACTCGAATTGTTGCGTTATGTAATTCGTAAACGGTTTTACCTAGACGCGCGTTAGCAAATGCCAAAAGCTCAACATTGTTTCGCGGGGGAGGTTCGTTCTCGATTAATTCATTTGCAGCGTCGATACGAAACTTAGGCTTACTAGTTCGCGCTGGTGCTCCGCGACGTAACCAAGCCAATTCCTTTTTAATCAGCATGTTTCGCTTTTGATCTTCAACGCTTGATTGCCGCATGCGTTCGGCTTTAGCTAAAACGTAAGCGGAGTAGCCACCGTCGTATTCTTCGACCTTGCCATCGATGACTTCCCAAGTGCGATCGCTTACCTCATCAAGGAACCAGCGATCGTGAGTAACTACAGCAAGGGCTAAACCGCGACGAGCCTTTAAGTGCTCCGCCAACCAGGTGACAGCTTCAACATCTAAGTGGTTAGTTGGTTCATCCAGAAGCAATACATCTAGATCACTGATAAGTAGTTTTGCAAGCGCTACGCGACGACGTTCACCACCAGAAAGTGGGCCCATCTCACGAGCCAAAATCGCTTCGCCAAAGCCACCAAACAAGCCAGTTAAGACTTCGCGAGCTTTTGAATTTGTGGCCCATTCATGATCGGCTTGATCACCTAAAACAATGTCGCGAACTGTTGCTTTTGGATCGGCTTTATCAATTTGCGACAAAGTTCCCATGTGAGTGCCATTGGCCATCGAAACTCGACCATCGTTTGGAGTTTCTTGGCCGCCCAGAATTTTTACTAGGGAGGATTTGCCGCCACCATTTCGGCCAACAATGCCGATTCGAGCGCCTTCAGCAAGCCCTAGGGAAACCTGATCAAGAACTGCGCCTTTGCCATAGGACAGCGAGACATTCTCGAGATTTATTAAGTTACGGGGAGCCACGAAGGTGCCTTTCAGGTCGCTCTATTCTCGCAGGTGTTTAACAGATCACGAAACCAGATCTAGCCTCGAGTGTTAATCTTTCCAGCATGGACTTAACTGCTGCTGCTTATCAAGCCACTGAAGGTGGACCGCTAGATGTAGATCGCGACTTCTATCGCGCGATTGCCAACGACAATGGTCGAGAGCTTGTCGAATCCCTAGTGCTGCCCATTAGAAGTGGTGTTGGCTGGAAGATTCCTGCTGGCCACGTTTGCCGAATCACCACGATTGAAGGCCCGCAGGTAGCCGACCTAAACCTTTGGAATGTTAACGATCCACGTGAGCGCTTCTGGGCTTCGCGCACTAAGCAATTGCATGCAGCACACCTAACAACCTTTAATCGCCTTTGGTCGACTCTGCCTTTCCTTCGCCCAATGGCAACGATTACTGCAGATTCACTTGAGGATTATGGTGTTGATGCTGAAGGTGGTCGAGTTCACGATCTACTTGGTACTCGCTGCGATCCATATGTAAACCGAATGCTTACCGGAGAAGACTTTGATTATCACTGCCACTCAAACTTAGTTAGAGCCGTTCTTCCATATGGACTAACAGAGTTTGATGTCCATGACGTATTGAATGTTTTCCAATGCACTGGATTAAATGACAAAGATCAATACTTCATGAAAACGTGCCCAGCAAAAAAGGGCGACTATTTCGAATTCTTTGCAGAATTTGATTTACTTGCAGCGCTTTCAACATGTCCAGGTGGAGACTTATCTGTTCCACTCTGGGGACCAGATGCTCAGGATCCAGTAGACGTATGTCGCCCACTTGGCATTGAAGTGTTTAAGCCTTCCACAGAGTTATTGAAGGGTTGGAGTGAACCTATTCACGCTGAATACGCAGGGCGGCATGGGCTAAAGGCTGATCAGTGGTCCTAGTCGCTATTGATTTAAATGCAGACCTAGCTGAGGAAGCCGGGGATGACGAAGCACTTTATCCATTTCTCTCGAGTGCCAATGTTTGCTGTGGCAGGCACGCTGGCGGACCCGAGGCAATGACTAAGGCTGTCCAGGCGGCAATTAAGCACGACGTTGTCATCGGTGCCCATGTTGGCTATGAAGACCGAGAAAACTTCGGTCGCTTTGATGTCGAGATGGACTATGGCTCACTTCGCAAACTCACATTTGATCAAATTCATGACCTGTTAGACATTGTTGGTACTCAGAGCGCGACTATGAAATACGTAAAGCCTCACGGTGCGCTCTACCATCGGATCGGAAACGACCCTGAGCAAGCCGCAGCGGTCATTGATGCGATAGCTGAGATCAATCCTGAATTGCACGTGCTGGTTCCCGATACTGAAATCATTAAGTCAACTGCCGCCAATTCCGGCCTTACTGTGATTCACGAATTCTTTGCCGACCGAGCGTATTTGCCCGAAGGCACATTGGTACCTCGATCAATTCCAGATTCGGTATTGCATGACGCTGATCAGATATCTGAAAGAGTTTTAAGTTGGCTTGAGCACGGAAGTATTGCAGCTAGTGATGGCACGCAAATATCTGTTGATGCAAAGTCGATATGCCTACATGGGGACACTCCAGGTGCGGTGGCGAGTGCAGCCTCGATCTACCAGCGGTGCAAATCTGCAGGGTATGAAATCAAATCCTGGATGGACAACTAGTTCCTGTGATTGTTAGCGCATACGGTTGGCAAGCCGCCTTAATTGAATGCGATCCCCTGGAAGTTTCCGCAATCAGTTCAGCGTGCCTACAAAGCGAACTATTCACTGAGGTGGTTCCCGCTGAATGCACTGTTCTGGTGTGCTGGGATGGCGGGCTATCGATTGCCCAAATTGAACAACTGGTTTTATCCGTTACGCCTGCCACAGAGGCTAACGTTGGGCGATTAGTTGAGATTCCAGTTAGGTACGACGGTCAAGATTTAGATGAAGTAGCCAAGTTGACTGGCCTAAGTAAATCCGAAGTTATCGAACTACACAGCAGTACAACTTTCACAGCAGCCTTTGCTGGATTTGCGCCTGGCTTTATGTATTGCATCGGGCTACCGAAGGTTTTGCAGTTGCCTAGAAGGTCAACACCGCGAGTTCAAGTCCCAGCAGGGGCGCTTGCAATGGCCGATACTTACACCGCAATTTATCCACTGAATTCGCCAGGCGGCTGGAACTTAATCGGAACGACTGATGTTCAGATGTTTGATGCCAGCGCACAGCAACCCTCACTGCTTTTGCCAGGGGATCGCGTGAGATTTGTTCCGGTGTCCAAATGAGTTCAATAAAATTTTCCGAAGCCTCAGGATTCATAACGTTACAAGACCAAGGTCGCATCGGTTTTGCCAACATCGCAGTACCAACAAGTGGAGCATTTGATCAAAGCGCGCACCATTTGGGTAATCGACTTGTCGGCAACGATCCAGGAGCTTGTTCGATTGAGTCGCTACGAGGAACCTTCAAGTTTTCTACCGACACAGATTTAGTAATTGGCGTCACAGGTGCACCAGCATCAGTTCAGGTCAATGGCAGAGAACATGAAATGTCACGAGCTATTTATGTTGCTGCCAATTCGACAGTTGCCATTAAGCCGGGAAGCGCGGGATTGCGAACATACATTGCAATCCGTGGCAGCATTTCGGGAGATTTAGTCATGGGTTCACACTCTTACGATGAGCTCAGCCAAATTGGTACGCCACCGATTAAGGCTGGAGACCAGTTTTCGATTGGCAATCAAGTTGCAGGATCAATTTCCGGAGAGTACTTTCCAAACTTACCTGTCAGTGGCAAGACTGAAATTGAAATCGAAGCCAGGCCAGCACCGCGCTGGAGTGGATTTAGAAATGGCCAAACTTTATTCGAATCGGAATATCAAGTTACTGAATCGAGCAATCGAGTAGGTATGCGATTAAGCGGCCCAGAATTGATTTGGGATTCAAAAGAGCGGTTGGCAAGCGAAGGCGTTATCACTGGAGCAATTCAGATTCCAGTAGATGGCATGCCATTGATTTTTGGTCCCGATCACCCAACTACTGGGGGCTATCCAGTTATTGCCGTAGTCTCACGCAATTCACTAAACCTTTTGGCGCAAGCAACACCTGGGACCAAAATTCGGTTTAGACGATCTAACTAACGTGAAAGCATCGACAACTGTTTAATGATCGCGGCAGTTGGGCCAGCAGTGTTAAGCGCATAAAAGTGCAAACCTTCGGCACCTAGAGCAAAAACGTCTTCACAAATCTGAACTGCAACATCAATGCCAAGTTGCTTCAATGATTGTGGATCATTTTGATACCGCGCGAAGCGCAATCTAGTTGCTTTTGGCATGTAGCCACCACTGAGCTCCAACATTTTCACAATTTGCGGATAGCTGGTTACCGGCATGATGCCTGGATAGATAGAGAGCTTGGAACCTCTAGCATCGAGTGCATTACGCAAGGCTTCGTAGCGGCCACTATCAAATACAAACTGAGTGATGGCAAATGTTGCGCCAAGTTCTTCCTTGCGCAGCAAGACGTTGATGTCTTTGGCAAAGTTTCCCTCAGATGCCGGGTGCACGTCAGGAAAGGCCGCTACACCGATGGAAAACCCTCCGATTTCGGCAGCCAACTCGACAAGCTGGTCAGCGTAATCAAAGCCACCAGGCGTGGTAACCCAAGGTGCTGTTGGTCCACCAACAGGGTCACCACGAAGCGCTAAGACCCCGTGAAAGCCCTCTGACTTGTATTGCTCAAGGACATCTAGTAATTCATCGCGGGTTGATCCAACACAAGTTAAATGCCCAATTACTGGCACGCCAGTTTTGGCGATGAATTCAGCAGCAATTCGAACGGTGCGATCGCGAGTGCCACCACCTGCACCATAGGTCATGGAGACAAAATCCGGCTTGAATTCCTGCAACTCCTCTATGGTTTGCCAGAGTTTTTGTTCGCCCTCAGGATCCTTGGGTGGGAAGAACTCAAATGAGATGGTGGGGGTTTTAACTGCGGCACTCGAAACATCAAAAGCGGTGTCGGCTGACAACTTGCCTCCTGGAGATCTGGGGGGATCAATCCACGAGGCTTCGTTTCCTGAAATCTAAATTTATCACTAACTAGTTGAAAGTAAAGTCAGACTCGACTTTTAAATGCGATAAGTGCAACATATGTAATTGGAATTGCAGACAACGCACATAGCCAGCCATAACTCAACACCGCGATGATTACACCAGCAAGTGCGCCACCGACAGCAGCACTTAAATTCATAACTAGGTCAGAAGTTCCTTGGGCTGGCGCGCGATAGTGATCCGAAACTGATTCGGACAACAAAGTTGAACCTGCGATCAATGTGCAGGACCAACCTAGGCCTAACAAGAACAACCCGATTCCTAATTGAATCTCATTGTTAGCTGGCGATAGACCCGAGATAACTGCAGATGCAATCAGGAGAGCGCATACATTCCGGCAATGTGAACGCTAATTACAAAACCAATAATGTTGAGCGAAACATCTACGTGAGCCATGTGAACTGGAGTCATAACCATCACGGCAACCATGATCAAATGACCCATTGAAATAGCTAATAGTCCAAGCAAAGCATTTGGGCGAGAAGTTATGTGCTTGAAAACTTCCTTAGTAGGCACCTTTGTCTTGCTTGAGGATTCCTCGCTGTGTCCGGCAACGCTAGTTAAGTATGGATCTGGCTTTAATCGGGTCCAAATGATTAGTGAGCCAAGGCCCAGCATTGCTGCCGAAAGAATGTATGGCCCAGTTAGTTTTGGTAAGCCAAAGAAGGTCGCAACGTTACCGAATGGACCCATCAGGTTAGGTCCAACTACGGAACCAATAGTTGAAGCCCAGACCACCAGGGACAAACTCTTTGCTCTCGTCGAGGAACTTGCAAGATCAACTGCGGCATAGCGGGCCTGATACCCCGATGCGGAGGCAGCACCCACTAAGAAAGTTCCTAGCAACATAATTGGAAGAATTCGTGACGTTCCTCCCGCGATGGCAAACACCGCGCCAATTGCGCCGACTAAGTATCCAGAGCCAAGTGCAAGGCGACGCCCACCACGCCTAGTTAAATTCGCAAGGGGCAATGCCATTGCGGCAGCGCCAAGAACACCGAATGTTTGCGCTAAGCCTGCTAAAGCCTCGGACTGCGTAATGCTCGCCACTAATAGCGAGCCAGCTGCAACGGTGCTGGAGTAACCAAGGCCAGAAAGTGTTTGCGCACTTGCCAAAGTCTGAAGAGTTTTCTTTTGTAGTGGATGCGCTAACTCAACAGAAGGTTCGGTCACAGGTAACAGCCTATTCAGGTGGTTAAATTAACCAGTGACCAACATCCAAAAAACCAATGTCCCTGTTTACGCTTCAACTACTTCAGGTTATTACCCAGTAGTAATGGCGGTATTTGTTTCATTGCTGGTTATCTCGAACATTGGAGCAGTAAAGCTCATTTCAGTTGGCCCACTAATTCTTGATGGCGGAGCGTTTTTGTTTCCGCTGGTGTACATAACTGGGGACATTCTTAGTGAGGTTTACGGCTTCAAGGCAGCGCGTAAGGCAATCTTTGTTGGATTTGCGATGGCAATACTTGCGGCAGTTACTTTTTGGTTAGTTCAACTATCTCCACCAGGTGGCGGCTGGGCTAACCAAGATGCATACGAAGCGATTTTAGGTTTTGTGCCGCGCATTGTTTTCGCAAGCGTCTGCGGTTTCTTGGTGGGGCAGCTTTTGAACTCTTACGTATTGGTGAAAATCAAAGCGCGAACAAATGAAGGTTCACTTTGGATAAGACTCATTGGCTCAACTTTGGTTGGCGAACTTGCTGACACTGTTGTGTTTTGCACGATCGCGTTTTACGGAATCATTACTGGCGGGGATTTCTTGAATTACGTAATTGTTGGCTACCTTTACAAGACGCTGGTTGAGGTAGTCATGTTGCCGGTTACGTATCGCGTAATCGCTCATGTTAAGACAAACGAACCTACTTATGTGGCAGCGAACTAAGAATTAGCCTTTCGCAAGACCTGGTCGTTGATACTGTCCCATGAATTCAGTTTTGAATTCTTGAAAAGTTCCATCAATCAGGGTCTGGCGCATCTTCGCCACCAAACCAACAATGAAGTGCTCATTGTGAATGGTCAGCAGGGTAGAGGCCAGTAATTCCTTGGCATGAACTAGATGGTGCAAGTAAGCCTGGGTGTAATGCGTGCAGGTGTAACACTCACAGCCTTCAGCTAAAGGCTCAAAGGATCTGCGGTATTTCGCGTTCGTGATGTTGAATCGACCGTAGTTGTTGTACACAGCAGCGTTTCTAGCTACGCGTGATGCCGAAACACAGTCAAAGGTGTCAATGCCAGCCTCAACGCCCACAAAGAGGTCCTCAGGCTCTCCAATACCCAGCAGGTGGCGTGGTCGCGCGAGCGGAAGTTCCTCGGTGACCCAACTGACAATCGTGCCAAGTTCGTGCTTGTCTAACGCTCCGCCGATTCCGTAGCCATCGAAATCCATGGCACCAAGGTCAGATGCTGCCTTACGGCGCAAGTCTTCGTACTGCGCGCCTTGAATGACGCCAAATAGTGCTTGATATGGCTTATTGGATCGATCAGCAGTTAATTTCTTATGTTCTTCAATGCAGCGGATTGCCCACAGCCGAGTTCGCTCAAGTGACATGACTTGGTAATCGCGAGTATTCATCAAGGTAGTTAGTTCATCAAAAGCAAAAATAATGTCAGCCCCAAGTTGATGCTGAACCTGCATCGAAAACTCTGGGGTAAATCTATGCATAGTTCCGTCTAAGTGGGACTTAAACGTGACTCCGTCATCATCAACGTGAGCCAGGCGAGTCTTATTCTCAGCAATGACATCGTCGGACTGAACTGTGTCAGTCTCCATAGCCAGGACTTTCTTGAATCCAGCACCCAGACTCATAACTTGAAAGCCACCGCTGTCGGTAAAGGTTGGTCCTGGCCAGTTCATGAACTTACCTAAGCCACCTGCGTCATCGACGATATCTGCGCCGGGCTGTAAGTAGAGGTGATATGCATTGGCTAGCAAAGCTTGGGATCCAAGTTCTTGCATTGACTCTGGCATTACTGACTTAACGGTTGCCTTAGTGCCAACTGGAATGAAGGCAGGAGTTTGAATTTGGCCGTGCGGGGTGTTTATGGTTCCAGCTCTAGCGCTACTGCTGCGCTCAGGCGCACTTACAACGTCGAAAGAAAATTCAGATTTCGACACTTGCTAGAGACTGTCTAGGTGGTCGGCAATTTTCTTAGCAGCATTACCAAGCGCCTTGTACTCAGCGTCAGTAAGTAGGTCGACAAAATGCTTGCGGACGCCTTCTACGTGGTCTGGAGCGGCTGCTACTAAAGCCTTCATGCCAGCGTTAGTTAATACTGCCAACTGGCCACGGCGATCGTCAGGGCACACTTCGCGCGAAACCAAACCAGCAGCTTCCATTCGATCTATCTGATGGGATAACCGACTTCTGGAAAGCAGAGTTAGTGATGCCAAGTCGCTCATTCGATTCGATCTGTTTTCGCTTTCAGACAGTCGAACCAAGATCTGATAATCCGTAATGGTTAAGCCATGCTTTTCCTGTAGTTCTCGGCTCAACTGCTCATGCAGCACAGTTGAAGCAGTAATCCAGGAACGCCAGTGAGCTTGCTGCTCTTTGGATAGCCAACGGGTCATGGAACGAGTCTAATCGAAGTAATTGAAATGTTAACTACACAGAAGTAAGGATTTCGGCGCCATCAGCAGTCACAACAAGGGTGTGCTCGAACTGCGCGGATCTCAGACGATCTTTTGTGACTACCGTCCAATCGTCATCCCACATATCCCAAGTATGAGTTCCCAGGGTAAGCATTGGCTCGATAGTAAATGTCATACCTTCTTTGATTTCAGTATCAAAGTGTTCAGTGTCGTAATGGGGGATGATCAATCCGGAATGGAAGGTAGTGGAAATTCCATGTCCAGTGAAGTCTCGAACTACTCCGTAGTTGAAGCGTTTGGCATAGGACTCGATAACCCGGCCAATCACATTTATTGGACGGCCTGGTTTAACGGCAGCGATTGCCCGCTTTAGGGATTCTTCAGTTCGCTCCACAAGCAATCGAGACTCTTCGTCTACATTGCCAGCAAGGAAAGTGGCATTAGTGTCACCGTGGACACCGTTTATGTAGGCAGTGATGTCGATGTTGCAGATGTCACCATCTTGAATCACGGTTGAGTCTGGGATTCCATGACAGATAACTTCGTTAAGACTTGCGCACAGTGACTTAGGAAAATCCCGATAACCCAATGTTGAGGGGTAGGCATTGTGGTCGAGCAAGAATTCGTGTCCGATGCGATCTAATTCATCGGTAGTCACACCTGGTGCAACATTCTTGCCAACTTCAGCCAAGGCCTGCGCTGCAATCCGACCAGCGATTCGCATCTTCTCAATCGTCTCGGCCGTCTGAACATCTGACCCAGAATGTTTCTTGGGAGCTTTCTTACCAACGTACTCAGGCCGCACAATTGCTGCCGGAACAGATCGTTCGGGGGAGATGGTTCCAGGGACTAGGTTTCCAACTGGAGCATTCATGTTCTTATTCTAATTCGAATTAGAAATGACTGGATTTGCAGCAATCAGGTGCCAGAATGCAGTTATGCAGTGGTGGTTTTGTTTATTACACAAAGAAGTCGAAGAAGCGGCGGCTTGTCCAAATGCCTCAAGGCTTGGACCATACGAATCCCGCGAGCTTGCCGAAACTGCAATGGAGCGAATGGGTAAGCGACAAGAAGAGTTAGACAGCGAAGAGGATTAGTACTCGCTACGTTTTAAGTTTTTTCAGACAAAGCAAAAACCCCGCTCCCAAAAGGGAACGGGGTTTTTGATGAAGCAGGGGAAATTTACTTCTTCTTCGCAGCTGGCTTGCGCTTAGCAGCCTTGCGCTTAGCAGGAGCCTTCTTCGCAGCAGCTTTCTTAGCTGGCTTGCGCTTGGCAGCCTTCTTCTTTGCAGGAGCCTTAGCAGCAGCCTTCTTCTTGGCTGGCTTGCGCTTGGCAGCCTTCTTCTTTGCAGGAGCCTTCTTGGCAGCCTTCTTCTTTGCAGGTGCCTTCTTGGCAGCCTTCTTCTTCGCAGCTGGCTTACGCTTCGCGGCCTTCTTCGCTGGAGCCTTAGCTACAGCCTTCTTCTTAGCAGCCTTGCGCTTAGCAGGTGCCTTACGTGCTGTGGTTTTCTTGGCAGCCACAGGTCCTCCTCGAGGTAAGACCCTCGGACTTCCCGAAGGTTCTTGTTTATAAGGTTGGCAGACAAATGCATACTTTGGTGCATTTTTTGCAAATAAAGTTGCCCGCGTGTCGCAACGTAGATATTTCGAAAAAAGATAAAAAGTTTTCTAGATTTGGACATTTACAACGCGATATTTTCACACGTTCACAACTAAAAACATCAAAAAAACCGCGTGGTTATCGGATTTTTTTGAAAATATGTTTTTGTCCTACTTCGGCAATGGATTCGCAAGAAATTCTCAACATTCTTTGCGCATTCGCATCAAGTCAAAAAATAATTAAAAAAAGTTTGGATATTTGAGCAATTTTTTGAAAATTTTCGAAAAAAATCGGCAAAACAAGACGTCCGTTAAATGAAATGAATTCTTAGATTTATTCGTATGAATGATCAAGGTCGGGGTAGCTACCACTAGCAACATCATCAGCCCAAGCTCTAGAACCTTCGAGCATGATTTCTCGCAGTGATGCATAGTGCTTCACAAACTTGGCTTGCTTGCCGCCGGTTAAACCTAAAAGATCTTGCCAAACAATGACTTGCGCATCAGTTCCAGGGCCAGCACCAATTCCAATTATTGGAACCGGAATTTCATTTGTTAAACGTGTGGCAAGTTCGTGTGGAACAACTTCCAAAACAATTGCGAAAACTCCAGCTGCAACTAGCGCGTGCGCATCAGCGATTAGTTCATCGCCAGCATCGCCTCTGCCTTGAACTTTGTAGCCACCCATTTGATGGACGGACTGTGGAGTTAGTCCGATGTGGCCCATAACTGGAACCCCGGATTGAGTAAGTAGCGAAACATGTTCAACCATGTGCCGGCCACCCTCGATCTTTACGGCATGGGCTTTGCCTTCTTGCATAAAGCGAACGCTAGTTTCTAAGGCTTGGGCTGGTGAACTTTGATACGAACCAAATGGCAGATCTGCCAAGACCATGGCTCGCGAACTCCCACGCTCTACTGCAGCGACTAAGGGGATCAAGTCATCAACCGTGACTGGAATTGTTGAGTCATATCCATAAACAACCATGGCTGCAGAATCTCCAACCAACAAAACCGGAATGCCGGCTTCGTCGAAGACACTGGCACTTAGTGCGTCATACGACGTAATCATTGGCCACTTTTCACCGCGTTCTTTTGCAGCGATTAAATCGCTGGTTGTAATTCGCCGTGATTGTTTTCCGCCATACAAAGGCTCAGAAGTCATTTCTTAGTTCTCCGCTCTCGAGGCTGCGCGGTGGCAGTCCCCGGATCTGTAACTCCATTGTGTCAGTAATAAGAGGTGGAGCGCGAGTTACTGGAAAACGGGTTATTCAACCCATTTACTAGGCGGTGCTTATTGAACTAACAAAAGGTCACTCAGACCATTTGTTAGTTATTGGCATACGTCGGTCTTTGCCGAAAGCTTTGCCGGAAACCTTTGGGCCTGGTGGGTATTGGCGGCGCTTGTATTCAGCGCGGTCAGTTAGCAGCAAAATTCGCTTAACAGTTTCGGGATTAAAGCCAGCAGCCGTGATTTGTTCAGCGCTTAGATCTTGCTCAACATACATTTCAAGGATGGCATCGAGTTCTTCGTAATCTGGCAGCGAATCCGAATCTTGCTGGCCTGGTCGCAATTCAGCACTTGGCGGCTTCGAGATACTCGATTCAGGAATCGGTGCGACTTCATCATTGCTAAGTGCAGATTGATTACGCCACTTGGCTAATTCCCAAACATCTACTTTCGGCACGTCCATTAGGGGAGCAAAGCCACCCACCGCGTCACCATAAATCGTTGAGTAACCAACGGAGAGTTCACTCTTGTTTCCAGTGGCAAGAACTAGGTGCCCTTCTTGGTTTGAAAGTCCCATCAAGATCATGCCGCGGACTCGAGCTTGCAGGTTCTCTTCAGCTAGCCCAGTTAGGTCTAAGTTCTCCAAGTAAGCCGAAACCATTGGTTCAATTTCAACGGTGCGAAAATTCAAGCCAATTCGATCAGCCGTATCTTTCGCATCTGTTTTTGAATGCTCTGAAGAATACTTCGACGGCATGGAAACGCCATAAACATTGCTGGCGCCAATAGCATCGGCTGCAATCGCAGCAACCAGCGCAGAATCAATGCCGCCGGAAAGACCAAGTGCGATCGACTTGAAGCCATTTTTCTGAACATAGTCACGCAACGAGACCACCAGCGCTGAGTAAACCTCTGCAATTGGATCAAGGCGCTTTCTTGAACTAACGGCAAGTGCTGCTTTGTTGATGGAAGCCACTGCATTTTGGATAACTGTTACGGCTTCGCCCTTTGCCAGAGTTGTGCTGTTTCCAGCTGGGGCAATTTCAAGATCGGCAATCAGCATGTCAACCTCAAACTGCAAAGCCCGTTCAATGACATCGCCGGTTTTGGAAACGATGATTGAGTCGCCTTCAAAAACTAATTCGTCTTGCCCACCCACCATGTTTACGTAAGCCAGTGGGGCATCGGCTTCGAGAGCTCGACGCTTTACTAGGTTTAGGCGAACATCATCTTTGTCTCGTTCATACGGCGAACCATTCAGAACAACTAGTAGTCCAGCACCATTAGCTTTAACTTGCGAAACCGGACCACCGTCTTGCCACAAGTCTTCACAAATTGCTACAGCGATATCGACACCAAATGCGCGAATCAAAACCGAATCATTTCCAGGCACGAAGTATCGATACTCGTCAAAGACGCCATAGTTAGGTAGGTGGTGCTTGGCGTAACTAGTTTGGATCTTGCCGTCGTAGATAACTGCCGCGCAGTTCATCGGACCGCCACGCGGAACACCTAAGGTTTTAGCTTCGGTGTCATTGGTCCGTCGCAGGTAGCCAACAAATACCAAGACTTCGCCGAGTCCCGCTGCTTTGAGTGCCAGAGCAAAATCTTTAGTGGCAAGCTCAGATGCATTTTGAAATGAGGGCCTAAGGGCCAAGTCTTCAACTGGATAACCAGTGATGATCATTTCCGGAAGCACTACAACGTCGGCACCTTGTGCGGCAGCATTCTTAACAGCCTCGAGACACTTGGCACTATTGCCAATCAAGTCACCGACGACAGGGTTAAGTTGCGCTAAAGCCAAGCGAATTTGTGTCACAGATACAGCATAAATGCAGTTCGAGTTGCCATGTAACACAGCCGTAACGCAAGGGCTTCATCATGGTCTAGTGGATAAGCAAACAGAATTTGTATTACGTACCATCGAAGAACGCGACATTCGCTTTGTGCGGCTGTGGTTCACAGATGTATTGGGCACCCTTAAGTCAGTCGCGATTGCACCAGCCGAACTAGAAGGCGCCTTTTCTGAAGGTATTGGCTTTGATGGATCTGCCATCGAAGGTTTTGCCCGAGTTTATGAATCCGACATGCTGGCCAAGCCAGACCCTGAAACTTTCTCCATCCTGCCGTGGCGCGGTGAAGAGAACAGCGTTGCACGCATGTTCTGCGATATTCAGTTGCCAGATGGTTCACCATCCTGGGCAGATCCAAGACACGTACTGACTCGCGCGTTAAGCAAGGCTGCCGACAAAGGTTTTACTTTCTATACCCATCCAGAAATCGAATTCTTCTTATTCAAGAATCAACCAGAAAAAGGTCAACAGCCAGTTCCAGTTGATGAAGTTGGTTATTTCGATCATTCACCAAGCGGTGTTGGTTATGACTTCAGACGTCAGGCAATCACGATGCTTGAGTCAATGGGCATCTCAGTTGAGTTCAGTCATCATGAAGGTGCTCCGGGCCAACAAGAAATCGATTTACGTTATGCAGATGCTTTAACAACTGCAGACAACATCATGACTTTCCGAGTTGTCATGAAGGAAGTTGCTTTAGCCCAAGGTGTTTACGCATCATTCATGCCAAAGCCGTTCTCGCAATACCCAGGTTCAGGTATGCACACGCACCTTTCGTTATTTGAAGGTGACCGAAATGCTTTCTATGAAGCCGGCGCGGATTACCAGCTGTCAAAAACTGGACGCCAATTCATCGCAGGCTTACTAAAGCATGCGCCAGAAATTACAGCCGTTACAAACCAGTGGGTTAACTCTTACAAGCGCCTAAGCGGCGGCGGGGAAGCACCGTCATTTATTTGCTGGGGCCACAACAATCGCTCAGCTCTGATTCGGGTACCTATGTATAAGCCAACAAAGGGGAATTCAACTCGGATTGAATTCCGATCATTAGATTCAGCTTGCAATCCTTACTTATCGTTTGCCTTGATGTTGGCAGCTGGCATGAAGGGCATCGAAGAAGGATATGAACTGCCGCCAGGCTCGGAAGATGATGTTTGGTCACTTTCTGAACCAGAGCGCGCAGCACTGGGTATTGCGCCACTTCCACAATCCCTAGGTGACGCCATCAAGGTTATGGAAAAAAGCGAGCTAGTTGCCGAGACTTTGGGCGAGCATGTGTTTGACTTTTTCTTACGCAACAAGCGTGCTGAATGGGAAGAGTACCGATCACAAGTGACTGCATACGAACTTGATAAGTATTTACCGGTGCTTTAGATGAGGCCATTAGTACTGGTAATTCAAAATGAGATTGACGACCCCGTCGCCCTGGTTGGGGAATGGATAAGCGAAGTTGGCGTAGACGTAGAGGTAATTCACGCTTATCGCGGTGAAACCGTTCCGGCTTCGTTGCCAGCTAAGTATTCAGGCGCCATAACTATGGGCGGATACATGGGCGCAAATGATGATATTGAATTCCCATGGCTAATTGACGCTCGCTCGCTCATGAAAGATGTAGTTGCCAACGACATCCCATTTTTCGGAATCTGTCTTGGCGGGCAACTTCTTGCCGCAGCTGTCGATGGCAAAGTTGGCCCAACCCCAGTTCCTGAAATCGGAGTTGCTTCGTTTCGAGTAACTTCTGATGCGAGTCAAGATGCAGTGTTTGGTCATCTTGCTGGCAAAGACGTTATTGCTGCTGAATGGCACAAGGACTACATAACGGATCTGCCAGACGAAGCAGTTGTATTAGCTGGCAACGATGTCTGCCCAGTACAAGCTTTTCGACTTGGCGAAAATGTTTATGGCGTGCAATTCCATCCAGAAATTGACTCGGAGATTTTTTCATCTTGGGCTGCAACTGATGATGAGTTAGCAAAGTTAGATCACACAATTGAACAGGCTTGTCAGCAAGTAGCGGCTGCCGAAGCAGAATTGATCAAGACTTGGAAGCCAGCATTTCAAGCTTGGGCGCAATTGGTTAAGGACCAACAGGCTAAAGCGCTGTGAGTGAAGCACGCGGATCTACTCAACTTGCCCGCCTGGCTCGTATGGGCTTTACCAATACCCAGGCTTGCCAGGACATATTGAATGATTCACCTGCGCTAGATGCCAAATTGGAATTCGTCAAGGATTCGCCAGACCCAGATGCCTCACTTGCTGCGCTAGCGAAAGTTATTGCTTGCGGTGGACTAGACATTGATTCGCTAGGTGAAGAAAAGTTTCGAGACCTAGCAACCTTGCTCGGTTCTTCAGTAGCAATTACCGAACATGTGGAACGCCATACATCCCACATCAATTACGCTCTCGAAACTACTGATGTGCCAACAGCCGCCCAGATGCTTAGTGATTTGTTAAAGGCCATATCAACACTTGGCTGGGATGAAGCGCTTTTGGCACTAAGAATTGCTTACCGTCGCCAAGTCAGCGCAATCGCTTCCGTAGATCTTCGCGCCGGAAATGAAAGTACGGCAATTCTGCCTGGAATCGCTCAAGCCTTAAGCGACTTAGCAGATGCCGTGATTGCTGCTGCATTAGTTATTGCGCGTTCCAATGTTAAAGATGATGACAAAGTTCGAATTGCTGTCATCGCCATGGGTAAATGTGGCGCTCGAGAGCTTAACTACGTCAGTGACGTTGATGTCATGTTTGTGGTCGAGCCAGCATCAGGAGCATCTGATCAAGAGGCAATAACTATTGGTAGCGAAATTGCTAAAGCCGTTATGCAGGCCTGTTCGGCAGTTACTTCTGAAGGAACAATTTGGGATGTTGATGCCGCACTACGCCCAGAAGGTAAATCTGGAGCATTAGTTAGGACATTAGATAGTTACCTGGATTACTACCATCGCTGGGCTCAGACATGGGAATACCAAGCATTGCTTAAAGCTCGGCCGATGGCAGGGGACTTTGATTTAGGAAATGACTTCGTTGCAGCAGTCTCACCGCTGATTTGGCAAGCATCTAGCCGACCAAACTTTGTTGATGATGTGCAAGCGATGCGGGAGCGCGTTACCGACCTGTTGCCTGCCAAAGATGCTGATCGCGAACTAAAGCTGGGTCGCGGTGGTTTGCGAGACGTTGAGTTCGCAGTCCAACTACTTCAAATGGTGCATGGGCGCACGGATGAGTTAGTTCGCAATCCAAATACCCTCTTGGCGCTAGAGCAACTTGCCACCTGGGGATACGTAGGACGCGAAGATGCCGCGACGCTGGATGCGGCATATCGATTCTTGCGAACTTTAGAACACCGAATTCAGCTTTACCGCATGCGCAGAACTCACATCATGCCAACTGACGAGACTGACCAGCGTCGCCTTGGCAGATCCATGGGATTCTCGCTCGACCCAGTTGCGGATTTAACTAAGGAATGGAAAAAGCACGCACGCGAAGTTAGACGCATCCATGAAAAACTTTTCTATCGTCCGTTGCTTCAGGCCGTTGCCAAATTAGATAGTAACGACTCAAAACTTTCCGCAGATGATGCAAGAAGCCGACTTAAAGCGCTTGGCTATGTTGATCCCGATAGCGCATTGCGTCACTTGGAGTCATTAACTTCGGGCGTAACTAGGCGTGCGGTAATCCAGCGCACCCTGCTTCCAGTCATGCTGGAATGGTTTGCAGCCACCCCTGACCCAGATGCGGGCTTACTTGGCTTTAGAAGAGTCAGTGAAGCATTAGGTACAACACCTTGGTACTTACGCTTACTGCGTGATGAGTCTGCAACCGCGCAACGTCTAGCAATCATCTTGGGTTCAAGTAGGTACGCAACAGACTTGCTACTTAAGTCCCCGGATGCCGTTAACTTTCTGGCGACCGAAGAATCGCTCATGCCTAAATCGGAAAAGGAACTGCTCGATGAGGCTTTGGCAACTGCAGAGCGCTACGACGATCCTGCCGAAGCGGTTTTAGCGCTTCGAGCCATGCGTCGACGTGAGTTATTCAAGATCAGCGCCTCAGACATTCTTGGATTGACCGAAATTGAAACGGTAGGAAATCAATTAGCAGTAGTGGCTACCGCAACGATCTCTGGAACGCTTTCTGCGATTGTTAGCCACACACCAAACGCACCAAAGTTTTCCATTATTGCAATGGGTAGGTATGGCGGTGGCGAATTAAGTTACGGCAGTGACGCTGACGTGATGTTTGTTTATGGTGATGTTGATGACTCCACACATCCCAACGCCCCAGAACAAGCTGCCCAAGCTGCGCACGCCATAGCAAATGAATTACGGACATTACTTATGGCACCGAGCACTGATCCTGAACTTGCCATTGATGCGGACTTAAGACCAGAAGGTAAGAGTGGCCCGTTAGTACGAAGCCTTGATTCATTCGCTGCGTACTACCAAAATTGGTCCTCGGGTTGGGAAACGCAAGCGTTACTTCGGGCTAAGCCAGTTGCTGGCGACGAGGCACTAAGCGAAGAATTTATCTCCTTGATTGATCCAATTAGGTATAAATCAGATGGGTTACCTGAGTCTGAGCTTCGCGAAATTCGCAGACTTAAGGCGCGCATGGAATCTGAAAGACTGCCACGTGGCATTGACCCAGGGCTGCATACCAAATTAGGTCCAGGCGGACTATCTGATATTGAATGGCTGGTTCAAATCAAACAACTCGAGCACGGCTTTAAACTTCCAGAAATCACAAACCCAGAAACTATGCCAGCCCTGCGGCAAGAGGTTGCGACCGGATTAGTTTCGCAATCAGATTTCGTTCAACTTGAGTCGGCTTGGAAATTAGTGATGCGAGTAAGAAATGCCTCGATGCTCGTTAGAGGCAGAGCCACCGATACGTTGCCAACTGACTTGATTGAACTGAGTCGAGTTTCACATTTACTTGGATATGGCTTGCGCGGTGGACAGCAGTTAACTGATGAATACCGCCGGCTAACTCGTCGCTCCCGCTCAGTTATCAAGCGAGAGTTTTACGGCGAAGTCGAAACGTCTTAGCGACTCTTCCAAACTGCAATAGCGCCAGCAAGATCTTCTAGCGCAGTTCCAACTGACTTAAAGTAAGTGATCTCTTCGTTTGAAGTACGACCTGGATGCACACCTCGGGTTAAGTCATGCAGGTCGGCCAACACATCGTCTGGCGTAATGACACCTTGGGAAATTGGAATTGCTAAATCGCCACCTTCTTTAAGGGCGCCGGTACGGGTATCGCAAAAGATTGAAACAGATTTGATCAGCTCATCATCAGTCTCACGCATTGACGGAGTAAACGCGCCAACTGTGTCTACGTGCGTGCCTGGCTTTAACCACTTCCCAAAAATCAATGGGGTAGTAGTTAGTGTTGCCGCAGAAACAATGTTACTTTTACCAACCGCTGACACCAGGTCGGGATGTGAAGTTACAGGCAATCCTTCACTGCGAAGTTGCTCGGCTAATTCATGTGCTTTGCGGATGTTGTGGTTCCAAAGAAAGACTTCTTGAATTGGTCGCACTGCCATGTGAGCCCGAATCATGAAAGGACTGAGAGCACCAGCGCCGATCATAGTTAGAGTCGAACTTTCTGGACGAGAAAGAAATGTTGAAGCAAGCGCAGAGGCAGCCGCAGTTCGCCAAACTGTCATACGCGCACCATCCATGGTTGCTAGTGGCTGACCAGTATTGCCATCAATTAAGTAATAGAGACCATGAATGCTAGGCAGCCCAATTTGCCCGTTGCCTGGGTAAACCGCAACCAGCTTCACGCCGACGTAGTTTTCATCACCTGGTCCCGTCCAAGCTGGCATTAACAAGAGTGCATTTTCAACTTCGGCGCCGGCCGCATCGATTCCAGGCATGCCATGGTGCTGACGAAGTGGGGTGGTCCAGGTGCCGGCAAAAGCTTGCTTAAGGCTTTCTACTAGAGACGGGAACTCTAAAATTCGATCTAATTCCGACTGCTCGAAGTGCAACATTGCTTACCCCTTTTCAAGTAAAGGGTATTCCTGTCCGATTTCCTGTCCAATTCTCTGGGGTGATTTGCCTCAGGTAGGGTATTTCTAAGGGCACAGAACGTGTGCTGGAACTAAGTGAATGGATATGTAATGAGTGCAACAGCTGTAAATGGCGTAGTCGTTGATTCTTGGGCAGCTAAGTCGCGAGCACGAAATGCGGCTCTAGTAATTGGCCTGACTGCGTTCACTGCATTGTCAGCACAGGTTGCCATTCCGCTTCCATTCACACCAGTACCACTGACGCTTCAGACTTTTGCAGTACTTGTTGGTGCTGCGGCCCTAGGCGCAGAGCGCGCAGTGTTGGCTCAAGTTCTTTACATCACGCTTGCAGTTGCTGGCGCTCCAGTTCTTGCAGGTGGCGCAGGTGGACGTGAGGAAGTAATCGGTGCAACTGGTGGCTACCTACTTGGCTTTGTAGTTGCTTCATATGTTGTTGGCAGAATTTCGGCTGCTGGCGCCTCTACCAAGACTTCAACAACCGCTTTGGCTTATGTAGCTGGAAGCATTGTGATTTATTCTCTTGGCGCACCATGGCTCGCATATGTGACTGGTAACTCGATGGCTTGGGCGATTGCAAATGGTGTAGTGCCATTCCTAATTGGAGATGCAATTAAGGCAGTAGCTGCCGGCGCAGTATTACCAATGGCTTGGAAGTTAACTAACTCAAAGTAATCGCAAAGCCCTACGCGGGCGCGAATAACCAAAGGATCGGCAAGGCTGCCATTGCGATGGCTCCTATCGCTACCAGCAAACTCGACCACCATGGTGAGGCATGCTCACCGAGCAATTGCTTGTCGCGAGCTAGCCACCAAATAATGAACATCAGAATTGGTGCCGTAAGTCCATTAAGTAGCGCAGCCACCACAAGGGATCGCATTGGATTGATTCCCATTAGGTTCAGCGCAACTGCAATCACCATCGAAATCGCGATCACTGCGTAAAACTGTTTGGCTTGGCTAGGTTTGCGCTCAAGGCTTTCCCGCCAACCCATTGCCTCACTAACTGCATAAGCAGTAGATCCAGCCAGAACCGGAACTGCCAAAAGTCCGGTTCCCAAAATTCCTAACGCGAAAATGATCCCAGCAGCATCGCCAGCAATTGGAGCCAATGCCATTGCCGCTTGCTCCGGGGAAGTGATATCAGTTATTCCCTCAGCGTTCAAGGTTGCGGCAGTTGTAGTCATGATCGCAAACATCACGAACACTCCAGAAAACATTCCAACCAGAACGTCACCACGCATGGCACGAATATGGCTCATTGCAGTGTCGGGCATTTCATTGGATGCTTCAACTTCTTCAGCTGCTTGCCAAAAGAACAGATACGGCGAAATCGTGGTTCCGGCAATTGCGATGATGGCTGCGATATCGAATCGATTCCAACCAACATCAATTTTGGTAAGTCCTGTTAATACCTGGCCCCAATCGACATTTGCAACAACGAGAACTGCCACATATGTCAGTAGTGAAAGGCAAAGCCACCTCAAGACTTTGGCGTATTGATGATAAGGAATCAAAATCTCAGCGGTACCTACCAAGATCGCAATCACGACCACAATCAGTAGTTGCGGTCCAGGAATAAACATGTTCACCACAGCTGCCATTGAACTTAAGTCAGCTGCGATGTTTACCGTGTTGGCAAGTGCGACTAAAAACACGGTCACGAACAGAACCCAAGTAGGCATGCGTGCCTTGATAACTCTTGCCAGACCATGACCGGTAACTGAAGCGATGCGGGCACAGGTTTCCTGAATCGCAAAAGCAAAAGGAAGCAGTACTGGCGCGGCCCAAAGAAAGCGGTATCCAAACTGAGCGCCAACCTGGGAGTAAGTTCCGATGCCTGATGGGTCGTCATCGGCTGCGCCAGTGACTATCCCTGGTCCAATGCGAGAGAAGTATCCAGCTCCACGAATTTGGGAGCGCACCGGATGATGTCGAGTTTCACTTACCTCGTTATCGGATTCAATTCCCTTGGTCACGACCCAACTCTACTCAGCCGTTTAATGCCCAGAAATATCCGATTAAGTCAATAATTTAAGGGCTAAAGCGGGGGGGGGGCATCTAGGAGAAGTTTTCTGCAAATGTCAGAGCATGCCACTAACTTATGAGAGTCAGTGTTTATGATTTGCAACACACGAGGTGTACCTAGCCCTACTTTTAAGAACTGCTTCGATAAGATGCGTATTGGCAACGCTGACAACAGTATTGCATTTGGGTCTAGAACGACTTAACTAAAAGGATAACTGTGTTAGAGCTAGTACTTACTGACGAATCAGTTACTCCGCGCGTTGAATTGCTCGACGGTCCGCGGGTGCGCTTAACGATGAGTGCAAGCGAAAATCTGTCTCATGGTATTGAATTCTGCCGAGCTGAACTATCTGAAGCTGTGGAGACCGCGCTAAGCCTACTTCACAATGATGAAGCAGCACCGGGCAGAGTTTTTGTCAGAGATGCACAAGGGTCTCAAGTAATTACTACAACTGATCCGTGCACGACTTACGGATCACAGGCGATCGTTCGGTCCTAGGATTTCTAGCGCCCTGAGAATATCAGCGGGCGAAGCTTTTAATACCCGACATAGATCTGGCAGCAGGGCCACGCTTGGTCGCGTTTCAAGCGAAAAGTAGCGGTACAGGTTTCCGCGATTGATCTGAATCTCTTGCGCCACTTCTTCAAGTGAGTTGTAACCCAGCTTTTCCATACGCGCACGCAGCCATTCCAAACCTGTTTTGTTTGTGGTGGACTTTTGCGCAGTGTTGGCCATTTGGTTTTTTCTCATTTCAAAAGAGGTTGCTCTTAAGTATTGCTCGTACTGATCGTACTCGCGAGTGCTGGCTATCTATTTCATCTGAGGGCGCAACACAGAACCTAAATTGTAAATTTCTTGTAAATCGAAAAGTTACTCGCCAGTAAACCGAAATTTTGGACATCTTCGGCTAATACACAGGGACAAGCAATCACTCGGCAGGAGATTCCAAGTCGGCTAGTACCTCGATTTTCTGGGATTCGGAAAGTGGCTTGTCCGCTTGCGGTAGGCGCGAGGCTGCGTAGCCCCAAATGTAAATCGTCGATAACACAAGCCCGATAGAAACTCCGAGTAACGCAATTTGTGGGCTAACGTTCTCGACTAGGTATCCACCAAGTGCGGTACCAACCGCCAGCATGGAACCTTCAACTGCCCATAGCCAAGCTTGAGCTGAGGTAGCCGTTCCTTGTGGACGCACTGCTTCTAAAACTTCCCAGTGAAAAACTTGCGCAAAGCCCATTCCTAAACCAAGTAAACCCAACACCAATGCCATTGACCAGCCAGGTTTGGTGAAGACAAGTGGTAACGCAGCTACTGATGCTCCAAGACTTGCCCACTTAAAACCTTGCAATGGAGTTGTAACAGATTTTCTACTACCAATTAGCAGCCCGCCAATAATGCTGGTGCCAGCAAGAGTTGCGAGCAGGGGAGCGGACAGCCCCGGGGTTCCTTGCAAAGTTGAAAACGAGGGGATAGAAATTTCTAGCAATCCCCAAGCCAGTCCGAAGACCATGCCTTCAACTGCAAGAATTTGAAATTGTTTGTTTCGTAGCAACAGCATGGAGTTGCCTTGTTGCGGCTCAGGCTTCCAGTTTCGAGAAGCTGGCATTTGAATAATCGCAATGCCACCAATTGCCATTAAGGTCGCGGTTACCCAAAGCGCAGCGCTTCCGCTGTATTGAATTGAAATCGCAGTTGCCAATACTGGGCCAGCAACAATGGTTGAGCTTGAAATCGTAGTGTCGAGGGCATAGGCAGTTCGCAGGTTTTCTGGGCCAACCAATACTCGCCAAAGTGGACGCGTTGAGAGATTTACAGGTGGCGACATCAAGCCAATCAGGCCAGAGACAACGACGATTGCAGTTGGAGTAGAAACTGAACTTAAAACAATTACCAGTGCAACCCAGGATGGAACAAAAATACTTAATGGGCGAGTTTGTCCCCACTTATCAATCAAGTTGCCACGAAATCCAGCCGTCAACGAAGAAGTAATCGTTTCAACGCCGGTTGCAATTCCTGCCAAAGTAATTGATCCGGTTTTATCCTGAACAAAAAAGAAAGTGGCGAGGGCGATCATGCCGTACGCAAGGCGCCCTGGCAGCGCACTAACAACTAATCGTTTTACCCCAGGAATTTCAAAGAGTTCGAGGTATGTGCGCACTCCCAAAGCCTACTGCGCCCAGCACTTAACGCTCTAAGCGATAAAACGCCCAGAGAGCCTAATAAGTTTCTTTTCCATAGAACGATGTGGGAGAGTTAAGAGTTACCAAAACACTCTTCAAAAAGCAGTTTTTCGAATTCTAGGAGCACCATGTCAGTCGCAAGTTCTGCAAGCACCCAAAACCAACTAGATCCAAATCGCTGGCGCGCGCTTATGGTTATCGCCATTGCGCAGCTAATGGTTGTGCTTGACGCTTCGATTGTAAATATCGCACTTCCTTCGCTGCAGGCTGACCTTGGAATCACCGACGCAAATCGACAGTGGGTTGTAACTGCTTACACTTTGGCTTTTGGTGGGTTATTGCTTCTCGGTGGCAGAATTTCGGATTTCTGGGGTCGCAAGCGTGCTTTCATGACTGGCCTTTTGGGATTTGCTGGCGCATCAGCAATCGGTGGACTTTCTGTCAACCAAGAAATGCTGTTCTCTGCCCGAGCTTTGCAGGGTGTTTTTGCTGCATTATTGGCTCCAGCAGCACTTTCTTTGATCACCACAACGTTTAGTGACTCAAAAGAACGCGCAAAGGCATTCGGTGTTTATGGTGGACTTTCTGCTGGTGGCGCAGCGATTGGTTTGATCTTAGGTGGACTGTTAACTCAGTACGCATCTTGTCATTGGACGTTATTGGTCAACGTGCCAATCGCAATCGCGGCATTTATGTTGGCGATTCCGAATGTGCACGAAAGCAAAGCTAGTGGCGATACCCGTTACGACATTCCGGGTGCAATTACC
>JAPLBY010000030.1 GCA_026392515.1 Actinomycetota bacterium | reverse complement strand
GTGAACATCAGTGCCTTCAGGAATTCGCAGGATCAAGTTCGGATTTGGGCACATACTGCGCCAAACCGGTAATTCACTGACTGCAGCTACGCCCCAAATGTCATGGGCCATGTCGCAAAGATCCATGATGATTTGGAAATGGGTATGTGGTGGCCAGCCAACATTGACTTCTTCGGTACCCATAGTGGCGATTTGCTGACCGGACTTGATTTCCTTACCAACAGATAGCCCATCTAATGAAGCGCGTGAAAGGTGAGCGTAAAGCGTATGGAACTTAACGCCTTGATCAGTCTGGTGTTCCAGCACAATCATTGGACCATTGTCTAGGTGCGCAGTGTTGTCATGGAATAAGAACACTTTGCCATCAAGTGCTGCATAAACCGGAGTTCCAGCAGGCGCGAATAAATCAACAGCCAAGTGCACTGTGCGAGATTCTTTACCTTCATCCACGAAGAAATCTGATTCATAAACATTGCGATCTTCGCAGTAATGACCAATTGCCACATCTGCGCCGGCTGATTTCATTTCAGCGTCGATGGCTTCCCAAGAGCGAGCAATGTTTTTGTTCTCACCTGACCAGTCCAACCAGATTTTCTTGGCATCTGCAAACGGTGGCATGACAACATCGGAAATCTTGGCGTCAGTTGTTGCTAGCCACTGGCGAACATGTCGACTATCTGGATGGGCATCGTAACCACAAGCATTCCGCAACCGGTAATGAGACAGGCGATCCGATACTGAAGTCAATGCAGGTAATAGAGAACGGAAGAAATCCTGCGAGATTGATAAGTATTCATTGTCGGGATCTGCAGCTAATTGCTTGTGGGCCATAACGACACTTGTGGCCACCCGTAAACAAATTAGATCAAACAAAACTTCAAGTTCGGCAGGGGATAGTGCCGATACTTCGTGATAACCACGCACGATTGCATAGATACTGGCAACTGGATCGTTAGCATCAAGTTGATACGCGCAGCCAACAGCCAGTCCGCATACCCGCGGCGCATAAATCAAGTCGCCAAAATCAATTAGTCCTGAAACTACTCCATTTGAAACAACTACGTTGTTGTCGTTGGCATCGTTATGAATCAATTGATGCGGCAGGGCCAATACTTTTGCAAGGGTCCTGTTAGCAATCCGATCAAAGATTGTGGAAACTTGGGCGCGAAGCTCGGCATCTTGAATTAGTGCGATATCAGAAATCAGTTCTTTTGCTTGCAGCGCATTCCAACCGAATGGTTGGTCCAAAGTGGTTCGAAAGTTAGTGCAATCAACAGCGGCCAATTTTGAATCAACCGTGGCTATTAGTCTGCCAAGTTGGGACTTATGACTTTCGCCTAAGTCTTGTGACTGTGACCATAGGTCGCCATCAATCCAAGTAAGCATTCGAGCAAATTTACCGTCGCCAATGTCCACCAATAATTCCCCGGAATTAGCTGGAACCGTAGTTGGTGTGTGGAACTCATTAACCTGTTCAAGAGCTGCAAGAGCAGATTGCTGGATCTGAATCTGTGAAACTTCTTCGCTGCTATGGATTTTGAGTACGAATTTTCCGTGAGTGGTGGTCACCAAGAAGTTTGGATTTCGCTCACCTGCCAACTCTTTAATGTCACCGGACTTACTAAAGAATTTCGCTGCTACTTCACAGGCGGTATCAAGATCCATGCCTCAATGCTAGCGATTTGCCTGTAACTGCGGTGTTACAACTGTGTTTCAATACCCCTGCAATAGGCTTTGGTAATGATCAGCACTGACGCAGTTAAGTGTCAAAATGTCTGACTCCAAAACAAACAAGCATGCCGGTCGATCTGTCGGTCTTTCGCTCCTGGGAAACGGTCTGGCCGGAACCGCAGGCACAGTTGCCGCAATTTATGCCATTAATACTCCGTCGCCAGTAATCGGATTTGTGCGCTTATTCATTGGCGCAATTACGCTTCTTATCCTTGCTCCGTTCTTAGGAGGAAAACTCAGTCAGTTACCTCGACTGATTACTCGTCCAGGTGTTTGGATTATGGGCGCAAGCTCAGCTTCCTACCAAGTCTTTTTCTTTGCCTCGGTTGATCGAACTGGAGTAGCAACTGCGGCGTTGATTACAGTTGGCTGCATTCCAGTATCGGCAGGAATAGTCGGCTGGATTTTCTTGCGCGAACGTCCAAGCAGGATTTGGTACATATCAACTGCCATTGCAATTTCTGGGCTAGTAGTTGCCTCGCTTGGGGAACTTCAAACCAATGATGCAACGGGACTAATCTTTGCCGTTATTGCAGGATCCGGCATCGGTGCATACATAAATGCGGCAAAAATTGAAGTCCGTGCTGGGGGACATTCATCTCAGCTTCCTGGTATGGCTTTCTTGCTTGGTTCAATTGGACTGTTCTTTGTTGTGCGAAGTGACTTACTGCAGATGGAGTGGACAACGCAAACGATTTTGCTAGCCGTCTACTTAGGCGCCGTAACTATGGGTATTGCCAATGGCATTCAGATGTTAGGTCTGCGGGGAATTAGCCCAGGCGTTGCTTCCACCATGATGCTGGCTGACCCTGTTACTGCGGCAGTGCTAGGCGTTGTTGTTTTGGGAGAAGCGGTAACTCTAAATGGCACAGTTGGACTGATCTTGGTCGTAATTGGATTGGCTATGCAGAGCTTTTCTGCCGGCGAGGAAACTCCAAAACGCAAGTCAACTGGCAGACATAGATCAAGTTAGATCCGCACATTCGCTAGCGCAACATTGACGATTCCAAGTGCTCCCAGAAGTGCAGCCATAGCAATACTCTTTTTACGTCCAAGGACCTGGGGAAGACCCATGACTTTTTGATCGATGTCTGATTCCAAATCTTTAATGACATTCAAAAAATGAAATGCTGAGGCAAAAAGAATGAAACCTAAAACTATCCAGGTCGGAGGGGTATTGCCGGCGGCAACATAAATTGCCCAAGGAAGAGCTCCAAATGATACAATGTATGGCACGACTGATAGCAAAGTCGACTTCAGTTTGAAGTTGTAAGCAGTAGCACTTAGTAAGCCGATGAAGTGAATTGCGGTTCCGCTAACTCCCAATGGACTCATTAGGGAAACTATCAAGGCACTTGGCAATGCAATTCCAAGTGAAATTCTCAAAGCTTCCTCGGTTATGGTGCCCGCTACTAGAGGCTTCTTTATCCGTCCAGCAGCTTTGTCCTTTGGGAAATCAATTAAGTCATTACTCCAGCCAACGACAAATTGTCCCAAGAGTATTGCAAATGCAATAAAGATAGAATCCCGAATCGAAAACTGAGTAAGTGACAAGATGCAGGTAATAGTGACGACAAGCATGGTTGGGCCGAAGTGAGATGCCTTAAGTAACCCGATAACCTTCATTGCTACTTTAAGAATTCCACTTCGACAAAGGATGCTTTGCCTTCACCAACAAATCTGACATTGTGGTGAACGCCTGCTGAGCGTTGATAGGGAGTGCCAGCGATCTGCTTAACTTCCATGACTTCGCCGGTATCCAACGTCGCCGTGAAGTCTCCACCGGATATCGGGATTGCAATGTAATCAAACTCGTGGATGTGCATTCCAGTTGCTTGACCGGATTCAAAGGACCAACGCCAAACCTTAGTGCGGGTATCTTCGGACAGTAACTCACAAGTTGCTTTATTGCTCATGGGCTCACTCTATTGGTTGGTCGGTTCAGGATCGGCATTACGAGAGTGCACAGGCGGCAACTGATCAAACTGCTACCTGCGACGCAACTTTGGTGATCACGGCCGATTCAACACCAAGAGTGGAGTCATTTACTGTGAGCGAATAGGTGAGGCTAAACACCTGCTCACCACTTGTAACATCGACTTCTTGTGTGATTGTGCTATCAGCTACATTGCACTCGTTGAACTCGTATCCCTTGTTTTCAATCAGCATTGGATACTGCTCGTTAATGATGAAGGTGAAATTTTCAATCGAGACACCTGATTGAAAATTATCTGAGGCAAATGAGTAGGCCAAATCCCAATCCTTGTCTGCTAAGGCATCTATCTGGCCTGAAATATGGTTGTTAACTACGCCAGCCAGGGCACTTGTGCAGGCACCATCGGCTAGATCTTCAAATGGATCTTTGTGCGCGCAACCCACAAGCAATAACACAGCTGAACCTGCCGCAATGATCCTTCGCATATTGGAAGTTTAGGTCCGCACGAGTGATCGCGCAGTAATCTGCGTTATGTGATTGACTCCTTATACATGCACTCGATAGGCGAAAAGGCAGGCTAGTGGGATGAAACTCTGGTCTAAATCAGCCACCGCAATGGCGTTGGTAGGGACATTAATTTATCCAACTCCCGCTGGCGCGAGTAACTTTCTTCAAACTTAAACGAATGACTCCACAACAACCACAACAAGCATTGTCAAAGTGTTGTCAGACCACCCGGGCAGAGCCACTGCTTTGACGTCCAAGCAAAAATCCGAGATCAAAAAGATCTTGGCAAAGGCCAAGGGAAATCAAAACTTTATCTGCACGGGTTTAAGTCTGGCTGGACAGCGCGAGTCAATGTATCGAGCTGTGCGGCTTCGGGCCAAACTGGTTTGTGAGTATGCCAAATCCATAGACCCAGCAATTCAAACCACCGTGAAGGAAAAAACAACTAAGGCAAGAAAACTAAATGGGCGAGTTGAAGTCGTCAGTAAGTAACGATCGTGAATGTGTTCATTTGATAACCAGAGCTTGTACCTTAGACGAAGAGTGCTGCGCCGCAAGCGACTGCCGCCCCGATTAGTCGAAAGTTGTCTGCGCGCCGAAGGTCGCGGAGGAGTTTCTGAGTTGGCCTGCCAGTCGATAACCGATGATGGATGGGTGCTGCCACCAGAGCCGTGGTCAACCCAACGATCAGTACAGCTCCTGTAGTAACCATTAACGCTGGAGACCAACTCACATTTGCAAGTGCCCAACCAAGAGCTATGGCCAAGGTGGCGTACACCGGGATAACAACGATAATCATGCGATGGGTGTGAGCAGCGTGCCCACGCTCCCAATCATCAGGCTCGAGATTCACCAATCCTGGGTAGACCACGATCGTGACAACGGCTTGGAAGCCGAGGTGCACTCCAGTTGCAAGCAACAACAACTGCTCACTAGACACATGTCCTCCTCGTCGCCTCTAAAACTTCAGAGTAACGTCGCAGTGGGTTTGATTTGCGGGAGCGGCGTGGTGGGGCGGGTCGGGCTCGAACCAACGACCACGAATGGTGTGGATAACTCAAGTTCACATTGGCTTGAAAAATGTAGTGTTTTCGAATGCCATTAGGAATCAAAAGAAACTTTCATTCAGTACTTGACCATTATTTGTGTGGCGCATAATATGTGGGAAAAGGAAGTGCGTTTCGCCAAGTCGGCTCGCAAGCATCGAATCGGCAAAGCTCATGTCCTTTTTGTTCTAGAGAATCACGAACCAGTCACCTTTCTTTCAAGTTACGGAGAGGATCAAAAACTTCTCTGGATTGCACAAGACGATCGTGGTTTGGAACTTGAGATAGTCGCGGTAAAACTAGCGGAAAACATCCTGGTAATTCACGTGATGCCAAGAAACTTTAGAAGGAGGAGCTAATGGCTGAATCTCAATATGTCTTGGGCAAAGACATCGATTTAGATAAGGAAGTAATTCGCGATAGCCAAGGTAAGCGGATCACCAGTAAACGTGCCCAAAAAATAGTAGAAGAAGTGCTTGCACAAGCTGTTGGTCGTCCGTCTTTAACTGGACCGTCGAAAGTTTCCCCTGAGATAAAGGCAAGAGTACCAGAAAAATTAAAGAGAGCCCTTCAGAAGGAAGCCAAACGTCAAGGCCAAACTACTTCAGCCGTTATCCGGCAGGCACTGGAAGAGTATTTAGATACTGCCTGATCTTGGTGGGGCGGGTCGGGCTCGAACCGACGACCCACGGATTGTGAGAACGACTGAGACGAATATCTGTATGTCACTCTAGGTATCAATGTGCTGCTATGACTGAGAATTAGCGCCAGTGTACGTCGGTGTACGTAAAGGCTTGAGAGGGTGTGCTGTTCGCAGTATGTTCGCAGGTTTGACCCCTGGTTATTAGGACTGGTGCTCATTGGGGAGTACTTGTAACGAACAATGAAAAGACTTGCATAACACCTGAATGCCTTTCTTCCGTATTGAAGAACGATCTCTGTAATGCTTGCTCTCTAAGGAAAAAGCGCAGAAGGGGATACTTTGATGATGAAAGCTCTAGGTGCATAACACGGTACTGCCATAGAAGTGCTTCCAAGCTAAGCAAGCACGGGTACTGCCCTACTTGTAGAAAGCAAATCGTCGCCACCAACAAGAATTTAGATTGAAAACTATCTAGACTCCCGTAGCAAAGTCAACGGTAAATTCTACTTATAGGCCCTCAGGAAATCTCTAACAAGATCTCTCGTTCGGTCATCGATTTCGTTATGAGTCCATCTTCTGGCGGAAATAAACTTGGAATTAAGCTGAAGTAGAGGAAGTGGCTTGTCTGGCTTTGTAAGAATCAAGGGCGTTCTTACATTGATTACAAGGAATTTTTCACTCTATCTAGTGGTGATGAAAAGAGCGGCGTTTACAGCCAGCAGATCGCCCTGAATAGCTTTGCACCCGCTGGTGATTACACAATTTGGATTTCTTCACTTGATAAATTAGGTAACAAAGTTTTCTACCCGACAGATACAAAATTCAATGTTTCTGAGTGAAGAACAGTTCAACTTAAGTAAGTGCCGTGTAATCAATGTATTCTTGCATGTTTCATATGTCTGAAATATGAAAGTTTGTCCGATTCAAAGAAGTAAAAACTTTATTAGCCCAACTACATCTGGCACACATGTGAAATATCACTTAAACTTCAAGCGTAAACAAGTGATTCAGCTGGGGCTGATCTAAGTTAGGACCAAATGGTTACGCGCCCATTAAGTGTTATCTATGTAGAAAATGATCCTGCGCTACGGGGCTTGATCACTTCTGTACTGAAGTCAAAGTCTGCAATTGCAGAAGTTTTTGATTTTGAAACTGGCGAGGAAGCCATTGCTTTTGGTGGTGAATTCAAGGCCAAAGTTGCATTGATTGATATTTCATTAGGTTCGCAAGTGATGGATGGCGTGGCGGTTGGCACCGCGCTGCAGCGCCTAAACAACGAACTAGGCATTGTTCTCTTCACACAACACTCACTTGAGGCAATCTCCTCTTTGGTAAGCCTTTCAAAACTAGAGTGCTGGTCGTATTTTCAAAAGCGCGCTGACTCCGATTTAGATCAGTTAGTAGAAGTTCTTAAGGAGACATCTCTGGGGCGCAGTGTTGTTATCGGGGATATTGATTCCAGCGCTTCAGCCAACCAATTACTGGCAGCTGAACTGAGCAGTAGACAACATTTAGTTTTGTCGATGCTGGCAACTGGTATCGAACCAAGGGCAATTGCTGAGAAACTCAGCATTTCTTTTGATAGCGTGCGAAAAGATTTATCAAACGCCTACTCGATACTCGTTCCAAATCCAGAGCCCGGAGTTGACCTTCGCGTAACATCAATTTTGCGCTATCAGCAACTTACTACTTCATCAATATAGCATGCCTAGCTTCAAGTATTTTTTTTCTGAATCAATTTGGAGTATTCGAGAGTTTTTCAGGACTCCTAGAAAGATTTATGCAACTTTTCCGGCAATAACAATTTTTGCATTCTGGCGAATCATTTTTGAATATCGAAGGGTATTGAACTATGCGCCGGAGTCCAACTTACTGCCACTCGTATTGTTTTCGCTATTCACGATAGTTTTTGCCTTTGTTATCTGTTACTTAGGTTCTGCTCTAATAAAAAAGTCACAACCTAAATTCTGGATAGCAAAGTACTTAGCAGTTATTGGATTGTCGGTCAGTCCGATGGAAATTTTCTTACTGGTAGCACTTGATCGATCGAATCTCGAATCGGCCGTGGCATTCTTTAGATTAGTTTTGCTGGTCAGTGTGACTGAATCAATAGCGGGTTACTTGATCGCACAAGTTCAAAAGCGAACCAAAGAATTAGAATCGCACCAAAAATCCCTAATCTCAGCCGAAGAAGAATTCCGATCGCTGATTTCCAGTCATCTCCACGACAACTTACAAACGCGCCTAGTGGCCATTGGCATTCAACTAAATCAAATCAGAGACTCGTTAAACGAAAATGACTCTGCAAAGATCATGAATGTTATTGAGGACATTGAGGACATACGCGCCCAAGAAGTTCGAGACTTTGGGAAGGGGATCACCCCAAATTTTCAGGTAGACAACCTTGAGACAAGCCTGCAGCGCTTGTTTTCAAGATACAAAGATGTGATTGACTGCCGGCTTCACAACATGGAGGTTTTCGAAACCAATGGTCAAGCTAGCCAGACCTATTTCCTAGGCATTTATCGGATCATTGAGCAAGCACTATTGAATAGCTTGGCTCATGGAACGGCTAACCACCTTGAAGTGCAGGCTCAAATTTCAAGTATTGAGTTATTTCTGAAAATTTCGAATAATGGAATTTTGTATGAACCGCACACCTCGATGCAGGGACATGGCTTCGCGGTGATTGATGCTTGGGTAACAAAGTTTGACGGCGCATGGAGTATCTCTAATCAAGATGAACAAGTTGTAATCGAATTACGCTGGAAACTCTAATTTCACATATGTGAATATCACACATGTGATGTTTTCAGCACGCATTGCACATCTTTTGTAAAGTCAAGGAATTAATTAATCTACCTTGATTTTTCGGAGTCTCATCTTGTTAAAGCGCGCCTTGTCTGCATTACTTACGCTCGGATTGATCTGCGGATTGGTCTCCAAACCTGCTCAAGCTGGAATAGTCAGTACCCCTGGACTGGGCGACACCTCTTTCAATTCACATTTCGGTTTCCCCGTCGTCGGCGGGGATGTGCAAGCTGTGGCCGTCGCACGTGATGGGAGTTTCCTTGTCGGCGGGGGACTAACTGGCAAACTCGTGAAGGTCAACAGTAATGGAACCACTACGGGATCGGCCGCAACGTTCAACACGAATATCGGCAGCGCTTTGGATGGGCCAGTCAACGCTATAGCTGTCCGAAGCAACGGACAGATTGTGGTGGGCGGCGCCTTCACCAACCGATTGAAGATGTTCAACGCAGATGGAACGACTACTGGACTCGCGGCCACGTTTAATGCGAACGTAGTCGGACTCTTCAACGGTGGAAATGAAGGGGTAAAGGTTCTGAATAAAAGTTTGTTTGATGGCTCCTTCTTGGTGGGCGGTGACTTCGATGGCAAGCTGAAGATGGTAAAGGCCAACGGAACAACCACCGGCGATGCGGCCACCTTCAATGAAAACGTGGACAACGCCTTGAATGGGACGGTCGACGCGATCGCTTTTCACACATCCGACGAACAGATAATCGTGGGTGGCAGTTTCACAAACGGCCTTAAGATGTTCAACTCGAATGGAACGACCACTGGTTCCGCAGGCAACTTCAATACCTCCATCGGGTCCAGTGTTGGCGATAGAGTCATGGCCATCGCTTTGGATGAAGCCAACAGCGCCATCACTCTAGGTGGTTATGGCGTGCCGGGATACGTCATGCGAAAGAACTTAGATGGCACGAGTACGGGAACCGAGACCACTTCGTTCAATGCGGCAATGAGCACGCGTGACTGGGATTCGACTCCATTTTCCCTATTTGCAAACACTGATGGATCCGTTCTCATCGCCGGTGACGGTGGCGACGTGCAGAAGTTCAATCTCGATGGCTCCTTGACTGGCGATGCTGCCACGTTTAACACGAATCGTCCTCCCACAGGCCGCGTCTATTCCATTGTGAACATTCCTGGCGGTGGATATCTGTTTGGCGGTGGAATCAACTCTGGTATCGGTCGCCTCAACGCCGACGGATCATCAACGGGGGCCGCCGGAACGTTCAATCTGAATACTGATGGGCTCATCGCTAGTGAAGTTGACGCTGCGGTTTCATTCCAAGATGGATTCCTGCTGGGCGGGTATTTCTCGGGGAACCTGCGCATGATAAATGCAGATGGTAGCTACACCGGCACCGCCGCCAGCTTCAACACCAATGTTGGCAGTGCTGTGGGCGGCCAAGTTAAGGCGATCAAGGTATTAGCAAATGGGAAAGTCCTGGTGGGAGGCAACTTCACCAACAGAATCAAGATGTTTAATGCAGACGGTACGACCACAGGATCTGCCGCCACGTTCAATGCCAATGTGCAGGACGTTTTGAACGGGGGGGACGTCAATGCGATCGTGCAGCTGACCGACGGCTCGGTGGTGGTTGGTGGTAGTAATTTCGAAGTTCTAGGTGCCGAATACATCGCCCTAAAGATGTTTAATGCTGATGGCACAACCACAGGATCTGCAGCCTCGTTCAATGCCAACGTGGTGAGCGTTCTGGGTGACCCTGTTGAAGATATCATTCAACTGGCCAACGGCTCGGTGGTGGTGGGAGGCGGCTTCGCCGAAGGTCTGAAGATGTTCAATGCTGATGGAACGACAACCGGAGTCGCAGCCACTTTCAATACGAATGTGGGTCGCAGTGTCGATAATGACGTTAGCACTCTAGGACTAACCAGCGGCGGCTCTTTGGTTGCTGGAGGACGTTTCACTGGCAAGTTGAGAATATTAAATTCAGATGGCACGACTACCGGTGCGGCTGCAGTCTTCAACAACAATGTCTCAACAACTTTCAAGGGTTCTATATACAACTTGTCCGTCGCACGCGATGGCTCCATAGTTGCAGCCGGAGACTTCGACCATTATGTGAAGCGGGTGAACGCCGACGGCACCGTTACGGGAGATTCGGCTACCTTCAACACGAATGCTTCAAATATTTTGGACTACGAAGCTGTCGCGACTGTCCTCACCAGCGATGGAGGAGTTATCGTTGGGTGCTCATGCAACACGCCGACTACGAGAAACTTGTATAAGTTTTATGGTGGCGGATTCCCTGTTGTTGGCGAAACCCCAGAACCAGAACCGACGATTGTTGGCGAAACCCCAGAACCAGAACCGACGACAGATAATTCTGCGACAAACTCAAAGTCAACTTCAATCACAAGCTACGTGGGTGATTTCACGGCAGGGTCAGCGGCACTTTCAAAAGCTGATAAAAAAGTGATCAAAAAGATTGTGAAAAAGGCTGGCAAGAAAGCAAAGTACACAGTTACTGGAGTTGCTGGTAAGTCAATTGGTGTGCCTAATTCATTTGTCAAAGCACTTGCCAAGGCTCGAGCCGAAAAAGTTAAGGCCTACCTAATCAAGCTCGGCGTCAAGAAGTCCAACATTTCGATAAAGATCAAGACTGTCAGGCAGGGTATTAGGCCAAAAACCAAGATTTTGGCCAAGTACTTAACTATGTAGTGTGCGGTTGCGTTAAGTAAGGGATAGGTAGGGCTCGAACTGACAACGCAAGGATTTGTCTGAAGAGTTTTTCTTCCGCTGAAGACGCCAGCATACCCAGAGTTGTAATCGCAACCACTTGGCGAAACTAAATTTCACACGTGTGACGAAATTCAAATCGTCGCTTAAATTCTGAAATGATGCTTGAGTCCGAGCTACTTAATGAAGGAATCCAACAATGCGCCGAATTACAACTGCCATCACATGTCTAGTGCTATTGCTCTCTGGACTTGCAATTAGCCCTGCGAAAGCGGACGACAGCGGATTGCAGTATGTAAATCGAACCACTGCCAACGGCTTGGGTAGCGACACGGTGAATGCTGTGTATGTAGTCGGTGCAAACGTCTACGCCGCAACCGACGCAGGGTTGAGCATCTCCACCAACGGTGGAGCTTCCTTCACCAACTACACCACCGCTAACGGCCTTGGCAGTAATAACGTCAGCGGGGTGTTTGTCGTGGGGAACACAATCTACGCATCGACCACGGACACCACATACGGCTATGGAAACCCGACTGTGGGTGGCTTGAGCATCTCCACAAACGGAGGCACTACGTTCACTAACAAGAATATGGCCAATGGATTGGGCAGCTCAGATGTGAAGGCAGTATTCGTCGACGGTAACACCATCTATGCCGGTACCTCCATCTCCGCAAAAGTCATAGCCACATCTCCCGTCACTAACATGGAGGTCAACTCGGGTATCGTGACCTTGACCACGTCAGCCGATAACGGACTTGCTGTTGGGTCAATCGTTTATGTAAGTGGTGTCGATACCACATTGGATGGCATTTACTCCGTTACTGCTGCTTCGACTACGCAGTTCTCTTATGCAAAGAACACCCCGGACCTTGGGTCTACTTCTGTGGATCCTGCTTATGGCACAGCCACACTTAAAGCTCCTGGCGGCTTGAGTATTTCCACAGATGGGGGCATCAGTTTCACTCACCTAAACAGCACTGTGCTGTGCGGGTCCGTCACATGCAACTCCGTGAGAGGAATCTACGCAAGCGGTTCCAATATCTACCTGGCCACGAACAACCACTTGGCCTACTCAACAAACGGCGGGACGACATTTATCAATTCTCCAACTGGAGAGGAGTTGCAGAATGGGGTCTACGTCAATGGGAACACTGTCTTTGTCGCAACCGGGTTTGGCTTGCAGTACTCTACCAACTATTTCGCAACTGAGCCCGCCGGCTCTGGCGTAAGTGCAGGCTTCGCAGACGCGCATGTGACCGATGTATACGTGAACGGTGGAACACTCTATGCCTCTACGTGGGGAGGTTTAGGTATCTCAACGGACGGTGGAGCAACATTCACTAACGACACCACCGAAAACTGCTTGGGCGACGACTTCGTCACTGGTACCTTCGTCAGTGGCGGAATTATCTATGTCGCAACGGCTGGCGGTCTGAGTATCTCCAACGGACTGGGCAAAGGTTGTCCTAAAAAGTCCTTAAAGTTATCGGTTGCTTTCGACGCCGGATCTTCCAAACTAACTGCCAAGGAAAAGAAGAAGCTGCTACGTGCGATTGCAAAGGTGGGCAAGAAAGTTACCAGTGGAACTGTTGTGGGATACGTGCAGCGAGGTAGCAATAGCGCCAATGACAAAAAGTTGTCGGCTGCTCGCGCAAAAGTAGTTGCTCGCTTCTTGGCTGATCACGGAATTAAAGTGCGCCTGGTGGCATCAGGTAAGGGTGCACTTAATTCCAAAAAGACTTCGCGTAAGGCGACCGTTGTATTGAGGTATGTCGAGTAGGACAAGTAACCTCCAGGTAAGTGATGGGCGGGTCGGGCTCGAACCGACGACCCACGGATTCGTTTTTAGGCACTTATTAGCTTGCAGTGTGCAAACTATTATTCAACATTTGCAGGGTTTTTCCTAGATTTTTCGCATGGAGCAAATTATCTGTGGCGCGTCTTTTCAAAGGCGGTTGCTGTCAGCGTTGCTGTCCGAATTTGATCTGATGCGAGCTGTCCCACTCTTGAATAACATAGGCCTGAAAAGTGGGGGTTAGGTCAATTAGTCAACTAAACCTTCAGCAGTCCCGAAGCCTGCAGTAATGTTGTGAATGTGATACTACTGACCCACAAGTGCAGAGCCATTCTTTTACGCGTTGTATTGGTACTCAGTGGCCTAGGCCTAACCGCACCGGCAAACGCCGAGGCTTCGAACTGTACGATCACCATCACCAATTCGATGTAACAACTGGTCTGGCAGCGGGAACGAAATATTGGTTCCGTGTTGCCGCAATCAACGCGACAGGGACAGGCTCGGTATAGACAGCTGTGAATGCGGTCACTGTCGGCAATGTTCCTAAAGCTCCTACATCGCTGGCAGTAACGCCATCAACTACTTCGGTTAAGTTGTCGTGGGCCGCAGCAACGGTATCGGGCGGAAGTGCAGTGAGAAACTATCTGGTCGAGTACTCGACAAATGGCGGAACGTCATGGACGACCGTAACAAAACCAGTGTCAACGAGCCTTACGCTCACAGTTACTGGCCTTCGCTCAAAAACTGCTTATTTGTTCCGTGTTATTGCCGTAAACGATGTTGGTAGTTCATCAGTTTCAAAAAATCTTGCGTTAACGACCAGGTGAGAGACTTAATGAGGTAGGTCCTCACGTTCAAATTTAAATGGAAACAAGTCGAGTTGATTGTTGGGTGTTGTTCATTGCTTCGTAGAAGCTGATTGCTGTCTGAGTTGCTGTCAAACAGAAATTTTCAGCATAGAAACCCTTTAGCAGTGGGGCGGGTCGGGCTCGAACCGACGACCCACGGATTATGAGGATGGCCTGAGCGTGTAGTTCTATATCGTTTGATGTCGGTTTATGTAGTTATAGCAAGGCTTTGATGTAGTTCCATGTCGGTTTGTGTCGTTTGATATCTGTGCATGTTGTACGTGTTTTGTACGCGTTTTCTCCCGCCAAATGTTGACTTAGTTCTATTTCGAGACCACCACGCGGTATCTGTACGGTTTATCAAGAGCTTCGAACCTAAACTGCTATGGTCAAAATGCGCACTGATAACTAGGGAGTTTTATGCCAAGCCGAAATCTGTCTACAAGATCGCTACCTTTCGCAGCGTCTGCCGCTGTTGTTGTAATCGCAGTTTTCTATAAGTTTTCACTAACTTCAAATTCACTGTTGCCCGGGCTTGATGGGGCTTACTACTGGGTCCAAGTGAGGTCCCTTTTAGAAAATTCATCACTTGCATTCTCTGATCTACCCTTGGTCATCTATGTGCAAGCCGGTATCGCCTGGCTACTAAATGACATACCTAGTGCTGTCCGAATTTCTGATGCGATCCTGCCCGCCCTTTCAGCAGTTCCTATTTACTTAATCGCACGTAGGTACCCAATTCAATTACTTCCCGCAGTAAGCATTGCTTTTGTCTTGCTAAATCCAGTGCAACTGTTCTTCTTCACAGGCGATTTCATAAAAAATGAAGCAGCTATACCTGCAGTTTTCCTTCTCTCCTGGATTTTGCTTTCTTGGGATGAAAGAGGCGCACGATCGCGCTATGCAATGGCTGGTACCGCTATTTTGGCAATTTCGTTTACGCACTTTGGCACTTTATTGCTGGCATTAATGATTCTAAGTTTTTGGTTGCTAGTGCGAATTCGCCAACAGCAGGTAAAGATCAGGCCGTTGACTATCGGCTTAGTGATCTTAAGTGGCCTTCTGGTTGCTCTAATGCTTGCACTTGTAGTTCCTAGTCGCTTCACTACATTGACTACATTTATTTTAAATCCAGTAGAAATATTTAAACTACCCGCTTGGAAAGCGATACTTTATGGTTATGCAAATCCAGTTATTGCATCCACCATAATCCTTTGCCAGCTTGGGGCTATTTTGCTCGGTGTAATCGCTTGGAAACTTCGGCCTACCTTAAACGTCAGTGAGACTTCTGTAGTTTGGTCTTCACTAATTGTGACTTTTGTTCTGTCATCACCGATAATTGGCATTGCCTGGTTCGACCGATTGGCAGCGCTAGCTTTTGTTCCCTTGGCTGTTTCAGGAATTATCATTTTTGCTAAATCTTCGACCGTGCTGCAAAGAACTCTGATCGGGGCTTTGGCTGTAATCACTTTGCTTGCGAGTGCGACCCTAAGTTTGCGTGGACCAACACCTCCAGTACTAAGTGATTCTCGATATTCAGATTTCAAAGAGTTTGCTAAGACTGTTGACCTACCAGAAAATTCAATTGTCGTTGCAAGACATGGAATGGAATTCCTGAGTTCTTGGCTCCTTGCGACAGACGTTGCTTCAGATGCATATTATGAAACTTCATGCCTATCTTCGTACTCCGCTATCTTTCTCTTGATCGACAAGAATGTTGGTGGACCTTCTGATAAGCCAGCTTCACCAGGCGGATCTGATAAGCCAGCTTCACCAGGCGGATCTGATACCAAGGGCAATAAACCAGCTGACTCAAATAAAAAGCCAGTCTGCCAAAATCAAATACCGCCTGAAGGCGCCAAAGTTTTCGTAGGCAACGAATTCGTTCTCGTTCAAGTCAGATGACTCAAGCCTAGAAATTTTTTTTGTGTGACTCTTTGAGATGGTTGCTGTCAACGTTGCTGTCAAAGTGCCTTAAACGGCTCTAAAAGACTTAAAAAGTCCTTAACGGTGGGGCGGGTCGGGCTCGAACCGACGACCCACGGATTATGAGTCCGATGCTCTGACCAACTGAGCTACCGCCCCCAGAAACACCAGTCTATTGGGTCGGGGTTGCGATTGGAATTTGGATTTCGTTTCTACGCAAGAACGATGGGGTCCAAGGTGGATCAAAGCGAGCATACCTAGGGGCACTGATTTCAGTCATTCCATTCTGATCAAGCTGTTGTCTTAATTGAGCCAATTGGCGTTGGTATGCACTCTCAGTCCAACGACCTGTGAATCTCGCAACTGCTATCAATTGCTCAGACATCTGCCTGAGAGAGACCTTTGAGTTAGTTGGCAACGGTAAGTCATCAAGAGTCATACCTGACGGCATAACAAAGCTGACGATCTGCAAATCGTTTGAAGACTCCTGAATTACTGGCGATGTCATCGCAATCTTGGTGGATGAATTCTCAGACTTAGATTCTTGAATCACGGGGGAGGTCATGGCAATTTTTGTGTTGGGCTCATTGCTTCCTGAAATGTAACCAATCAGTGAGCGAAATGCGATGCTGCCCGCAGCCTGGAAGTTCGCTGACACCGTGACATCAGCAAATACACAGGCCTCATACCGGCGAACTTCAAACTTTGGGAACTTACGTTCGACGGTGTATTTCTGCTCTTCGGTCATGCTCTTAATGTAGGCGACAAATCACTTTGCCTGAACACTTTTTGCTAATGGCTTAGAACTGCCACTCTTTAACGCTTTGAGTGCCACCCATCGCTAAATCTGCTGTGATATTTCCAATTGCTGGTACGTACTTAAATCCATGGCCTGAACAGGGTGAGCAGACAGTAAGCGGCCCCTTGCGATCCAATATGAAGTGCTCGTTCGGCTCATTTGTGTAAATGCAGGTTGTTGAGGTGACTTTGTCGGCATCTAATCCCGGATACCACTGGGCAACATATTCTTGCAGCGCTGACTCAAACTTACGATTTATTTCAAAACTTCGGTTGTCCAAATCAAGTTCATCGTGCACCAGATGTGAGCCAACTTTTACGCCTTCGCCGGGTGTCCAGAGCCCATACCAACTGTTCTCAACTTCGGGCTGGGCACTAAGACCTCGATGGATAAACGTTGGCCACATATCTATATCGTCAAAGCCAGGTCGGGGAGCGAAATGGGATGGCTGGGCGCGAACTGCGTGCAGAGGCCGAAGTGAAACATGATGACCACGAAGTGAAACATGATGACCAATTAGTCGGGGGAGCCAGGCTCCAGCAGAAACCACTACAGACTTTGTTTGTAGAGTTTGATCAGCGGTTTCGATGATTGCGAAGTCACCATCAATTTCGACGGACTCAACCTTGGTGTTATCCCAAATCTCGCCACCTAGTTCAACAGTCCGTCGCCATAAAGTGTCAACGGTTCGTTGCGCATGAGCTCGACCGCCATCAGGGCTATAAACCACATTTGCATCGAAAGTGATTCCGGGCCAACGCTGATTTGCTTGCTCTGGAGACATGCGCTCACATGCAAGTCCTTGGGCCTTCAGGTTTGATTCGATGTCAGCGACAACTTCTGCGGGTCCATGATCAACGTGCCCAATTAACTCAACTAATGTTTCATTGGATTCGGCTTCGAGCTCGCGCCAAAGATCAAGGGCAGCAATGCCGAGGGTTGTGTATGTCTTTTGCTCATGCCCAAGACGAAAGATTCTGGTGCCGCCATGAGAACTACCCGAAACATGATCTTTTGTGAACTGTTCGAGCAAAAGAACGCTGCGGCCACGCTTCGCAAGCTGCCAAGCAGTTGCCGAGCCCATTGCGCCACCACCGATGACGATGTGGTCATACTGCGACTGTTCGCGTGCATTCATAAAGAAAAGAGTATTGCCAGTTGAGAATGACTACTTGGTTATTTGCAAATTAAGTTGCGTACCAATGCCGTCTGGGCCTCGAACCAATGACCAGTTGCTGCCGGCAATCGAATTGAATAGTGAGGACCCAAGACCTGGTAACCCATCTCGTGGACCTAATCCGTTATCAATTACGGAAAGCGAGATTCCAGTTCCAGTTGCAATCAAGATGATTGTGGCCTCTGTGGCCAGGCCATGCCTAAGTGAGTTAGAGAAACATTCTTCGATGATGTGAATAATGTTTCGAGTATCCGTGACTGAGACAAAGTCATCTGACCCAGCAATGTTGATTTCTGTTGTTAGCACGCCGTCCCACATTTTCATCAATTTAGGCAATTCGATTGATATGGCTTCCAGTTCAATGCCAGTGAATTGATCAAACGGGGTTTGGATACTTTGGCGGGCCTTTTCAATCTCCTGCGCAAGCGCTCCAGCATCCTGCGCGCGACCAGCTGCTTCAATTGCAAAAGCAGACGCCATCAGCCGAGACTGAAGGTTGCCATGAAGATACTTCGCCATGTCGTTACTTAGGCGAATCGCTTCATTATTCTCGGAAACAGTTCTAACGCGACTCTTGTCGATCCGGGATTGTAGTTCGTCGAGAATCTCTTGCCGTTGCTTCAAGGCTGTATCGATTAGGCCGCAGGTAATCGTCAGGGTTGGGAGCCAAAGAGCAATGGTTATGGAGACGCCAATAAAGTGCTGATTCACGGGATCATTAAAGATCACGATTGCACCAACGGATGGAATCAATCCTGCTAACACAAGAGCTGACAAATAGATCTGGTATCTATAGTCGACAAATTTCTTGATTCCCCAGGAAGCAATCAGATATGTAATGGAAGTGCAAAGGGCAAGTGAAAGAAGGCGAACCACAAGTTCGTCCGTGCCGTGATCCTTGATGTTTACTGGAGCTGCCGAGACAAGCAAAATCGGAATAATGTATCGAAGCGGGAAAGCACTCGTTGTAATCATGGCTCGAGCAAGGTCGAGGAAGGAAATTTCTTCTACTTTGGTTGCAGGTCGCTCCCACAATCCATGGCTCACATCCCGCACAGTTTCATTCGCCGTGGTTCGCAAGTCATCGGCTATCAATTGCCACGAATCAGTCTGACCTGAATCAGAATCTAAGCTGTTTTTTAGGTCCTCCATGAGAACCCCCAAGTCAACTTCCACTTTTTCGCGCAATTGAGCGCTCATGGTAGCGATTAGTTCATGGCTTTGAACTTCCTTAGATTCAATAAAGAGTTGTTCAGCAATGAGCTCAGCTCGCTTTCGCCGAAACTCATGTAACGCATGCATAAGTAATGCCATAGATGGAACGCCGGCTAAGCCAAGTAATCCGGCAGGTAGTGCTCTTCCGACTATTTCTGCATTCAGATCAGATTCAAGATTCAAGCCAACACTGATAGCGGCAGTTGACGCACCCTTTATGGCGCCAAAGACAAACCCGACTGCAAAAATCCAGGCAACGGGCACAGGTGTGGTTGCTCGGTTTCGATACAGGGTTATGTGTGCCAAATACAGCAAAAAACAAAAAACTAAGTAGCCGCCGGTTGACGCCAGAAACCAACCCCAAATCTCTGCTGCTTCAAAAGTTGTCGCTTGGAGCAAAATCACTGATGCGATGGTTGTTGGTGCAATGAATATGTAGGGATCTCGTGAAATTGCCCAACGTCCTGAGAGTGCGGTGCGCGCACTTTCCGAAAACATTACATGTTTCCTTGACCAGTTAGCCTAAAGAAAACTCGCGCAATGTGAACTCGTTGATTTTGGTTCGTGGCAGCAGGTATGTCGAGAGCTTTAGCAATCTTTGCAATAGTTTGCTCAACAGCCTTTTCGCTCACAAATCGCTGCTTTGCAATCTCACTGTTGGTATGTCCTTGGGCGACCATCCGTAGCGTTTCAATTTGGATGTCAGTCATGCCTTGAATATCTCTCGGGATGTCATGACGTGGTTGCCTGCTTTTTGAGCGAGCACCTGATGCATTGTCCATTGCTTGCGCTATCGCTTCGCTAACAATTTTGATCTCATTGACATTGCTTTTTACTAAATATTCAGTACCGGCAGGAATGTCTGGAAGTTTAGACCTCAACAATCGGGGATCAGTGTATGAAGTAAGCATCACGAGGCCAACGTTTGGATTGCGCAACCTAAAAGCGCGCGCTAGGTCAAGACCTGTTGGACCATAGCCAAGATCTAGATCAAGTAGAACTGCGTTAGGGGAGTGCTTTTCAAATGAGGTTATGGCCTCAGCTGAGGTTCCAACTGAATCGATTACTTCAATTCCGTTACCGATCAAAGCACCGACTATAGATGTTCGCGTAAAGGCATCATCTTCGATGACGAGTAAGCGCGGACTGTTCATATATAGAAGTATGACGCGTTCCAAATGTCTATTTTGCAGATTCTGTGAATCAAAACGGACACTTTGGTCATCGCTAGGGATAGCCCTAGTAGGTCGGTTGGGGTAGCCCCAGACTTAGTTAAACAACGGTAAAAGAATGATTGGTTTCAAAGCCGACGCCCCTATTTTGGTTAGACAGCATAGTTTTTCGTGCTTTTTCAAGCACAAACTGGAGGCGCTCGAATGTTCACAGGTCAAGGCGCGTCGCTCGCGCGTAGACGCCTGTTGCGTTTCTGGAGCATGACGTTAAGTGCCGTACTTGCAATTACATTGCTGCAAATTGCGCCACCAGTTAGCGCAGTCCCGTCTTCGTGCGCAGTGAGTTCAGAAATAGTTTTTGATGGGACGTCGCTAAGAAGGGTTTACGACTTTACGCAGGTCGGATCCTGCGACTGGACTGCACCGGCTGATGCAACTGAGAATGCACAAGTGCTAATCGTTGCAGGCGGCGATGGTGGTACTGCGCAGGCTGGTGGGTTTGGCGGCGCCGTAATGAAATATGCCGCTAGTTTTTCTGGATCCGAAATTGTTTCGGTTACGGTAGGAACTGGTGGTGCTGGTACCAGCTCAAACTTAGCTACAGCAGGAACCGCATCAGCAATCTCAGGGGGAGCATTCGGCCCGGCGACTTCAAACCCGTCAATGTCAACAACGCCGGAGTATGATCCGATACTTACAGGGTTTACCAATGTTGCATTTGGTGGCACGCAAGATACAAACGGTATTTCTGGTTGGGCAAATTCCGGAATGGGTGGTGGCGAAGCCGATGGATTCGGTGGACCCGGTGGCGATGGTGCTTCCGGCCGGGTCGTTATATCCATTCCAATCGCTAATTCGAATTTTTCGCGCTATCGGGCCCAAGATTTCGTTAATGCCACTGAAGTGATTTCCGGGTATTGGCCCGATTACATGCATCCCACAGACGAAACAAGGCAGGCAGTAGTTTCAGGTTTGCCAGTGCAAAACTTTAGTTCAAGCGGTTATGGCACAAATAATGTTTCTAGCTTCTTGACCGTGCAAGGAACCCCTTCGGATGGAATTACATTTCCAAGCAACATGATGACAGGTGATTACACGCTATTCTCAGTAGCTCGATATAACGATGTGCTATCCGGAAGTTATCAACGAATATTTGATGGACGTGATGGAGATGGTGGAAACTGGCTATCCGGATTCCATGGAGCAGGTGATCCATCTGGTATTGGACGCTCAGGAGTTGCCTATCACGGTGCAGCTGGAACAAATTCATATGCTGATGGTTGGATGATTCCCACTACTTCGGTTCACAATCTTGACTGGGTTATATCAACTGATCAGAAGAATCTTTATCGCAGTAATGGAATTACTCGGAGTATTGATGGATTTTCAGATGGAGTTGGACCAGGACAATTAACAATCAATAATGGTAATTTCGCAACATATGAATCATCAGATTTTCAAGTTGCAGATGTTACTGCATTCGATCGCGAATTAACTGCCGAGGAATATGCCGCAGTCGAGTCATTCCTAAGCGACACTTATGGAATTTATGTAGAAGGCGGGAACCTACCATCGCCTTCGCCATCACCTTCAAACACGGGCACCCCGGGTCCTTCAGATTCACCATCTCCTTCAGATTCACCATCTCCTTCAGATTCACCATCTCCTTCAGATTCACCATCTCCTTCGGATTCACCCTCGGAAGTTGCGGGCTGTATTGACTATCGAGGTCAAGATTTTGCTAACAATATTCTGCTCGACTCAAATGGGTATCCCATTGGCTGCGATTTAAGCAATGGCGATTCGACCACTCCTGTTATCGCCGGTAGTTCTTGGGACGAGAAATTTGCATCCGAGTTCAATGGATTCGGCCCAAACGGTGCTTCGTTTACCGCTAGAAATGGCTGGGCTTGCGATGACTGTAGCGTTGGCGCCGAAGGCGTTACAGAAGGACCAGGTGCTCAGGAACTATCAGGATTGCCACTTGGCTTTACTATCAATTTTTACGGCCACGAATACAGCAGTATCTACGTTAATTCAAATGGATCGGTGTCATTTGGAAGCCCATCCACTTGTTACGACACGCCCCTTGATGTAATTCTGAAATGTGACAGTGACACTGGGGGCAGCGTAATTGCTCCTTATGCGGTTGATCTAGACAATCGCGATGTCAGGAATACCGATTATGTCTGGGACTCTTCTCGGCACCAGGAATTCTTTTATTGGGGTAAGACCACCATTGACGGAAAGCAAGCATTTGTTGCTACCTGGATGAACTCTAAAGGTTACGACGACTCAGAGAATGAAGGTTACGACGACTCAGAGAATGTGATTGATCGAACAAACCTTTGGAGTACTTTTCAAATCATTATCAAGGACACAAGTTCATCATCAGATCCAGGTTCACCAAGCTTTGGTTCTGCGGACGTAATTGTTAACTATGGCTCAATGTTGGATTCCGGCAATGGATATGGATCCAATTTTATGGGCCCAAGCTATCCGTGCGATGCCCTATCTGGTCGTTGCGTAGCGGTCGGACTCGGCACAAATTACAAAGATGAAAATGGAGATTGGAATCCGCAACTAACTTCGCTATCTGACGAGGCAACGCTACTTCAATACAACGGCCTTGGGGCAGATGAAGTAACAGATGGGGCAGCCTTTCCCATAAATAAGGGACTCTACAACTCCAACGTTGATGGTAGGTACGTCTACCATTTTGGTAATGCGATTGCACCTCCAGTTGCGACCAATTCTTCCGAACCTATAAATGTCCGAACCATAGGCTTGGATGGGGCGATTTCAGTTCGTTGGGACCCACCTAATGATTTGGGGGGCTCGGCAATTTCTAGCTATTTAGTTCAATATCGCAACGTGAATGATTCGATCTGGACAGATGCCTCGTCGTCCGCCACTGCGCCATATTCAATTAGAGGCCTTACGAATGGTGAACGTTACGAAGTTCGAGTGTCTGCTAACAATGGAGTTGGGGATAGTGAGTTTAGCCTCTCGGCCTTTGGTGTCCCAGGAAACGAACTTCAAATCCAATCAGTACAAGATGGATATTCCGTCGAAGATGGGTATTGGAATCCGCTAACTTTCGTTTCGGAGCTTGTTGACTCTGGCGTTCATATAAGCAACGTGCTAATTGATGGTGAGAGTTCATTTTCAGAAGATTTTGCTTCAAAATTTGGAAGATTCAGTTATGGCGAAACTTCAGTAGGATTTTCCAATGGAATTTTAATGTCTCCGGCAAATGTCAGATATTTCGAAAGAGCCAGTGAATTAACTAATAGAGATGGCATCAACTATCCAAATACAAACTCGACCTACGAATCCAATTCAGCAGCAATAAACGATCTACTATGGAATTCTGAAAGTTGGATACCAAATGTCATGTCATTTATTGGTGGCGAGTATCGCCCAATTTGCACAAATGGATCAGGTCCTGGAAGTGATTGTGCATATAACTCAACATTTATTGATTTCGATGTTGAACCAACTCAAAATTTCTTGAAATTCGAGTACGCAATTGCTGGCACCGAAACTGGTGGTGAAGCATATGAATATCCCGATGGGTTTGCGCTTTTTGTAGGCGGTCAAAGTCAAGCCGATAACTGCGCAATTCTTCCAGATGGTGCAGTACCTGGTGCCACGCTAAGCCAAAGATATCTTTCGGTCGGCAATCTGCGTCTTGCAGGTTTCTCGCGAACAGTCGATCGAGAGTCTCCATTACATGCTGTCGATGTATCCCAAGTCATGTCTTGCGTTGTGGATATCTCCCAGTTCAAGTCCGCGTCGGAAAATGTTCATGTAACTATGGGTATCGCAAACGCAAATGATGACGCAATATCACCAGCGGTATTCTTAAAAGCAAACTCAATTAGATTTGAAGCAGTTGCAATTTCAAAAGCGGCAATTCCAACTGGCGTAGTTAATTCACCATATTCGGCGTACACCTTGACTGCAGATGGTGGCACGTCACCATATGTTTATTCACTAGCTCTCGGATCAGATTTGCCACCAGGCATGGCACTCTCTTCGTCTGGAGCTTTATCCGGGACTCCATCGACAGTGGGCACATTTACATTTACAGTTCAAGTCACTGATTCAAACGAAAACTCTTCTACGCAAAACTTCAGCATAGTAATTGATCCAGAACCGGTGATTTATGATCAGGGACTAATCAATCTTGATGTTGATCTTGTCGATGGCGAAGAAGTAGTTCTTACTCCGTCATACCGAACGAGAATTTCTGGGTTTGATCCCGCAGCTCAATTAAGTCTTGCAATGACAATCAGCAATGGCCAATTTAGATACACAAGTATCGATGAATGCTCGGGAATTTCATTCCCAGATGGCTCACTACGCGAAACGAATGATACGTCACCGCAGTTGATTGCGATGGGAACTCAAGGTGCTTTGAACTGCTTACTTGGAAAGATCGCAATTACCCCGTATTACGGAGCGAAAATTCAAGCCGGTGTAATAGCTGCCGATTCAAAATTCGATCCGATTTCAAAGCAACTTTACGGCGCCACTGTTTTCGAGCCTGGCGAGGCAATGACATGGAGTGAAGCACGTTCCGCAGCGCAATCAAATGACTCTGTTGTGTCAGGTGTTAATGGATACTTAGCTTCAGGAGTTACTGATTCCGAATTCTTTGCAATGGAAAACTTTCTCAATACAACGCCAAATCTCCCAGAGCGACTATGGATTGGACTTACAGATCAAGCCGACGAAGGAACTTGGCGTTGGGTGGATGGAATCAGAGACGGACTAACTTCATGGATGTCTAGTCGTTGGATGTCTAATGAACTCCCTGAAAGTGACACTGTTAAGAACTACACATTTATGTATACATCTGGAGCTGATTTCCTTAAGTGGGAGAGCAGCCCTTCAGAAAACGCTCTAGTTGGTGGTTATCTAGCACAATGGTATTTGCCTGAATATGGAGTGGAAAACTGGGATGATTTCGAAGTTTCTCTTCCTGCCAATGTTTTGGAAGATTGCGACAACTCAAATACAGATCAATTTGTAACCATGTTTAGCAATGGAAACCCGGATGACGACGGCAATGCAATGACCGATACTTCGCCGGGTGCCGAAGACTCAAATTTACTGACTTCGCTCTGTCAGAATTTCGATGTCAACGTCTTTGATGGTGGTGACGGATCAGAATTTGCCTGGGGAATGAACTTGCAAGGCGCATCTGCGCTGATTTTTCCAGAGATGGATAGCGAGAGAGACCTAGCAACCACTTCGTTAAATGGCGAGCTTTTGATTTCAGAGACTATCTGGTCGGGACTGCGATATTGGAATAATGAGAGTCACCCAGTGATTTTTACAGGTGCATACTCACACCTCACTGATATCAATTATCTGCTTGGGACTCAAATTCTATTTGAATCAGATTGGTCCAATACTGCTTCATTCGATCGAAGTGAAGATGTTAATTTCGAGGCCCCGTCAACTCTCGCTCGTGCAAATGGCACGTCAGCACTAAGTACAGAAGCCTTTGGTCCTACAGAATGGGAAATGCTCAGTTTGGTTAATGCGAAGGGCTTGTATAAAGCTTCTTCGGGTTATGACACATACGCAGTGGCATCATTTGAAAACACCTTTAACGCCGGTGGAATGGTCTACTACTTTGGGTTTGACTGGTACGAAGACCCCTCTAGTGAAGACGCATCTCCTTGGGTGGAAGTTATCAACTTAGCTGCTGCTGGGGATTTAGTTGTAACCGCAAGTAATCCAGTTGCGGATGATCGCTTCCTTCAAGGAACCTACGTCGAAGTCGGCATTGGTGGCAATGGCCACTTTGGTAGCACGGGTTCAGCTCCTGACGGCTACCACCCAAGAGACGGTGGTGAAGGTGAAGGTCCTGGAGGTGGCGGATCTTCCGATCGCATTGGTTTCGTATCTGATCGAGACAAAGATGGCTGGGGAGTCGGGCAAGACGATGGTGACTTCTTTGTTCCAGGCACACCATTTGAGGGTTTTGGAGTAGATATAGGTGGGAATTCTTACTTCAACAATCATCAAGAAACCGACATTGCCCGGCTAAGCGAAGTCGCAGAAACTAATTCAGATAGACAGCAAAGCACTTGGACCTCACAAGTACTGTCCAACGGATTACAGGTAGCGCAAGTTGCAGCAGTGCCAGTAAACGATCAGCGTCTCGATGTCACGGTCACGCTAACGAATACTTCCGATGTAGCACTAGAAGATGTGTATTATGTACGCCAAGTTGATAATGATGCAAATGTTTATGCCTGTCGAGAAATTGACGGCGGCTGGAGCAGTTTAAATACCGTTGAAGCTCAGGCAAGTACCAGCGACGGTCTGTCACTAGTTTCGTCCATAATGATGGACGACTGCAATGATCAAGTTGCGCCTACTGATTTAACCGCTCCTCACTCTTACCTTGGAATGGTTTCTACTGATCCCAATTCGGTTGCTGCGTTGCAGTATGAGAATGAAGATGAATTTGGCTTTGATGGGTTCGGTTCGCAAAAAGCAGTCGATTTCGTTACAGGAATGTTGGAAAATGATTGCGTTCCCCGTGGAAACGAGACATGCATTAACGTAAACATCACACCGGGTGCTCAGGTATTTGGGGATTCAGGAATTGGCCTAGGCTTTGACTTGGGCACAATTAGTGCAGGTTCAACTAAAACTGTGACTTTTTCCTACATCTTGTCACCGGAACAAGCACAAGAGATCATTGATGAGCATAACAGCGACAACAATATCGTTGCGCCAGTTATAACGGCATTAAGAAGCAGTTTTGCAACAGCAGTTGGCGCTCCATTTACTTTACAAACCAATGCTTGGCTTAATAGCTCAGGAGGCACGGTTTCTTACTACACCATTTCACCTGATCTCCCAGATGGATTGAGTTTGAACGCGGAGACAGGTGAGATCACTGGTACTCCTCTTCAGGCAGTCGAGACTTCAAGCTTTACGTTGACGGCCCATAACCTTGCAGGAAGTTCATCAGTTGAATTTTTGTTAGCAGCTACGAATGGTCCCTATCTGTTCAATGACATGGGACGTGTTTTTGCAAGTTGGCCATCTGTGGGTGCAGAGCTAAACCCGGAATATGTATACGAACTTTCGACTGATCTTGGAGAGACTTGGGGTGGAGCATTCCTAGTCGAAGACTCCTCGCCAACTCTTATTACAGTAGAAATAATCGGTGATGGGATCTCTCATGGATCCGGGCCTGTGATTGGCGATACCTGGATGATCAGAGTTAAAAACTTGGCTTCCGAAGCAGCCCCATGGCAGGTATCTTCACCTTTCTATTTCGGCCTTACAGGTTGCACCTCGCTGAATCCCCAGTTGAAGGTACTTATGTTGAGTACTAAGCCCAATTCGGGAACAAGCACGAATCCAGCAACATCAGACTCGGAGATCCTAAGTGCGGCTTGTTCGAGCCCGTTTGTAAGCGTAGAGGTCTTTGATGGTCAAGGATATGGCGAAGGATCGATAATGGGATCGGCTGACGCATGGCGAGATGCCCTAGAAGGTATAGACGTAGTTTTATTACCTAGTCTCGTTGGCAATGATGGAATATGGGATTCAGCCATTATGAGCATTGAAGCCTTTGAGGTGCTGAGAAATTGGGTATTCGACGGCGGGCGCATTGTGCTTACGGGCGCAGCTTCATATGTTAATGATTTGAATCGTTTCGCTTACCTTGACGAACCAGAAGACGCCCAGATCCAATCCGCGACAGTGCTACCTGAAACTGGCGTGCGCCGAAACTACGGGGCAAATACATCGCTACCACCGACACTTGAAACATATGGACTTGATGGATTGGATTTGTCCGGTCTATCCCCTGATGGGTACGCATCAAACTACGGCGTAACTGATGGGACAGATGGGTTGAACTCAACATCGTTGGTAACTAGTTTCATGGTTAATAAGGGATGGATCGTAGCCCTTTCAAATGATTTTGGCGATACCGATGCAAGCTGGAATAAGGTTTTAAAGCAGTCAATTCACAGCTCTTTAGCCCCATTTATGATTGTCAAAGAAGCCGACACCTTCTGGGCAATGGACAGTGCGGAGATTAACGGCTACAGCATTAACGGGAGTGATATTTTCGAGGCGCTAACTGGCGGGGCAGTTCGAATCGGTTCTGAGAATTCACCAACGACGATCTCTTGCATAAACACACCATCCAACCCAGCAATCATTTCAAAGAAAACAGAGGGAACCACAGTTAGATGTGGTTCGGTAACTGTCGATGATGGAATAGTAGAAACTCCATTAACAGTGCGCTTAACCAGGTTCTTTGCGGCAGATTCACCGTGGGTAAAGACTTCTATTTCAATAGATAACAATGACCGCGAGAACTCTTACTTGAATTCTGTTTGGTATGGCGGTGACTTAGGGATTGGCGACGAACCGTTACTTGAAGTTGAAGGACAAAAACAAAATCTGCTAGAAGAATTCAACTCACTTTCCCAAATAGCAGTGGCCAGTGACGGCGATAACATAAGCAACGACTATGAAGCTGGGGATGGTCGCATGGTAGTTAGAGTCAATCCATCGGCGGAATCAGAGAATCTTGCCGGACTCGGACTTGAAGGCAATAGAAACATTGCAAGAAATCAATTCTGGTCTAAAAATTACCTATTCGTGGAGCCAGGAGACAGTAATGAGTTTAGTTGGTTTGAATCGTATGCAAGATATGATTCTGGATGCGATCGAATGGCTTCCTTGAATGCCTGGAATCAAGTAGAAAATTTCTTGTCAAATTCTACAAGCGAAATCACAGCCGATGGTTTCAAATCGAATTCTCGTCTTCGCTTCCCTAATCTTTCTGATATAGATTGCCAAGCTTTTACTCAACAAGTGGATGAAATTCAAGTCACGGATCTGGGTGGATCCGTCAGGCTTATCTGGGATCGTGTTGAATTTGCCGATAAGTATGAAATTTCATACCGATTGGAAGGAGCTGATTCGTGGACTCATCTTGATGAAATCACTGCCGACGCAAATGATACGAGCACCTATTTAGTGCAAGAGCTTTCAGAAGGCCTCACATATGAATTCCGAGTACGCCCGATTCGCGAGGATAGAAATGAAGCTGGAGATACAGGAAAAGGTGCGTGGCGGGAAAGTGCGTCGGTAATGGTATCGACAGCGCCAAGCCCATCAAACTCGCCAAGCCCATCAAACTCGCCAAGCCCATCAAACTCGCCAAGCCCATCAAACTCGCCAAGCCCAAGCCAGCCACCTGTTGTGAATAATCCTGGGCCTGATTTATCATCCACGATTGTGCCGCAAATGATTGCACAGACTGGTCCAGGTTTCCCAGCTCGATTAAAGCGTGGCAAAACCGTCAAGTTTGGAATTACAGCACCGTCTGGTTTGCCGCTTCAAGTCACATCTGTGGGTCAGTGCAAAACAACAAAGATTACCAAGACGGTCACCGAAAAGGTTTTGGTGGGCAAAAAGATAAAGAAAAAGAAAGTAAAGATGCAAACCGGTTGGGCCGTCAAGGCAACAAAGAAAAAGGGCCTTTGCACTGTGACTTTTAGTAACTCGGGAGATGCAACTAGAAGTCCACTAGCGTCCGCAGGAACAATCACCGTTTTCTAGGCCGGGTTAAATGCGGACCTTAGCTATCCGTGAGAGTCTTGGGTTATGCAAAAGAACGTATTTGGTGAACCACTTGAAGTTTGTGGCCTAGATCCAGTGACTGGTTATTTCCGTGATGGTTTTACAACAACAGACGAATCTGACTTTGGTAGTCACACAGTCTGTGCTGTTGTTTCAGCTGAATTCCTTGAGCATCAAAAGTCCGTTGGTAACGACCTTTCAACGCCAGCACCACAATTTGGCTTTGCCGGATTAAAGCCAGGGGATCGCTGGGCGGTTTGTGCACCGCGGTGGCAGCAGGCCCTGGAAGATGGCGCGGCTTGCGGCGTAGTTTTGGCTGCAACCAACGAAGCAGCGCTGGAATACATCAATTCCGAAGATTTGATTGCTCACAGTGTTGATGTGCCACCAGATTTAAGCGAACTTACCGAAAGCTAAATTACGAGATTATTTATCGAGCTTGCTTTCAAGTTCTGCAACACGCTTTTTCAAGTCGTCTACTTCCGATGCTGAAGATGTTCCATTGGATGAATCTTCAGAATCTGTTGAATTGAAATTAGAAGCAATCGATGCGGTGATTGTTCCAAGTAAAGCAACTCCCATAATCATTAGCGCAGTGCCAACAATTCGACCTTGTGTCGAAACAGGGAAAGTGTCTCCATAACCAACGGTTGCCATTGTTGTGATGGCCCACCACCAACCGTCACCAACGCCTTGGATGTTTGAACCATCAACATGACGCTCAGCTTCAGTAACGGCAAGCCCAGCAACAAACCAGGTTGCAAATGCAAGCGTTACAACAGAGGTGGTAACTTGTTGACTTCGTGATCCACGATTACGGCGCGACAAAACAGTTACCGCAGCAAGTGCGCGAATTGCACGAAGCAGCGGAAGGAATGGCAATGCCACTGCAGCTAGATCTAGCAAATTTTTGCGAACAAATAATCGCTTGTCGTCAGCTATTGACAATCGGGCAAAGTAATCAAAGGCAAAGAAAACCCAAATTACAAAAAGTGTCCAATTGCAAAGTGAATGTAGCGCAGGGGAGAGATTTGGATTGATGATTGGCCAGGCATAACCAGCCAAGAAGATAACACCCAAAACTTGCAATAAAGTCGGCGACAACTTAGTCCACCAGTTAATTGCACGCTTCATTTTCACTCCAACCTTAAACTCATTTGATTCTCAGAATATCCTCATAACAGAGAGTTTTCCTGCAAGACAGGTCCGATTAGTCCGTTATGCTTTCCAAATATGTCCGAGCAAACGCAGGGTAAATCAGTCGATGTAGACAACCCAAAGGTTTATTTGATCGCGGCCGCACTTGGTGCTGGTGTTGGGTTCATATCTATTGGTTTTCTTTTCGCAGTAAAGACAGCGAAAGAACTGATCTGGACTTCGGAACTAGAGCGAATCAACCCAGTAGTAGTTCTAAGTATTTGTGTTGTTGGCGGACTGTTAGTTGGCGTGCTGAATCAACTAGCTGAAAAGTCAAGATCTGAAGTCCATGACCTAACTGAAGCCATCGCTGATATGGAAGATGTTGAGACCAAGCAAGCGCCACCAGCTCGGTTGATCTTTGGCCGCGCTGGTCTTGGCGTTGTTTCGCTTGGCTTCGGTGGACCGTTAGGCCCAGAGGCTCCACTGATCGCACTTGTTGCACAGCTAAGTTCTCGACTGTCACACATTTTGCGCGTTACACAAGCCCGAGTTGTTGAACTTTCAGTAGCTGGTTCCCTTGGTGTGTTGTTCGGTGTGCCATTAGTACTTGCTGGAATCGAAAGTGAAGAAAAAGCCAAGAATCGAAATCTTGGTCAAAGGATTGTTGTCAGAGGCCCAGAGATCGTGGCTGCGATCTCTTCATTGTTTGTGATTACAAAGTTATTGCCTGAAATCGGTATTCATCAATTCACCTCAGCCAATTCCGCTGAAGTCGGATTTAGTATCAATTTAATTTGGGTGGCTTTAATCGCGGTACTTGCAGCATCTCTAGGACTTGCGATTGTTCGCGCTACACCAAAGGCTCGTGAATTAGTTGTTTCTAAAATTCCAGGTGGTGCCATTCCTGCTGGATTATTAAGTGGATTGATTCTTGGAGCAAGTGCGGTAGTTACGCCATTAGTACTGTTCTCTGGCCACCATGAGATTCAAGAGATTCTCGATTCACCAATCGGTATCGGCAACCTATTGGTTGTTGTTGCGCTAAAGACACTTGTACTAATTGCCTGTCTAGCCGGTGGTTGGTATGGCGGTCAGATTTTCCCACTTGCTTTCATCGGAGCGGGCACTGCGTTATTGGTTGCTGAGTTAGTAAACAGCTCAGCAACTCTTGGTTTGGTGGCTGCTGGATTTGTAGCAGCCAGCGCAGTTGGAATTCGTCGCCCAGCCTTGGCACTTTTGCTTGGATTCGTACTGTTCCCATCAACGACTTACATTCCGATGTTGCTTGCAACCGTGATAGCCGTTGCCGTAATCGGGAAGAGATCAGCAGAGCTTCCTAGCCACTGAAAGCAAAACAGCCCGCACCACTAGAGATGCGGGCTGCGTGCGCTTAATTACTCAGCAGTTCTGAACCAAGCATTTGCCTTGGAAGTGCTAACAACTAGCAATGCAATGACGTTCAATGCAATTGGAACCCAGCCGTATGGCAGGCGCATGAAGCCAAAGATGATGTTGATTACAGCAAGTGCCTGAATTACTACCTGTGCTGAACGGGAACCGATCAAGATCATCTTCGAGATAGTTACATATATAAGGCCAAGCACGATAGAAAGCAGGCCATTTAGCAGTAGGTAGAAAGTTGAGATTTCGATTGAAAGTCCACCAGCAGCGCTAAGCACGGTTGGGTTCTCGCCGATAGGTGATAGGACCATTAGAACGCCGAATCCAACGTTAAAGATTGCGATAAGCCAGATCAAGGCCGCCAGGAACGTCACCATACCCGGACGCTTTGCAGCAGTTGTTGAAGTCATTCTTCCTCCGTAGAGAACAACAAAACCAATTCGAAATCTTCGATTTGGCCACTTAAAGGGTAGCAGATTGGAATATTAGATAGCATTCTCGCAACACCAAATAGTGGAGATTGAGTTGGCAAACTTAAAGATTGTTATTGTTGGCGCAGGTATTGCCGGCACGGGGTTAGCCGACGAGTTGACGCAACTCGGGCAGCGCGATGTGACCGTTGTTGATCAGGGACCAATCTGGAAAACCGGTGGCGCTACCTCACATGCGCCAGGTTTAGTAACTCGCACCAGCACTTCAAAGATGATGCATCGATTTGCCGATTACACAATTACAAAGCTTTTAAGCATGGATGTTGCTGGGGATCCTTGCTTTTATCCAGTTGGATCAATTGAAGTGGCGCTAACTCCAGAGCGTCTAAATTACTTAGTACGTCGCACTGAATTTGCAGCCTCATGGGGCTTTAGTGCCGAGATGTTGTCACCTGAAGAATGCGCGAACTTAAATCCATTGTTAGATCCAAGTACTTTCATTGGTGGTTTTCACACAACTGGCGAAGGCATTGGCAAGGCACTTAGGGGAGCCCAAGCTCAAGGAGAACGAGCGCAATCAAACGGTGCAACATTTATCGGCAACACCACGGTGACTGGAATTGAAACTGTCGGATCAAAAGTTACTGGCGTAAGAACTGCCACAGGCGTGATCCCGGCTGACTTAGTTGTAATTGCTGCCGGTGGATGGGGAAGTTCTATCGCCTCCACGGCTGGCGTGACTTTGCCTTTAGTTTCCATGGAACATCAATACGCAGTTACCGAGCCGGTGTCTGTGTTGGCAAAAGGCCGAGATGGTGACGCCAGCGTTCCGTTTGTGCGAATTTACGAAGCGGGCACTTACGTGCGCGACGAAGGTGACAAAGCCGGAATCGGTTCGTTTAACCATCGCGCGCTACCCGTTAGTGATTCTGACATGGTCAACAACGCTGCGACTTTAGAAGATCCATCCAAGTTGCCATTTACTCAGGTTGATTGGGATCAAGCCTGGGTTGAAACGCTAGAGGTAATGCCAGTTTTGTCTGGTTTGAAATATGAACAGGCTTACAACGGCGTCTTCCCATATTCCGCCGATGGCTTTCCGCTAATGGGTCCAGCGCCAAGCGTTGATGGCCTTTGGATACTTGAATGTCTCTGGGCAACTCATTCCATTGGTGCAGCGCGTTCTTTGGCGCAGGCGATTTGTGGCATCGCACCTGATATTGATTTCGCTCCAGCAGATTTAACTCGCTTTGATGATGCCGAACTAGTTCCAGCTGATTTTGCACAGCGCTGTGACAACGCCTACATCGATACTTACGCAATTCACCATCCAGCCGAACCTTCAACTAGCCCACGCGGGGTTCGGATGTCTCCGTTTTATGACGAGCAAGAAAAGTTAGGTGCTGCCTTCTTTGATACTTCCGGCTGGGAGCGTCCTCGTTGGTTCGAATCAAACGCTGGATTGCTTGCAGGAATGAGTGTTCCGGCACGTGATGAGTGGTCTCGTAAATTCTGGTCACCAATTTCTGGCGCCGAACATCTCAAGACGCGTGAAGTTGCTGGCATCTTTGACATGACCTCACTTCGTCGAATCACCGTCACTGGCCCTGATGCAGGCGCCTTCTTGGATCGCGCAGCTGCACGTAACGTGGCGAGGGGAGTTGGGTCAGTAACTTACACAATGCTCTTGGATCACAATGGCGGCATAGTTTCGGATGTAACTATCAGCCAACTAGCTGAAGATCGGTTCTTAGTCGGCGGCAATAGCCCGAGAGACGAAGTTTGGCTCAAGTCAATCTCGGTCGGATTCGATGTGCAGATTTCCGACGTTACTAACGGCACGACATGTGTTGCTGTGTGGGGACCAGCTGCCCGAGACATCCTGTCGCCAATCACAGATACTGACTTAACCAATGACACTTTCAAGTACTTCTCAGCCAAAGAAACATCCGTTTCTGGAGTTGATGTAACTGCTGTTCGAGTTTCTTATGTTGGCGAACTCGGCTGGGAAGTTGCTTGCGATGTTTCAGGCGGAAAGAAGCTTTGGAACGCAATCATGGAACAGGCAAATAAAGTTGGCGCCATCCCAGCAGGGCGAAGCGCGCTGACTAGTCTGCGTTTAGAAAAGGGATACCGAGCTTGGGGAAGTGACATGAGTCGGGAAGACACTCCAACGAGCGCCGGCCTTGAGTTTGCTGTGCGCGCAGACGGTGATCACATTGGACTTAGTGCAGCCACTCAACCTGCAACGCGAAGACTGAGAACACTGCAGCTTTCGGAAGTCGATCTAGTTCCAACAGTAAGTCAGCCTGTGTTTATCGGAGATCGCAATGCTGGCTACGTAACTAGCGCTGAGTTTGGCTGGTCTGTTGGTGCGCCTGTTGCACTTGCCTGGTTACCGATCGACACTAAAGAAGGTCAAGTAGTTTCAATTTCATGTGGTGGCCGAAAAGTCAGCGCAGTAGTTACGCCAGATGCAGTATTTGATCCGACAGGTTCTCGAATTCGAGTTTAAGAGCTGCCGCTTCGGCGACGTTCAATTCGGCGAGCAGTTGGGCCAGAAGATTTAGCTTTAGCATTTTCAGCAGTAGTGCCAGCGCTAGTTCCCTTGGCGCCTTGTGACTTCTTCTTTTCAAGGGCAGCAAGAAATGCCGCTTTTGTCGGATCTGATTCTTTAGGTGAATTAGCCATACCTTCATTCAACCACATGTGGTTCGGGTGTAGCCTGAGGTTGAAAGTTCAACCAAATCTATGTTTTCCACTAAGGAACAGCAATGACTGCCCAGACGCCAACTCCAACTAGCCAAGCAACTCATAAAGAAATCATGGTGGTCCTCAGCGGCCTGATGGTTGGTATGTTGCTGGCCGCGCTAGATCAAACCATTGTTTCAACAGCCCTAAAGAGCATCGTTGAAGACTTCAATGGTCTGTCTCACTACACCTGGGTTGTCACTGCCTATTTGCTGACATCAACTGCATCAACACCTCTATATGGCAAGATTTCTGACCTTTATGGTCGCCGTCCAGTATTCCAATTCGCAATCGTCACATTCTTGATTGGTTCGTTCCTAGCTGGCGCCTCTCAGAGCATGGGCCAACTCATTGCCTTCCGCGCCATCCAGGGCCTTGGCGCCGGTGGTTTGATGGCGCTTACTTTCGTCATCATCGGCGACCTAGTTTCTCCGCGCGAACGCGGAAAGTATCAGGGTTACTTCGGCGCAGTCTGGGGACTGGCTGCTGTTGCCGGACCGCTACTTGGTGGTTTCTTTTCGGATGCAGACACAATCCTTGGGGTAGCTGGCTGGCGCTGGATTTTCTACATCAACCTTCCATTCGGCATTCTCGCCCTGATTTTGACGTCATCATCACTTAAGAATGCAAACATTCGCCGGGAACACAGCATTGATTACTTGGGTGCATTACTTATGGTTTCATCCGTAACTGCGCTGCTAATCGGAATTTCGGTTTTCGGGCCAGAGGCTGGCTGGTTAAGTTCAAAGACGCTAGCAACTATCGGACTAGCAATTGTTCTGGCAGTTGTTTTCTTAATGCAGGAACTACGAGCCACTGAACCGATTTTGCCTTTGGATTTGTTTAAGAATCACACGTTCTCGTTAACATCAGCCCTTGGCGCAATTATTGGTGCGGGCATGTTTGGCGCGATCGTAATGTTGCCGCTCTATTTGCAAGTTGTGCAAGGAGACTCGGCAACGGTGGCTGGGTTGAAATTGATTCCATTCATGTTGGGAATCGTTTCGATGTCCATTGTTAGTGGAAAGCTAATTAGTAAGCATGGTCACTACAAGCGATTCCCAGTCATGGGTCTAGCGCTTATGACTGTCGGAATTGCAATGCTTGCGACTTTGAATGAAACAACGCCGTTTTGGCAGCTTTCAATCTATGCAGTGCTGATTGGTGCGGGCCTTGGACTTTCCATGCAGACCATCGTTATCGCCTTACAAAATTCAGTTGATATGAAGGATCTTGGAATTGCAACCAGTGCAAATACCTTCTTCAGATCAATTGGTTCCACTATTGGTGTTGCGCTATTTGGCTCACTTTATGCGAGTCGCCTGGCAATCAACTTGCCGAAGGGTGTCGAGGAATTAGCCGCAACTAATCCTGCGGCTTTAGCCGGCGCAACGCCTGAAGCATTCGAACAATTAAAGAACAATACGTCTGTGATTACGACATTCACTCCTGAACTTCAGGAAGTTATTTACCACGCGTTTGTTCAGTCGTTCCATGTTGTGTTCTTAGCCGCAGTTCCACTTACTGCAGCTGGCTTCATAATGGCGTTGTTCTTGCGCGAAGTGCCACTGCGAACTGGGGCCGAGCATCATGCAGCAAAGCAAGAAGCTGCTGGCGAATCAATCGGTTAACTACTCCGCAAGGAGTTGATTCAGGATTCGACTTAAGTCTTCTTTATTGACGGGTCCGATGAATTTGGCTGCAACCCGGTGTTGCTTGTCCAGAATTATGGTGCCCGGTAAGTAGCTGCCTTGCACTACTTCCGACTTTGCGGCGATGGCCTGGTTTGGGTCACTGATGTGTGGCCAGCTACCTTCTTGGGAACTTAAGAATTCAGCGGCTGCGCCTTTATCGTCGGCTTCATTTAGGCCAAGCAGGTTTACCTCAGAAAACTCATTCTGAATTTCAACAAAGATTGGCCATTCCTCGCGACACGGCGGACACCAAGAAGCCCAAGCATTAACAATGACAATGCCTGACATGTCTTCAGTGGTGATAGTGCCGCCATTAAGGCCAGGACCTAATATTTCTATTGGCTCAGTTCGCTGATCAATTGCAATCTCGGTGATCGAGGCCTTAGGCACCGCGCTTTGCGAAGGTCGATATCCTGCTGGAATCTCAACACCACAGCCAGCAATCAGCAGCGCTGCTATGAGGCTGGCCGAAAGCTTTTTGATCACACATAGAGGTTAGCGCGATTTATTGACGGGTAGAATTTGAGTATGGATGATTTGCAAAAAGGTAAGAGACTGGTCTTTCTGCAGTTTGCCTTGATTATTGTGTTGGCCATTTTCCCGGATAGCGCAACTGTTGCGCCGTGGTTAAACATCGCTGGCACCGTGTTAATCGCCATTGGACTAGTTCTACTGTTTACAGGATTTAGGGGACTAGGAAAGTCATTAACAGCCAATCCGGTGCCAAATGCTGATGGGGTATTGGTAACAACGGGCATCTACAGCATCGTGCGTCATCCAATCTATTTAGGACTTTTGATAATCACCCTTGGACTTGTAATTTCAAGTGGCGTTTGGGCACAGATCATTGTTTGGGTAGCACTTGCTGTTTTGTTGACTTACAAAATGCGCTGGGAAGAAGTTTTGCTTTCGGCCAAATACAGGGGATATGCCGAGTACATGAACAAAGTGCCTGGTTTAGTTCCAGGACTCAAGCCAAGAACTTCTGGACCAAAGAATTCTGGACCAAAGAAGTAGTTACTTAACCCATTCAGTTGAGACAGTGAATCTGTCTACGACTTCGCGAATCGGATCAACACCAATTCCAGGACCTGTTGGCACATCGATGTGCCCATTAACCAAAACAAATGGCTCGGTGGTATCGGTCTCAAAGTAACGAGCCGAAGCCGAAGTGTCGCCTGGCAATGTGAAGTTAGGCAGTGCAGCTAGTGCCAAGTTTGCCGCTCGTCCGATACCAGTTTCCAACATGCCACCACACCAAACTGGAATTCCAGCGGCTTGGGCAACATTGTGAATCTTTACGGCTTCGATGTAGCCACCAACGCGAGCTGGCTTTATGTTGATAATCGAGGTGGCTCCGATTTCAATTGCATCTCGCGCAACTCCAGCAGAAACAATTGATTCATCCAAGCAAACTGGGGTCGTTATGTATTCAGCTAACCGAGCATGACCCAAGATGTCTTCTTCTTCGATTGGTTGTTCAATCAGCAAGAGATTGAACTCATCGAGACGCTTTAGTCGATCAAAATCATCCCGCGTGTAGGCAGTATTCGCATCAACTTGAAGTAGTAGGTTAGGACCAAAAGTTTCGCGCACTAGCTTCACTGGTTCGTAATCCCAGCCAGGTTCGATCTTTAGTTTGATTCGCAGATAGCCATCAGCAAGGTAGCCCTCAACGGTTTTCATTAACTCAGGCAAGGTGTCCATGATGCCTACTGAAACACCGGCAGGAACTTTTGTCTTAGTGGCACCTAAGTAAGTTGCAAAGGAAGTGCCACTTGCCCGCAATTGCGCATCTAGCACAGCAGTTTCTAATGCGGCCTTTGCCATGCGATGACCTTTAGCCCAATGCAGTGCTGGGGCAATTGCTTCAGCAGTTAATTGATTACCAAGTTTCATGGCTTCTGGGATAAAGAAATCGCGGAGTACTCCAGCAGCGGCCGTGTGATACTCACTTGAATAATCAGGAAGCGCGTTGGCCGCACACTCAGCCCAGCCTTCACCAACATCAGTGATCGCGTGCACCCACACAACTTCATGAACTGTTACTGAGCCCTCGGATGTGCGAAAGGCAGACTTCAGCGGAACATCAAGACGAATTAGTTCAACAGCTTCGAGTTTCATTTTGTCCCTTTACTTCGGTGGCTCTACTAGTAAGTGAGTTCGATCTTGCATTGCCTTGATGGTCCAACCTTTTGCCATTAAGGGCTCTAAAGTCTCGCGAGTTTGAGCTCGCCAAACTTTTGCTGCCGCAAGATCGGTTCGGCGAAGCGCCTCTATGTCCTCGGGAATCTCAACAGTGATTGCATCTGGTGACACACTTTCACCAGCCTTACCTTGCGCCAGATCCCAGTAGACGAATAGTCGATCTGAGTCATCGCCAGCGTTGATTTCATCTGTCATAGTGCCGTAGAAATTTGGCAAATACTCAACGGCGGTTGCACCAAGTTTGTCGAAGTTAAAGACACAGTTACGGCGAACCAGGGGATCAAAGGACCAAGTGATTCCGGCTAGACCCTCTTGCTTTGCCCATTTGAACTGATGTTGCTTAAGTTCATAGCCCGCGCCAGGTTGAAATGAACCGGTGACATGAGAATGCAGGATGTCTTTGCCATCAAAAACGCCACGGAATCCAAACGATGCAGCCACCATCTCATCGCCGTCATAAGCTGCGCTGCAATACGCACCGACATGTAGCACGGCTATACCTAAATCAAATGGGACTACTTCAGGTCCGCCAGCCCACACTTTGCATAGAAATGCGCTGACTGCTTCCATTTCTTCAATGCTGGAAACTTGGCTGATGCGAAGCGCGGACATGTCTCTATTCTGCCTGAGGCAATCGATTAGGCTGATACGAACCCAAAAAGAAAGCACACGTAATCTAATGTCCAATTGGCCCAATGAACGAAAGTTTGCTGTGGCGATATGGGCACTTGCTACCGGTGGGTATGTGCTGTGGCAAGGCATTCCGTTTGATCGAGCTACCCAGTTTCTGATCATCATTACTGCGGCACTTGCCTTTTCAATTGGCACCACAACGCGCTCAATTCGGGTGTTTGCCGACTGGGTGCCATTTGCAATCTTGTTGTACGGATATGACTATTCCCGTGGCGCAGCTGATACCTTTGGTTTCAAAGTTCGAGTCGAGGAAATCTACAACATTGAATTGGCTTGGTTTGGTTGGTTATTCGAAGACAAAATTCCAACCGTTTGGTTGCAACAACATCTTTACGATCCAAATCAAATCGCTTGGTGGGAATCTTTAGTTGCGCTAGTTTATGTCTCGCACTTCGTTGCACCTTGGGCGATAGTTGGAATCCTGTATGTAAAGAACCGAGAGCTATGGGCGAAGTTTGCCCGTCGTGTCATCACGATTTCATTTGCTGCATTAATCACTTACATTTTGATCCCAGCAGCGCCACCTTGGTATGCCGCACGTGAAGGTCTTTGTGAACCAGTAGTTCGAATTGCCACCAGAGGTTGGGAGATCATTGGCCTGCCGATTGCCGGTCAGATCATTTCCTTGGGCCAAGGCGTGGTTAACCAAGTCGCTGCGATTCCTTCACTTCACGCAGGTATGGCGGTCACGATCACATTGTTCTTCTGGGCCCGAGTTGGCCTAAAGATGAAAGCGTTCCTAACTTTCTATGTTGCCTTGATGTTCTTTGCCTTGGTATTCGGCGGTGAGCACTACATATTTGATGCCATTCTTGGCGCAATCTATGCGGTAGCTGTTGAATATGCTTGCCGAGCTTGGGAGCGCCGAAGCCGGGCTAAAACCCATTAGTTAAGGCAATTTGCGCTAGTTTGCGTCAATTTACTGGCTCTGGTGGTAATTCTGTGACCAGTGGGGTTATTCTCTTCCTAAGTGCTCCTAGGAGTCCTACAACATGTCGGGGAAGGCAATTTGTAGGAAAGGCTAGGAGGCAAGAGATGGCGTATACGTCAACAACTCGTGGGGTCGTGTTCATTCACAGCACGCCACGAGCTTTAACTGCCCATATCGAGTGGGCTTTAGGTGGCCTGTTGGGTACACCAGTAAATCTTGATTGGGTTGAACAGCCCGTTGCTCCTGGAACTGTGCGCAGTGAGATGTCGTGGATCGGTGCCGCTGACTTATCAGCAAAGATGGCCTCAGCCCTTCGTGGCTTTCCAAACCTTAGGTTCGAAGTAACTGAAGAACCAAGTGCGGGCTTTGATGGTCAACGATTTGTATCCACGCCTTCCCTTGGTATTTGGCGAAGTCCAATGGGCTTCTTTGGCGAAAGCTTTATTTCGGATGAAAAACTTCGCACTGCAATCGCGAATGCAACTTCTGCTGGAAATTCGTTAGTAGATGCCGTTGACGAAGTTATGGGTGGACCATGGGATCGCGAACTAGAACCTTTTAGGTATGCCGGTGATGGTGTGCCAGTTAGATGGCTACATCAAGTTAGTTAAAGCGGAATGTTTCCGTGATTACCGCGCGGGAATGAACCATCTGGGTTTGCAGCAGCCTTTAATGCAGCAGCAATTGCAGTTCGAGTTTCTGTTGGATCAACAATCTCGTCAACTGCGCCAAGTTCAATGCACTTAGGTAATCCACCAGCAGTGATCTTGTGCTCTTCGGCCAATTCAGCTTCAACAGCATCTTTTTGTTCTGGTGGAACTTCAGCTAACCGCCTGCGGTGCAAAATGCGAATTGCAGCAAGGGGTCCCATAACGGCAACTTCGGCGCCTTCCCAAGCCATGACGCGAGTTGCGCCAAGTGCCTTGGAGTTCATTGCGATGTATGCGCCGCCGTAAGACTTACGAGTTACACAAGTAATTCGAGGCACAACACATTCTGCGAAAGCATGAAGCAGTTTGGCACCGCGACGAACTACGCCGTCCCATTCCTGACCAACACCAGGTAAGTAACCAGGTACGTCAACCATGACGATCATTGGAATACCAAGCGCGTCACACATACGAACGAAGCGAGCACTCTTCTCGGCCGAAGTTGCATCTAGGCAGCCGCCAAGGCGTAGTGGGTTGTTAGCCACGATGCCAACAGTTCGACCACCAAAGCGACCAAGAGTTGTAATGATGTTTGGTGCCCAACGTGGATGTAGTTCAACGCCGGTTCCGGCATCAATTACAGAATCAACAATTGGATGAGCGTCGTAAGCGCGATTGTTTTGCTCCGGCAAAAGTGCGCCCATGTCTACGTCAGTGATCTTTGAAGTATCAAGCAAACCTTGATTACCTAGTAAGTCAGTGATGTTTCGAGTATCAGCAATTGCTCGCTCTTCGGTATCACTAACTACGTGAACGACGCCACTGCGGCGACCATGTGGTTCAGGTCCACCCAAACGCAACATGTCTACGTCTTCACCAGTGACGGAGCGAACAACGTCAGGACCTGTTACGAAGATGCGACCTTCAGGACCAAGGATCACGATGTCAGTAAGAGCTGGGCCGTAAGCACCGCCACCAGCAGCTGGGCCAAGCACAACAGAAACCTGGGGGATCTTGCCAGAAGCGTGAGTCATTACGCGGAAGATGTCACCGAATGGCTTAAGTGCACCAATGCCTTCTTGCAGGCGAGCGCCACCGGAGTGCCAGATACCAACGATTGGGCACTGTTCCTTCATCGCAATTGCGTAAGCATCAACAATCACAGCGCCTTCAGCTGCGCCAAGTGCGCCACCTTGGAATGACGGATCATTAGCAAAGGCAACTACGGTTCGACCATTGATTTTGCCGGTCGCAGAAACTGCGCCAATGCCTTCAACTTGGCTTGCTACATGCTGCAGGCTGCCTTCATCGAACAAAGCTGTTAGGCGAGCATTCGCCATTAACTTCTTGTCAACGACCGCGGTCATGAGTGGTTCCGGAAAGCCAAAACTATGTCATGGCCACCAAAGCCAAATGAATTACTCAAGGCTGCGATATCGCCGCTTGGAAGTTCGCGTGGTGCATTCATAACAACATCAACATCAACGCCATCGGCCAAGTTAACAAGGTTGCCAACTGGGGGAACGATGCGATTCTTGATTGCCAAGATGGAGGCAAGTGCAGCAAGTGAACCTGCGCCACCAAGCAAGTGACCAGCTACGCCCTTAACAGCAGTTACTGGAGCGTGATCGGTGTCTGAACCGAGAACCTTACGAATTGCCTTGGCCTCAGCAACGTCACCCGCTGGAGTGCTGGTTGCGTGAGCGTTGACATGGAAGATGTCCTTGGTCGATAGATCAGCATCAGCCAGTGCGCGGTTCATAGCAAGAATTACGCCACGACCTTCTGGTTCTGGCTGGGCAATGTGATGTGCATCAGCTGCGATGCCTTGACCGCCGTACGTTGCATAGATCTTTGCGCCACGGGCCTTAGCAAACTCTTCAGATTCCAAAACAATGATTGCTGCGCCTTCAGCCATTACGAAGCCATCGCGATCGCGATCAAATGGTCGTGATGCACCAGCAGCATTTTCATGGTTGGTAGATAGAGCGCGCATTGCTGCAAACGCAGCAATTGTTAGCGGGTGGATACAGCCTTCAGTGCCACCACACACAACAACATCAGCGCGTCCAGTACGAATCATCTCGGCGCCGTAGCCGATTGCTTCTGCGCCTGAGGCACATGCGGAAACTGGAGTGTGAACGCCAGCCATAGCTCCTAATTCAAGACCGATCACAGCTGCTGGACCATTTGGCATCAACATCGGAACAGTCATAGGAGATACCCGCGATGCACCACGATCGCGCAAAACGTCGTACTGCTCCATGAGCGAAATTGCGCCACCAACGCCAGAGCCAACTGCAACACCTAATCGAGCTTGCTCGACTTCAGGTGCACCAGCATCAGCCCAAGCTTCGCGCGCAGCAATTAGCGCAAGTTGCTGGGAACGATCCATGCGACGAACCTCGTGAGGTTCCAAGATGCTTTCTGGATCAACTTTCGCAGTCGCAGCAATGCGAACTGGCAAGTCAGCAAAGCGTTGATCTTCAAGTAAGTGGATTCCGGAGCGGGCAGCTACCAACGAATCCCAAGTTGAAGCAACATCTCCACCAAGTGGGGTAGTAGCTCCAAGCCCTGTAACGACAACCGTACGGCTCATTGTTGTCGACCTTTCAATTTGAATTAGAATTTATGGATATTTCTCTTGCGGATAGAACTAGTTTTTATGTGGCGGGCAACATGCAAGCCGCCCGCCAACATCAAAACTATTTATGCCTTGTTTGCAGCAATGTAGTTAACTGCGTCAGCAACGGTATTTAGGTTCTTAACTTCAGTGTCTGGGATGGTTACGCCAAACTTGTCTTCGCAAGCCATAACAACTTCAACCATTGACAATGAGTCAACGTCTAGGTCATCAACAAATGACTTTTCCATCTGGACTGATTCAGCTGGGATGCCTGCAACTTCGTTTACGATTTCCGCTAGGCCAGCGAGGATGTCCTGGGACATAGTTATCTCCTTTAGTAATTACTTACCGCGTTGTGCGGGTCTTACTTCGAAAATCTTTCGACTTTCGAAACTTATGGGACAAGTGCTACCTGCGCAGCATGGACAAGGCCAGCACCAAAGCCAACCATCAAAACTAAGTCACCACTCTTTACTTCGCCATTTTCGCGAAGGCGATCAAGTGCCAGCGGAACCGAAGCAGCCGAAGTATTTCCGGAGTACTGGATGTCGTGAGCGACCACTACGTGGTTTGGTAGATCGAGTTGCTTAACCAACGCTTCAGTAATTCGATTGTTAGCTTGATGTGGCACAAACGCTGCTAAGTCATTTACGGTAACGCCTGCAGCAGCCATGGCTTGGGCACAAACATCGCCCATCTGACCAACAGCCCAGCGGAAAACTTGCTGACCTTGCATAGTTAAAACGGAAGGTGTGCCAGCCTTTTCTGCGGTGAAGATATCTGGATCCATGATGATGGCATCGCGCTGCGTGCCATCGGCTCCCCAAATTGTTGGGCCAATACCTTGAGTCTCACTTTGACCAACAACAACTGCGCCCGCGCCATCAGCAAATAGGAACGCGGTTCCGCGATCTTCAAAGTTCACAATTTCAGAAAGCTTTTCGGCGCCGATCAAGAGGATGTATTTTGCTGAGCCAGAACGAATCAAGCCGTCTGCAATACCTAGGCCATAACAAAAACCAGCACATGCAGCAGAAGTATCTGTAGCGGCTGCATTAACAGCGCCAATCGCGGCTGCGACTTCAACTGCAGCTGAAGGAGTTTGGTAACGATGCGTAACAGTTGCCACCATTACAAGATCAAGTTGTTCAGCAGTGATTCCAGCATCAGCAATTGCTTTGCGCGCAGCAGCAGTTGCCATTGTCACTACGGTTTCATCTTGTCCACCATGGCGGCGTTCGATGATTCCGGAACGTTCCCGAATCCATTCGTCATTTGAATCGATACGTAAGCAGATCTCATCATTAGTTACAACGCGCTGCGGTCGGAACGTGCCAAGACCAAGGATTCCAGCGTGCGCAGTTGGGGCTGGAGTATTTAACGTGATCATGAACCAGCCTTAGGATGCAAGCGAAGCAACGGCTGACCAGGATTTACTGGATCACCATCAGTTACTAACCATTCAACAATGGTTCCGCCGTGTGGTGCTTCAACTTCATATTCATCGCGAAGCGTGCGAATAGTTGCAACTTTAGTTTTGCCATCAAGCACAGTGCCTGGTTCTTCGCTGACATTGAATTCAATGATGCCCTTGAACGGTGCAACTACTAAGCGCCAAGTAGGAGAGTCAGTGACTGCGGTCTCAGTTCCGTGACGAGCAATTAGATCTAGTGCTGCTGGCATGTCTTCAGGAGTCTTAAGCGAAACACATTCAACGCCAGGCATTGCACGCTTTGCCAGACCAACAAGAGTTCCAGCTGGTGGAAGTTCGATTAAGCCAGTAACACCTAGATCAAGCATGGTTTGCATACAAAGATCCCAGCGCACTGGATTACTGACTTGAGTTACCAAACGTTTTAGAACTTCGCGGCCATCTTGCACAACAGTGCCGTCAGCGTTTGAAAGTAGGCGACTGCGCGCATCATGAGTTGAAATAGCTTTTGCATGCTGAGCAAGAATGCCAACAGCTGGAGCCATGTGCTTGGTATGGAATGCGCCAGCAACTGAAAGCGGACGAACACGCGCGCCGGCTGGAGGATCAGTTTCTAGGGCAGCAAGTTGTTCCAATGTGCCAGCTGCAACGATTTGTCCGGCGCCATTTTCATTTGCGGCAGTTAGGCCATGCTGAGCAAGTTTGGCAATCACTTCGTCGCGATCGCCACCAAGTACTGCCGACATTCCGGTCGGGGTAACCGCTGAAGCAGTAGCCATTGCATTTCCGCGCTCGCGAACCAACACCATGGCTTGTTCGGCAGAGATAACGTTTGCTGCAGCTGCAGCGGTGATTTCGCCAACGCTATGTCCAGCGCCAACAGCGACCTTTGCGTAAGCCTCACCAGGATGCGGAAACAGGCTAAGCAAGGAAACCATTCCAGCACTAACAATTAGGGGTTGAGCTACAGCGGTGTCGCGGATGGTGTCTTCATCACTTGTGGTGCCGTGGGCGATTAGATCGATGCCAGCAACTGTTCCCAGCCACTTCATGCGATCTTCGAAATTGGGGAGTTCTAACCACGGGGTTAAAAAGCCGGGGACCTGGGAACCTTGACCTGGGGCAACTACTGCAAGCACTCGTATAGTCTCTCGTATAGGCAACCGCTAAATCTGATGACGATCCACTAAATTCTAGGGCTATTTTTTGTAGGTAACCTACAATTCAGGGCTATTTCGCTCAATCATGAGGGCAATTCGCAGAGTTAAGGCATCAGTTGGCTCAAATGGGTCTAGACCAGTGGCTTCCAAAACTCTACGTAAGCGATACCGGACTGTGTTTACGTGGACAAAAAGGGTTCGAGCGCAGCCCTCAATTGTTGGGGCGACCTCCAGGTAGCAAGCCAGAGTTTGGCGGACGTCGCTGCTGAGATCCTGTCGTAATTTGGCAACGACTGGATCAATTGCTGCAGCATCACCGGCAATTACTCGCGCCGAGATCATGTCATCGGAGGCAACTAGTCGTGGGCTTGTGGAAACAAAACCTAAGGCTCGAAACCCTGACAAGGCATCAAGAGCGGAGCTGTGCGCTTCTTGTAAAGTTGAAACGATTGGCCCAGTAACTACAGTACCTGCACCGAAGTGACCCACAAATGGCTTGGCCACCGACTCAGGGTTATCGCTTTCCGAAACACCGCCGATGATGGTGATCATTCGGTCGTTATGAACGCCAACCATCACATGTAATTTTGCAGACTTGGCAGTCCGGCGGATTTGTTCCATGTGAACTTCGATTGCAATTTGATTCGATGGAACTGGACCAACAATTGCCAGCACATGTTTGTTAACGTCCCACCCTGCCGCAGCAGCTCTGGCAAGCAACGCATCATCAGAACTTCCAGCCAAGATTGCATCGAGTACTAAATCTTGAAGTCTGGCATCCCAAGCACCGCGGTTCTCAGCAGCGCGGGCATAAAACTCGGCAGCAGCGAATGCAATCTCGCTGGAGTAACGAAGTAGCGACTCGCGCAAGTATGACTGGCGGTACTCATTAGTGCCAGCAATCTGCTCAACCATCTCTTCAACAACTGCCATCGAAGTTCTAACGAGTTCAACGGTTTGTTGCAGGGTGAGTGCGCGAGCAAGTTCGCGAGGAGCGCTGGAGAAAATGTCGCCAACATGATCTTTTGATTCAAGTCCAGCCGAAAACCATTCGACAAAGTTAGTGATGCCACTTTGCGCCACCAGACTTACTGATGCACGTTCATTCGCCGGCAACGCCACGAACCAAGGCAGCGCATCTTCCATGCGAGTAGTTGCAGCAGTGGTTAGTTCACCAGTCATGCGCTGAACTCGCCGAGCCAAAACCGCATGCTCAGCAGCGATCCGTTCAGGCGTGGATTCCGTTGAGCGGATTGAACGTGGCATAGGTCTAAGTGTGCCAGTAGTGCTGGAAAGGGTGGATCTGTGGTGGAAAGTTACAGTGCGTTGACCTGAGCGACTTGCTCAGCCGAGAGTTCAACGACTGGCAGGATCTCGGCAAGCTGTTCAATTGTGCGAGCACTGGCAATTGGCGTAACCACACCAGGCTGAGCGCGTAACCAACCCAAAGCAACTGCAGCAATTGAAGTGTTTTCCTGCTTGGCGATTTCAGTAATCGCATTAAGGATTGCCCAACCACGATCGTTTTTGTAGTCCGGCATATCGCCAGCTCGAACGCTATCGACCTCAACGCCTGGCTGGTACTTACCAGTTAAGAATCCAGCAGCTAATGAGAAGTAGGGAAGTACTGGGATGTCTTCCTTAACGGCAACTGCCATCAAGTCACCTTCGTATTCATTGCGAACAATGGCGTTGTAGTTCGGTTGAAGTAAAAGGTATTCACTCATTCCCAAGTCACGCGAAATCTTTAGGGCTTCTTCCAATCTTGTGGCTGAGTAATTCGAGGCTGCTAAGTAGCGAACCTTGCCAGAAGTAACAAGTTCATTGAAAGCAGCTAAAGATTCTTCAAGTGGAACTTCTTCATCGTCATGATGTGCGTAGTAGATGTCGATGTAGTCAGTGCCGAGGCGGCGAAGTGAATCTTCGGCCGCAGCAGCAATGTTTGCTGCACTTAATCCAGGACGGGTCGCAAGTTTGGCAACTTTAGTTGCAATCACCATCTCGCTACGATTTCCGCGAGCTCGCATCCAATCGCCAATGATGGTTTCGCTTTCGCCACCTACGTTGCCGGTATGCCAGCGCGAATACATGTCAGCAGTGTCAATGAAGTTTCCACCTGCAGATTCATAAGCAGATAGAACTTCTTGAGATTGCGCTGCGTTCGCACTCCAACCAAATACGTTTCCACCTAAGCAGAGTGGGTGAACTTGTAGTTCAGTTCTGCCAAGTGCAACGCGCATCAGCCGCCACCTTCAGTGTTGCCAGCCGAAGCAGCTTTTGGATTCGTTAAGTCGTAGCTATCGATTGCTTCTTGCACGCGCTCGGCAGGAATATCGCCACGCTTAGCCAACATTGCTAGCGCTTGAACGGTAATGCTTTGGGCATCAACTAAAAAGTGACGACGAAGTGCGCCGCGCGTATCTGACATACCCCAGCCATCAGTACCTAGAGATACGAAATCATTTGGTACCCAGTCGCGAATTTGATCTTGAACTGCGCGCATGAAATCGGAAACTGCGATGACAGGACCCTCGGTGCCGGCAAGCTTTTCCGTAACCCAACTGACTTGTGGTTCTGCAGACGGATTCAAGAAATTATGACGATCAGCGGCAAGGCCATCGCGACGCAATTCATTCCAGGAAGTTACTGACCAAACATCTGCGCTAACGCCCCAGTCTTCGCGAAGTAACTTCTGGGCCTCAAGTGCCCAAGGAACAGAAACACCAGATGCAAGAAGTTGAGTGCGTGGACCCTTGGCATCTGAATCTGGAGCAAGTAGGTACATACCGCGCAAGATGCCGGCAGCATCAACACCTGCTGGTTCGGCAGGTTGCACGTAAGGCTCGTTGTAAATCGTCAGGTAGTAATAGATGTCTTCCGGATTTTCGCCATACATACGGCGCAAGCCATCACGAACAATGTGACCGATTTCGAAACCATACGCCGGGTCGTAACTAACGACAGCAGGGTTAGTTGCAGCCAGCAAATGTGAGTGACCATCTTCGTGTTGCAGACCTTCACCATTAAGCGTGGTGCGACCTGCAGTTGCGCCAAGCACAAAACCACGAGCCATTTGATCTCCGGCCAACCAGAAGGAATCGCCAGTGCGCTGGAAACCAAACATGGAATAAAAGATGTAGATCGGAATCATTGGTTCGTTATGTGTTGCATAAGAAGTTGCTACTGCAGTCCAAGATGCAACCGAACCGGCTTCGTTAATACCTTCATGCAGAATCTGACCAATTTCAGATTCCTTGTAAGACAGCATCAGTTCGCGGTCTACTGACATGTATTGCTGACCATGCGGTGAGTAGATCTTCAAGGTAGGGAAGAAGCTGTCCATTCCAAAAGTACGGGCTTCATCCGGAATGATTGGAACAATGCGGTTACCAATGTTCTCGTCGCGAACTAAGTCGCGAAGCAAGCGAACAAAAGCCATGGTGGTTGCTACTGGCTGATTTCCAGAGCCAGCACTCATGTCTTTGTAAGTTTCAATTGGCGGCAGCGTTAAGACTTTTGCTTTGGTGCGGCGTGATGGAACGTAGCCACCAAGTGCGCGGCGGCGTTCGTGCAAGTATTCGATGTGCTCGTGGTTGTCACCTGGGTGGTAATACGGCGGCAACTTGTCATCAAGTTGTGCGTCTGTAATCGGAATCTGCAACCGATCACGGAAAACTGCTAAGTCTTCATGCGTAAGTTTCTTCATCTGGTGCGTGGCGTTGCGACCTTCGAAGTGTGAACCAAGCGTCCAGCCCTTGATGGTCTTAGCCAGAATAACCGTCGGCTGACCAGTGTGAGCTTCAGCTGCTGCGTAAGCGGCATACATCTTCTTGTAGTCATGGCCGCCACGCTTTAGGTTCCAGACCTGTTCATCTGACCAGCCTTCGACCATGGCCTTGGTGCGTGGATCGCGGCCAAAGAAGTTGTCGCGAACGAAGCCACCGTTTTCAGTCTTGTAAGTCTGGAAGTCACCATCAGGAGTGCGGTTCATTAAGTTAACGAGCGCGCCTTCGTTGTCGATGGCGAGCAATTCATCCCACTCGCGACCCCAAACAACCTTGATTACATTCCAACCAGCGCCACGGAAGTGTGATTCAAGTTCTTGAATGATTTTTCCATTACCGCGGACTGGTCCATCAAGGCGCTGCAAGTTGCAGTTGATTACAAAAGTTAAGTTGTCCAGTTCTTCGCGAGCTGCAATACCAATAGCGCCCAATGATTCAGGCTCATCCATTTCGCCATCGCCCAAGAATGCCCAAACGCGCTGCTGGGAAGTGTCCTTGATCCCGCGATGATGCAGGTAGCGATTAAAGCGAGCTTGGTAAATCGCATTCATTGGGCCAAGACCCATGGACACCGTTGGGAACTGCCAAAAGTCCGGCATCAAACGTGGATGCGGATAACTTGGCAAACCATTTGGCGCAGCTGATAGTTCTTGGCGGAAACCATCAAGTCGATCAGTGCTTAAGCGACCTTCAAGAAAGGCGCGAGCATACATTCCAGGAGATGCGTGACCTTGGAAGAAAACTTGATCGCCGCCGCCTTCATGCTCTGGGCCGCGGAAGAAGTGGTTGAAGCCAACTTCGTAAAGCGAGGCACTTGATGCGTAAGTTGAAATGTGTCCGCCGACGCCAATACCTGGACGTTGTGCGCGATGCACAAGCATCGCAGCGTTCCATCGAATGTATGCGCGGATACGGCGCTCAATTGTTTCGTCACCAGGAAAATCTGGTTCGCGATCTGGAGAGATGGTGTTGATGTAGTCAGTGCTACGAAGACTTGGGACGCCCACATTCTTTTCCGAAGAGTGGCGAAGCAGTGAGAGCATGATGTGACGGGCACGTTGCTCGCCATGTGTTGCGATTAAGGCATCTAGTGACTCGATCCATTCCCGAGTTTCTTCAGGATTTACATCTACGTACTGGGTAGGTAGACCGCCAGCAATCAGCGAATCCCGATCTGGTGTGGTGGTCACGGTTTGTTACCTGCCTTGTGGTGGATCGGCTATTTCACCTCCTATTGTGTCTGATGTCTGAGCCTTCGCCTAAGTCGAGTCCTATTTGGCAGGAAATCAATATCGGGCAATTTGGGGTTTGCAGTTGCCTTTTGGCCATTACTCAGGTGGACTAAGACTGTGAGTTCACAAGAAGGCACCCTCGCGGGGTTGGCTGGCAAGTTTGGGTTAGGCGAAGGACTCGTAGTCCAAGAGCTCGGATTCGATGTTGATTGCGATCAATCAGTATCCGATGCAATCGCATCTGTTTCTGAATTGGTTGATGAAACCTACGATGACGTTGTTGATGCAGTACTTCTCTGGTGGCGCGATGAGGACGGCGATCTTGTAGATGCGCTGGTAGATGCCTTGGGTCCACTGGCAGATAACGGTGTTATTTGGTTGATGACACCTAAGCCAGGTCGAGATGGTCACGTTGAACCTGAAGATATTGCAGATGCTGCGCCAACATCTGGCTTGCAAGCAACTAGCAACATAAATGCAGCACCGGACTGGCAGGGCACTCGGTTAGTTGCACCAAAATCCCGTCGCTAAACACTTCGCTTTAAAAACAAAATCCAAAAAAGAAATGAGTAAAACATGTCGTTAGAAGTTGGCCAAGAAGCCCCAGATTTCACACTTCAGAATCAATTCGGTGAAGATGTGAAGCTTTCGGATTTCCGTGGCAAGAAGAACGTCGTTCTAGTTTTCTACCCAATGGCATTCACTGGAATTTGCACTGGCGAACTTTGTGAAATTCGTGATCAGAGCCCAGCCTTTGTCAGTGATGATGTTCAGGTGCTTGGAATCTCATGCGATACCTCTGCATCGCTAAAAGTTTTCGCAGAACAAGAAAACTTTGACTACCCGTTGCTGTCTGACTTCTGGCCACACGGCGAAGTTTCAAAGGCTTACGGCTCATTCTTTGAGCCAAGAGGTTTTTCAATGCGTGGAACCTTCGTAATCGACAAGGCAGGAATCCTGCGCTGGTCAATAGTTAATGGTCCAGGCGATGCCCGCAATACCGACGAATACAAGCAGGCGCTAGCAGCCCTTTAAATTCGGTCAGTTTGCTAAAAGATGCGGACTTGTCGAACTAGGTGTGAAATTGAAATGCCACGGCCGGTGTAGACCCGAGACTCACCGGCTGTGGTCTTTTACGCACCCACCACCCACATTCGATTTCTACCTTTTCCAAACCTTAGATAAGGTAGGGAGGCACGTAGGGCGCTTAGCTCAGTTGGCTAGAGCATCTCGTTTACACCGAGAGGGTCAGGGGTTCGAGTCCCTTAGCGCCCACTGCAACAGAAATACCCCCGCAAGGGGGTATTTTTCTTGAACCTCATTCCGCGCCCAAGCAAAACAAGCTTCATTATTGGATAGAGGTAGTCTGGCTTTGTTAGTTGAATAACTAAACAAATCTGGGAGCAAAAAATGGCCGTTACTGCAAGCCCCGACCAGCAACAAGCATTGCTGGACTTGCAGGGCCTTGACACCAAACTCCTGCAACTGGCGCATAAAAGAGCAGGATTGCCCGAGATTGCCGCGGCTCAAGATTTAGAAGTTGAACTTGGTTCAATAAAGATGCGCTTAGTTGCCGCTCAGACTGAAGCATCAGATCTAAAGCTAAATCAGTTAAAGGCTGAAGCCGATGTTGAACAAGTTGTTTCCCGTGCCAAGCGCGATCAAGATCGCTTAGATTCCGGCGCAGTGTCTGCGGCCAAGGAACTCGAAAGCTTGCAGCACGAGATCGGAACCCTAGCTAAACGCCAGGCTGAACTTGAAGACATTGAACTTGAAATCATGCAGGCCTATGAAAATGCCCAGCAAGCAGTAACTGAATTACAAGCAAGTGAAATTGAAACTACGGAAAAGCTTTCAACTCTTGCTCAGACTCGAGATGACTTGTTTGCTGACATTGATTTTGAAGTCAATTCGCTCACGAGTCAGCGCACGGAAATCGCAAATGGTTTGCCGGCAGATCTAATTGCGCTTTATGACAAGATCCGCGCAGATCAAGGTGGCGTTGGCGCCGCGTTGATTCATCGTGGCTCTTGTCAAGGCTGTCACATCACAATTGATGCCCAAGAAATTGATCAGATTCGAAATATGTCAGCCGATGCAATTGCGCGCTGCGATCAATGCCGAAGGATTTTGGTTCGCACAGCGGAGTCGGGTCTGTGACTCACTTTGTAATGGAGGCTGACGGAGCTTCCAGAGGTAATCCAGGTCATGCTTCTTACGGAACCGTGATTCGAAATGCCAACACTGGGGAAGTAGTAGCAGAGCGTGCCGCAGTTCTAGGTCACGCAACGAACAACGTTGCAGAATACAGTGGACTGGTTGCCGGCCTGACTGCGATTGCTGAAATTGATCCAGAGGCTTTGGTTGAAGTTCGCATGGATAGCAAATTAGTCGTTGAGCAAATGTCTGGCCGCTGGAAAATCAAAAGTCCAGACATGCAAAAGCTGGCAATTGAAGCACGCGAAATCCTGCCGTACGGAAACGTCACCTACACCTGGATTCCGCGCGAAGACAACAAGCATGCTGACGCTTTAGCTAACGAAGCACTAGACACCCACCTTGCTGGTGGCTCCGGAATCATCTCTCGTCCTTAGCGATCATCCATGACCATGATTTTGTTGCCTCCTTCGGAAGGTAAAACTGATGCAACAGGAAAACAAAAGTTAGATTTCAAAAAACTTTCCTTTCCAGAGTTAACTAAACAACGACAAGAGTTAGTTACAGCCGTTGTTGCAATGGCAAATGGCCCAGCAGCCAAAGCTCGCACTGCACTTGCCATCAGCGCTAAACAAGATTTTGAAATTGAACGCGATCAAGGATTATTAACGGCTGGAACTGGTCCTGCGTGGTCGGTCTATACCGGGGTGCTTTACGACGCCATCGAAATTGATTCACTGAGTGCCAAAGCTAAATCCAAGTTTGAATCAGAAAACTTTGTAGTCTCTGCCTTGTTTGGGCTGATCAATGTCACGGATCGAATTCCGGCGTATCGACTTTCAGGGGACACAGTGGTTCCAAAGATTGGATCGCTTACAAAGTTTTGGAGCGATTCAATTACTTCATTGATTTCTGCCCAAGATGAGTTTGTAATTGATCTGAGATCTGGAAACTATGTAAAGCTCGGACCAACTGACAAAGCGATCGCCGATCAAGTTGTGGTGCCGCGAATTATGCAAAAGATGCCCAAGGGTGCTCCCAAGGTTGTGAGCCACTCAAATAAGGCAACTAAGGGGAGACTGATCAGAACTTTGGCTCAGTCGACTAAGTCGGTAACTAGCGTTGAGCAGCTGGCTGAGTTGGCGGCGAAAGTGGCGCTGGATGTAAAGATAATCAAACCAACTAAGGCTGGAACGCCATGGGGACTCGACGTAATTGTTGAGGTTTTGTAAGCCATCTAGGTATCAATCCAAGATATTTTCTAAAAACCCCTTGCCATGACCTTTTCATGGGCGTAGGAATGGATTAGTTAGAAAATGTCGCCCCGGTTGGATCATTACTAAGCATCATCGATGCGAGATAAAAGCGTCACCGCAGGGCAAAGGCAATTTCTAGCGAATTGAGACCCCGCAGTAACTCATACTTATTGCGGGGTCTTCTCCATTATTTTCTCAAGTCCTGAGAAGTTCGCATCTTGGTGTGTCCTAGGTCATCTCGAGTTTCCCAACACCTGGTTGAACAACTCCAATAAAGTTGGGCTAAGCACCTCAATTTAAAGGAACCTTGCGTCGTGGATAATCTGCTGGAAAAAGACCTCTCTGCAACTGAGTTTGATGATCAAGCCAAAACCAGAGCGCTTCCAGCTCGCGTCCAAACCGTAGTAGTTGGCGCCGGAGTAGTTGGCAGCAGTATCGCGTATCACTTGTCTGAACTTGGTCATAAAGATGTGCTGCTAATTGAGAGGGCCGCTGTTGCTTCTGGCACAAGTTGGCACGCAGCAGGTTTAGTTGTTCGCTCCCGCGCAACTCACGCCATGACCAAACTTTCTTATTACGGAATCGATGCATATCGCGCAATTGAAAAAGAAACTGGAATCAACGTTTCGCTAAAGCAGAACGGTTCGTTATCACTTGCGAGAACTCCAGGCCGGTTAGATGAATTGCGTTATAGCCACATGGTTGCAAGCCACAACGGAATTGCCAGTGAACTAGTTTCGCCTGAACAAGTTGCCAAACTTCATCCACTTGCCACTGCGGATGGACTACTTGGCGGAATGCATCACGCAGAAGATGGCCACGTTAATCCAGGTCGAGCTGCAATGGCATTTGCTAAAGGCGCTCACACTCGCGGCGTCACTATCCGCGAAGGCGTGACCGTAACTGGCGTTCAGAAAGTTAATGGACGAATTACTGCAGTTGAAACTGATCAAGGAATCGTTGAATGCGAAAACTTAGTTTTAGCAGCAGGACTTTGGACTCGTGAGCTTGCTGAAAAGTGTGGCGCAATGGTTCCGCTTTACCCAGCAGCGCATGTGCACGTAACGACCGATCCAATCGAAGGCGCAGATGTTCAACTTCCAGTGCTTCGTGACTTGGATGGCTACTTATATGTAAGAGGTCATAACGGTTCACTAGTAGTAGGTGCATTCGAACCTGATGGCATTCCAGTTGATTCCCGCACTTTGGCAAAAGACTTTGCTTTTGGTGAGTTTGATCCAGACTGGGAACACTTTGCTGCGATCAAGGGATTTGCGGAAGATCGAATCCCGGCACTAAAGACTGCCAATTACTCACGCTTCCTAAACGCTCCAGAGTCATTTACTCCTGATGCAAGTTTCTGCCTTGGCGAAACTGCTGAAGTTGATGGTTTATGGATCGCTGCCGGCTTTAACAGCCAAGGCATCATTTATGCACCAGGTGCAGGACGGGCATTGGCTGAATGGATTGTTGCTGGCACACCAACCACAGATGTTTCGGCTGTTGATGTTCAGAGATTCTCGAAGTACCAAGCAAACCGCCCTTACATGCATGAGCGCACTAAGGAAGGCCTTGGCCGTCTTTATGCGATGCACTGGCCGTTCTTGCAGCCTTACACCGCACGAAACATTCGCCGCTCACCATTGCATGATCGAGTCGATGCGGCCGGAGCAGTGTTTGGCGAACTAGTTGGTTACGAACGAGCAAATTGGTTTGCACCCGCTGGCACAAAACGTGAATACGAATACAGTTACCAGCGTCAGAACTGGTTCGAGCACTCAGCTGCCGAACATAAAGCAGCACGAGAAGCAGTAGCAATCTTTGATCTTTCGACCTTCACAAAAGTCGAAGTCGCCGGACCTGATGCACTTAAGGTCATTCAGTCAGTAACCACATCCAATATGGATGTGAAGATTGGCCGAGTTGTTTACACCCTCATGCTTAACAAGGGTGGCGGCATTGAACTAGATGGAACGATCACCAGGCTTGCTGAAGACCGATTCCTGGTTGTAACACCAACGGCGGCACAAACCAAGACTTTGGCAATGTTGCGACGAGCAGCTCGCGGTCACGCTGCTGCCACATTTGATGCCAGCGCAGGTTTGGCAACGATCGGAATCATGGGACCTAACTCGCGAGAGTTGTTATCGCGCATTAGCCCGGCAGATTTCTCAACGGAAAACCAACCCTGGGGAACTGCTCGCGAGATTGAAGTTGGTAATGGTTCGGCGCTTTGCCTACGCGTAAGTTTCGTTGGCGAGCTAGGTTACGAACTTTATCCAACCAACGACATGGCAGTTTCAATTTATGACTCAGTGATCGAAGCAGGCGAAGGTCTTGGTCTGCGCCGAGCTGGTTATCACGCACTAGATAGCTTGCGTGTTGAAAAGGGTTACCGGCACCTTGGTCACGACATCGGCCCAATCGATGATCCGTATCAAGCCTCACTGGCATTTGCAGTCAACCTAAAGAAGGGTGACTTCGTCGGTCGCAGCGCAATAGAAGGGAAGCAAAATCCAGATCGTCGCCAAGTGTTTATCAAACTTGATAATCCAGAGCCACTATTCGTTCACGATGAATCAATCTTGCTTGATGGCAAGATCATCGGCCACGTAACTTCTGGTTCGTATGGTCACACCATTGGGGGAGCTTGCGGACTTGGCAACATTCCTGCTGATGTTCCAGTTGGCTCGAATTTCATAGTGGATTGCGCTGGGGTGTTAACACCAGCAACGATCAGCGATGTGCCGTTCTATGACCCAGAGAACTTGCGCTTAAAGGCCTAGCGGGCATCGTGTTCAATCACGCCATCCACGACTGTAAGTAGTGAATGTTGATCAAGTAATGCATCAGGATTCTTGGCATGATCGTGCAAGTTACTTGACCAAACAACAACATCGGCTTTAGCGCCAATTTGAAGAGCTCCAAATTCGGATTCGCGATGCCAAGCCCAGGCACCTTCTTTGGTGTAACCATCAATGGCTGCCGTCAACGATATGCGTTCATCTTGAGTCCAAGACTTCTTGCCATCAAGTGATGCACGCGTCATTGCGCTATAAATTCCCACTAGTGGATCCATTTCACCAACTTGCCAGTCGCTAGAAAGTGCAACGTGGGTGCCAGCCTCGATAAGCGATTTGATGCGCCACGCGCGATCCCAACGTTGTTCGCCTACGTTGTTCATCCAAGAACCTTCAATTAAGTCAGGGGAGCAGTGTCGTGGTTGCATCGCTGCAGTAACGCCTAGTTGAGCAAGTCTTGGTAAATCATCAGGATGAATACACTCCACGTGCACAATGCCATGACGACGATCAATTGTGGAATTCAATTGAGCTGCATTTTCTAACGCATCAAGGATTAGTCGGATGCCTCCATCGCCAGTGGCATGAGTATGAGTTTGAAAACCCATCCGATCAAGTTCGGAAACAACGTACTTGAATTCTTCTACCGATGCACTTGGATGGCCGCGATGTCCAGGCATGTTTGCGTAATCATCAAGCAACCAAGCAGTATGTGGTTCGATCACATCATCTGCATAAAGCTTTACCGGACCAAGGGAAAGCTTGCTGGAATCTTGATGGTTATCGACAGTGTTACGAAGTTCCATGCGGAAATCCGAGCCTTCATCAATTGGATGAAACAACGCCGCGATAACTCTGGAAGTTAACTTTCCTTCTTTAAGCGCGCGCTGAAAGAGGTCAAGTTCTGCCATGGGCACCTGAGGTTCGACAACAGTAGTGATTCCAAATCTCGTGGCCATTTCCATACTGGAAACCAATTTTCGATATCTGCGTTCAGGTGAATACATCGGGATGTCTCGTTGCAGTGCCTTTAACCCGATCGTTGTCATCGCACTGGTGTAGAAATCAGTTACCCAACCAGTTGGTTCATTGGTAACTTCATCGAACTCTGGTCTGCCCCAGCTGAGCACAACTCCAGGTTCAATTCCAAGTGCGCGAATTGCGACCCGATTTAACCAAACTGAATGTTGATCGTAGGTAGTAATGAAAACTGGACGATCCGTTATCCCTTCAAGATCCTGGGCGTTAGGTCGTCGACCAGTGACAACTGAGTAGTTTGCATTTTCTCCGCAAATCCATTCCAGGTCAGGTCGCGAGTTAGCGAATTCCATCATTCGCTTTCGGACGTCTTCAAGGACGACTAAGTCTTGAAGGTTCACCGCATCGGGATCAAAGCCAAGCAGCAGGTGATTGTGACTGTCGATAAATCCTGGAGTAATAAGTTGGCCGTCTAGCTCGACTTGCTCTCGAGAAGATGGCGCATCCTGACGTTCACCTATGAATGCGATTTGATTGCCTTTCAAGCCAATGGCTTGAGGCCTAGGAGCAGCGCCACCTGGCGAATGAAGCAGTCCGCCTGTTATTAACAAATCCAGCATTTTTCTACCCTAGCCAAATCCCCGTAGTCTTAGAGCAGACGAGTCGGTCGGATGATCGCGGTAGCCGCAAGGTTATCGAGGAAAGTCCGGACTCCATAGGGCAAGAGTGGTGGATAACGTCCACCTGGGGCGACCCACGGGAAAGTGCAACAGAAAGTAAACCGCCTATCTTCATTTATGGAGATAGGTAAGGGTGAAACGGTGAGGTAAGAGCTCACCAGTACTTATGGCGACATAGGTAGCTAGGTAAACCCCACTCGGAGCAAGACCAAGTAGCAGGTGACTGCCCGTCACACGCCTGCAGGTAGGTTGCAACAGGTTGTTGGTAACAACAATCGCAGATGGATGATCATCGCGCGCAAGCGTACAGAATCCGGCTTACAGACCGACTCGTCTACTTAAGCTTTCGATTTTTTTCCAAGGGTTTCGATCGCATCAAGAATTGCATTTAAACCCAATTCAAAGGTGCGTGGATCGTCAAATGAAATCAAAGAAGTTGCTGACAAGTTACTGAGGCTTCAAAACTTGACATCGCCCGCACATAGTTTCCAATTAACCGTAAGTAAATAACTGCGTCATCTGGCGAAAGGTTGGCTCGGTCAAGGGCATCTAGGGCAAATTCAACGTTGACGAATTCAGTTTTTCGATGCGTGGACCGTAAAGACATTTCATGAGCGAAAGGCGCATAGCGCAAGTAATGGTCACGAATCTGAGTCGCCATAATTCGAAGATCAGCGCGCCAGTCACCTGTGGCAACTAAGTCGGACCCATAAGAATTCTCACGGAGGGAGTCAATGATTTCGAGGAGTAATTCGTCCTTATCGCGGAAGTGACGATAGACCGAAGTGGCATGTGCGCCGAGCTCGTCGCCGAGGGCCTGAAAAGTTAACCCGGAAAGGCCCTCTCGTTTAACGATCGCCAGCCCGGCTTCAATAATCACTGATCGATTCAGACTGTCCCTGGGTTTCCGAGCCACGGAACCCGCAGGCGCAGGCTTACTTCCGCGCTTCTTGGGTTCAGAGGCTGCAGCTGATTCAAGGGCGTTCGTTTCCATGTCCATAATGCTAGACCATAAGGTTAGGTAACAAGTCTATAACATTGACTATCAAGTTGTCTTTAACCCTTGCTTGATCAATGCTGAGATCGCTAAATTGCAAGAGTAATTCAAAGTTACTTTTGCCCGAGTTACATCTTTCATGGAGGAAATCATGCAGTTATTAAACATTGAGCCAAATCAAAAGTCCCGACGGCCACTAACTGCGGTGATTGCACTCATGGCTAGTGCGACACTTCTGCTTGCAGGTTGCGGTGCAGGTTCCTCCGAAAGCGCCCCTAGTGCTAGCGCTGTTGAATTGCAACAGGGTGGAACTTTAGTTATTGGAGCTGAGCAAGAACCTGATTGCATGGACTGGATCGCAAGCTGCGCAGGTTCAATCTGGGGTTCGTACATGGCGCAAATTACAACAACTCCATTTGTATTTAATGTTCGCAAGAACGGCGAAGACTGGGTTCCTGAAATCTCCGGAATCATGGCTTCCGAACCGGAAGTAAGCGCCGGTCCTCCACAAACCGTTACATACAAATTTAATCCAGATGCAGTTTGGTCTGATGGAACTCCAATTACATCCGCTGACCTTAAATACACCGCGTTACAAATTCGCGACGGTGAAGATGTTCTTGACAAAACTGGCTACTCAGCAATCGAAGACATCGCTACTCCTGATGCACAGACCGCAGTTGTAACTTTCAATACGGTTTATGCAGGATGGAAGACTTTGTTCAGCGGAAGTTACGGACTACTTCCGAGTCACTTACTAGAGGGCAAAGATAGAGCCGCTCTTATGGCTGATGGTTACACCTGGAGCGGTGGCCCATGGGTAATTGAATCTTGGAAAAAGGGTGAATCAATAACACTTGTGCCTAACGCTGGCTACTGGGGCGATAAGCCAAAACTTGATAAAGTCGTGTTCCAGTTCACTGCGGATACTGCAGCTGCTTTCCAAGCATTTAAGAGTGGCCAACTTGATGCGATTTACCCAAGTCCACAACTTGATGCGATCGATCAAATTAATACGGGAATTCCAGGTGCTCGCGTTCAAGTCGACGCAGCGTCAGGAAACCTTGAAGCAATTTGGATGAACAATGCCACACCACTTCTAAAGTCACAGGCAGTTCGTCAGGCTTTGAGTTACTCAATTGATCGCGCCGCAATCGTTGAGCGGGTTTATGGACCATTAGGTGTGAAGAGTCCGGCACAAAGTTTCTACCCACCAAGCCTGTCGGCATTTGGCGGACAAGACTTCTCGGTCTACTCGCTTGACCTCGCAAAAGTTGATTCATTGATGACAGGTGATGGCTGGGCAAAGGGCGCCGATGGCATCTGGGCAAAGGATGGCAACGCCGCCAACCTTAAGATCACTACCATCTCTGGAAATTTGCGTCGAGAACTTATGGAACAGGTAATTCAAGAGCAGCTGAAAACCGCTGGATTTGGTTTAACTATTGAGAACGCGGCGGCTGCAGATTTGTTTGGAACTATCCTTCCGGATGGAACCTTCGACTTAGGATTATGGACTTTAGTTACCACGTTCCCAGATCCAGGTCTTAGCTTTGCATTTGATTCCAACAGCATCCCAAGTGATGCCAATGGATTCTCTGGCTTGAATTACAGTCGAACGGACGTTCCGGGACTAAATGAAATCCTTGCGACCGTGGATAGTTCGATTGATGCTGCCGAGCGATTGAAGGCAACTCAGGATGGCGACAAGCTACTCGCTGATTCGGCCACGTCGTTGCCATTAGCGGGAGTGCCAAACGTTCTGCTTACTCTGGAAAAGGTAGGTGGACCAACTTCGATTAATCCTGCAGAAGGTCCATTCTGGAACCTAGAGCAATGGGGCTTGGTGAAATAATTACTTCCTAACACATGTTGGCAATTAAGCGGGTAGAGAAAGGCCGCAGAATTGCTGGTCAGCACTTTACTTAGAGTGACATGAGAGGGAGGTAGGCAGCGATGTTCGCATATGCCTTTCGCCGACTCATATACTCACTCCCGGTATTGGTCATTGGAAGTTTCCTTTTGTTCTGGTCAGTGAGAACTGCATTCGATCCCTTAGCCAAATTGCGTCAGATTCGAGATCCTGAAGTAATCATTCGTGAAACGCAACGCCTAGGACTCGATCAAGGAATTCTTGTGCAGTATTGGCGATGGCTCTCTGGGTTTGTTACCGGAGACTGGGGAGTTAGCAGTCGCACATCTGGATCTGTAAAGCCAATGATCCAATCAGCACTTACTGTCACCCTTGAGCTTCTTGTGTGGGGGCTACTATTTGCATTTATTGTGGCGGTCGTCCTTGGAGTTTGGTCAGCGGTCCGACAGTATTCATTTTCGGACTATGCGCTCACAGGGATTTCATATTTGGGACTCGCGCTCCCTGCGTTTTGGTTTGGATTGATTCTGATTCAATTCTTGGCAGTTTGGCCACAGCAATTGTTCGGATGGGATGAGCCCTTATTCTTTTTTGTTGGTCTGACTTCTGCCGGGGAAGAGCCGACATTCATTGATACTGCCCGCCACATGGTCTTACCGGTCCTAACGCTAACCGTAGGTTTAGTTGCAACTTGGAGTAGATTCACTCGAGCGTCTATGTTGGATGCTCTTTCAAGTGATTACGTTCGCACGGCCCGAGCAAAAGGTGTTCCACGACGGCGAGTAGTGGTAAGTCATGCGCTACGAAATTCCTGGGGACCTCTAGTAACAGTTGTATCGATTGACGCAGCATTACTTGTGGGCGGACTTTTAGTGACGGAACAGGTATTTTCAATTCCTGGAATGGGTCGACTATTCCTTGATTCACTTCTTGCGGGTGACGCTTTTGTATTACTGCCATGGATGTTGATTACAGGCATCGCAGTTATCGTTTTAAATTTAGTAGCTGACATTGCCTACGGTTTATTAGATCCACGCGTGCGCTTGTGATGGCTGAGGTAACTGCAGTGGCAAAGTTGCCATCAAATGGGAGAAGTAAATTTCTGCAAAGGTTTATTAGACATAGGTTGGCATTACTAGGTGGCCTAACTTTGCTGTTTCTTTTTATCGCATGCTTTGGAGCACCAATTTTTGCGCCATTCCCAAAAAATCAACAGGATCTATTGCTGGGACCAGTGCCGCCTTCGTTCGAGCATTTGTTGGGAACAGATGATTTGGGACGCGATTATCTAACCGAAATTCTCTACGCGGGACAGGTCTCACTTTTACTGGCACTTTCAGTCGCACTTGTTTCTACTGCCATTGGAGTACTCGTTGGGGTGCTAGCTGGATACAAAGGCGGCTGGGTAGACAACTTGTTTATGCGAATAACTGATTTATTCTTAGTGGTTCCAGCAATCGCCTTACTTGCTCTAGCGCTTCAGGGTCTTGGTCGTAGCCCATTTTCGATTGTTTTGGTCCTATCCCTAATTGGATGGACTTATATCGCAAGAGTTGTGCGTGGCCAAGTGTTGTCTTTGCGCGAACGTGAATTCATCGAAGCTGCGCGAGTAATCGGCGCAAATGATCGTCAGATTATATGGAAACACGTGTTACCAAATTTAGGTGGAGTCATAGCAGTTAATGTCGCACTGGCAGTGGCGTCTGCGATCATCATCGAGTCAACCTTAAGTTTCTTGGGATTTGGAGTGCAACCGCCTCAGACAAGTTGGGGCAACATGCTTAGCCAAGCTTCAGGATTAATTGGAACTTCAAAGGTTTACCTTCTCTATTTCCCTGGTCTTTTTATCTTGATCGCAGTACTAGCTGTGAATTTTGTCGGTGATGGCCTGCGTGATGCATTAGATCCACGCTCTGGATCCGGATCAATGCAAGGTAGGAAACGTAAATGACACACAACTCCACAAACGAAACTTTGCTAGAAGTCAATGACTTATCTGTTTTTTTCCACATGCGCGAAGGCGAAGACTTTTTTGCAATTCGCAATTTATCCCTGAGCATCGCCAGAGGCGAGTCGCTAGGTGTAGTGGGGGAGTCCGGTTCGGGTAAGAGTTTGACTAGCGCAGCAATTATGGGACTACTTCCTGCTAACGCTGAAGTTTCTGGCTCTATTCGCTTTCTCGGGCAAGAACTTATCGGTGCGAAGGAGTCCGATCTTAGAGAATTGCGTGGCAAGCGGCTAGCCGTCATTGCGCAAGACGCGCTCACTGCACTGAATCCAGTTCACACAGTTGGAAAGCAAATTGCCGAAGCGATAAGTGTTCACGACAACAACCTGTCTAAATCAGAACTTCGCAGTCGGGCAGTGGACTTACTAGATTTAGTGGGCATTTCACAACCAGAAACTCGAGTAGACAATTTCCCGCATGAGTTTTCTGGTGGCATGAGACAACGTGCGCTTATAGCTATGAGCGTTGCCAATGAACCCGATCTGATCATTGCTGACGAGCCCACAACAGCGCTGGATGTTACTGTCCAGGCCCAAATTCTCGATGTTTTAAATCGAATTCAAGATCGTACAAGTAGCTCGCTATTGCTAATCACGCACGACTTGGGTGTGATCGCAGGTTTCGCAGATCGAGTCGCAGTCATGTATTCAGGCGATGTGATTGAAGAAGGCGGAGTCGACTCTGTCTTCTATGAAACAGCACACCCTTACACACGCGGATTACTTGGCTCTTTGCCACGTCTTGATGCCAGGAATCGTTCTGAACCGCTTTATCGAATACCAGGCTTTCAACCGTCACCAGCTCAGCGACCTGAGGGTTGCTCGTTCCATCCACGCTGCTCGATAGCCGTCGCAGGCAAGTGCGATACCGAAATTCCTATTGTTCATCGAGCAGGGCCAGAGCACGTAGCGCGCTGTCATTTAGTTAAGGATCAGGAGGCGAACTGATGTCACCAGTTTTGGAAGTTCGTGACCTAGTTAAGGAGTATCCAGTTCGTGGCGGTCTGTTGCGAAGGGAAACAAACACGGTCAAGGCTGTTAACGGAATATCGCTCACTCTTGAACGTGGCAAAACTTTGGGATTAGTAGGTGAAACAGGTTGCGGAAAGTCAACCGTCGGGCGGTGCCTGGTAAACCTGGTGACTCCGACCTCCGGTGCAGTATTACTTGACGGGCAGGATCTTTCGAAGCTGACTGCTAAAGAGTTACGCGCAGCACGCCGCCGTATCCAACTGGTATTTCAAGACCCTTACGCATCACTTGATCCACGTCAGTCGATCGCATCGATTTTGGTTGAACCACTTCAGCTGCATAAATTGGCGCAAGGTCAAGAGAGCCAACGCATCAGTGAGTTGGCTGAGCTTGTTGGCCTGAGTCAATCAGTACTTGAGCAGTATCCGCATGAGCTTTCCGGGGGACAGCGTCAGCGCGTCGGTATTGCACGGGCACTAGCACTTGAGCCAGAGATTATTGTTTTAGACGAACCAGTTAGTGCTCTTGATGTCAGCGTGCAAGCCGGGGTTCTTAACTTGTTGGACGAATTACAAGTACGACTTAATCTTGCATATGTTTTCATCGCACATGATCTCTCAGTTGTTCGTCACATAAGTCACGAGGTTGCCGTGATGTATCTGGGTCGGATCGTTGAGCAGGTGACCACTGACAAGTTGTATGAAAATCCACTACATCCATATACAAAGGCTTTGATTTCCGCAGTCCCTGTTCCAGACCCTCGCATCGAGAGATCGCGACAGCGGATTCTTCTCGAGGGTGACTTGCCGTCACCACTAAATCTTCCAGCTGGGTGCTCATTTAAAAGTCGTTGCTGGAAAAGCACCGAACTTTGTGACACGTTGCCATCATTGAATGCTCAAGATGAACACTTTGTGGCATGTCATCACCCAGAGAAGGCTTGAGTTTGAAAAGTCATGGAACAGATTCCTGTGTCTAAGCGCCTAGATTCACCGTACGCCATTGTCATTCGAGCAGTCCGTGGACCAGCTGACCTTGCAGTCGTCATTGACCATGACCTTGAAGGGCTATCGCTTTCCATTTGGAACGGTAAGACTAAAGAATTAAGAAAATCTTCATTCGATCAAGTTACGTATGCAACCACAATCACCCCGGATGGGCAATACATCCTTGACTTAGATGACCCAACTGGCTCGGAGCTCGGTCACTTGCACGCAACTCCTAGTGCTGGCGGAGCTAGTCGCGACCTAACACCGGGACATGGTTCATACACAGTTCGCGGAATTGATTGCGCTATCGATGGCCAAACAGTTCTTGTTACGGCCGGAGATGAAACTGGTTTCTATGCAGTGCTTTCCAATGTTAAAAACCCAAATGATGCCAGAGTTATCTTCCGTTCTGATAACGAGGCTTGGTCAGGGATCCTATCTGCAGATTGCAGGCTTTCTGCATTAGAGACAACAGATCAGAATCCAGGCATTCGTCGCTTTGCAGTTACAGTTGTCGACAACGCAACTGGTGAAGTCGTTGCAACTTTGTCGGATGGGGAATTGGGACCCATCCGCCCAATCCGCTTTGCGCAACAGCCTGGCGATAGTCGGCTACTCGCAAGCACGGAAGTTTCAGGTTTTGCACGACCACTTGTTTGGGACCCAATCAACGGAGTAAGAATTGATATCCCATTGCCTTCGTACTTGGGTGATGTAGTTCCGCTCGACTGGCATTCCGAATCTGGAAGAGTACTTTTAGTCCATGTTGATGAGGGTATCCACCGGCTGTTGGAGCACGATCTAGATTCTGGAATTACAACACACTTGCAACATCCACAGGGTGCATTTTTCGAACCGGATACCGGATCTGAATTTCCAGTCATTTGGTCTTCGTATTACGCACATGATGGCGCACGCAGACTTGTGACAAGTAGTTGGGACGTGCCACTTCACATACTTGAGTCTCGCAATAGCGAGATGCCTCAAGTTGTACTCCCGCCTTCAAATGTTCCGCACGCGAGCCAGTTCGCATCTCACACAGTTACAAGTAGAGATGGCGCCAAGGCACAGCTGTGGGTTGGATTACCAAAGGGGCTCGAAAAACCACGAGGAGTAATTCTTGAAGTTCACGGCGGCCCAAATTTAGTCACGGTGGATCGCTATGACGCATTGGCTCAGTCCTGGATCGATGATGGTTGGGCGTATGCGGCGCTTAACTATCGCGGCAGCGTTACTTTTGGCAGAGAATTCCGAGAGAGCTTCTGGGGTCGGGTCGGAGTAGGCGAAATCGACGACATCGATGCAGCAATCAATTGGCTGGAGTCAGCAGGGTTAGCAAGTGCTGAGTCGATATTTATTACCGGCGCGTCTTACGGTGGCTTCCTAACATTGTTGGCGCTTGGGAAATTACCGAATCGAATTGCTGGAGGCCTTGCGCACGTTGCGCAAGCCGACTGGGTTGCCGCGTATCCACAGATGAACCCAGCGCTACAGACTGCCTGGCGAGGTTTTGTTGGTAGCGATCCAGAAATTGATCCAACGCCATGGCAAGAGGCATCCCCAATTTCATATGTTGAACATGTTCGCGCACCAGCATGGTTAAATCAAGGTGCATTCGACACTCGGACTCCACCCGAACAAGCCCAGAGATATGCCGATTCGTTACGCGATGCAGGTGGCGATGTTGTGCTTGATTGGTTCCAGGGTGGCCACATGCCTGGCGGACTTGCCGGGTTAGCGCATGACTACAGACGCATGAAAGAGTTAACTGACAAAGCACTTCTCGGTCAGCGCTGGGACCAAGATTAGAGTCGCTGCTTCCGGGTGCCGGACTCAGCTATCGACTTAGTCCTCCGGCAATGACTCGCTCACAGATTAAAGCAAGCCACTCAGATCTTTTCGTCAGACTATTCAGATCCACCCATTCATCGCGCGCATGAGCGCCGCCTCCGAATGCTCCCACTCCATCAAGGGTTGGGATCCCCATTGCAGCGGTGAAATTTCCATCAGATGCACCACCGACACCAACTGCGTTAATCGACTCAAGTCCAACGTCGATTGCTGCCTGTTGGGCAAGGCTAACCAATTCAGAAGTCACGCTTGCTTCTAGTGGTGGCCGATTGATGCCTCCCGCAATTGTGATTTCTACCCCAGCTACTTTGGTCTGCCGAGATCGAATTGCAGTGTCAATTCGCTGAAGCTCAGATAAAGTCCAGGCACGAGCATCTACATGCAAGATTGCTTTATCTGGGATCGTGTTAATCGCCACCCCAGAACTTGCCACCGTGGGTGTGACAGTTGTTTGAGCTGAAATATTTTGTAAATCAAACAGATCGCTAATTAGCGATCCAAGTTCAACAGTTGCATTAGAGCCGCGCTCTGGCTCAAGTCCAGCATGTGCTGCCTTGCCCTGAAGAGTGAACTTGTAAAGCGCAACGCCTTTGCGGGTCTTCTTTATACCTCCGCAAGGGGCTGCTCCTTCAGTCACAATTACTGCCAGCGACTCCTTGGCATACTTTTCCACAAGTGCCCTACTCGTTACGGAACCAACTTCTTCGTCACCAGTCACCAGCATTGCAACATGATCCGATACTTCACTTCTTGCGATTGCACCCATCGCAATTACAAGACCTGTTTTCATGTCGAAAACTCCAGGGCCAGTTGCGACATCGCTGGAAACTGCAAAAGGTATCTCGGTCAATGTTCCTTTTGGCCAGACTGTGTCCAAGTGCCCGATGAATAGCACCGAAGGTGATGCGGACGCAGGCAAGTAAAGATATGGGACACCATCAACACGATCTATTTGGGCGCTACTGCCAGTTGCTTGCTCCATAAGACTTTTCAGTTTTGCAAAGCCAACTTCCAATGCTTCATTGTCACCGCTAGGCGTTTCAATCTCAACCAACGCCCGAAGTGCGTCGACCATGCTTTGCTTTGTTTTCACTTGTTAAACCCCGCACTAAAGAATTCGCTCAAAACTTCAGCTGTAAAACTAGGCGCTTCTTCTGGAATGTAATGATCACTCGGTGCCTGAATTCCTGTAACTTGATCAGCAAAATTTTTCCAAACTTCAACTGAATCAAAATTTCTGCCCACGTAGCTGCTTTGTCCCCACATCACGAGCAGGGGAGCAGTGATCCGATGCTTTGCTGAGCGATCGGCGCGATCGTGATCAAGATCTATTGAGGCAGCCGCGCGGTAGTCAGCGCAGGTTGCTGCAACGTGTGCTGGGTCTTGAAATATGTTCGTGTATTCAGTGATCGCGTCTGGATCAATCGGATTTTCCCCAAGTAGGCGCCCGCTAAATCTGCTTGCAATCCAAGCTTGCGGGTCTGCATTGATTAGCTGTTCAGGTACGCCATTACCTTGAATCAAGAAGAACCAGTGGAAGTATGACTGTGCCATTTCGCGATCAACATTTTCAAACATGTGAAGCGTCGGAATGATGTCAAGAACAGCGAGACGGTTTATTCGTGTCGGGAAGTCAAGAGCCAGCCGATGCGCCACGCGGCCGCCACGATCGTGACCGGCAACCATGAATTTGTCATGGCCAAGTAGCTCCATAACTTTTGCTTGATCGGCGGCCATTGCGCGCTTGCTATACGTCTCATGAAGTTCATCGTCAGGTGGCGTCGAACTGTTGCCGTAACCCCGTAAGTCAGTTGCTACAACAGTGAATTTCTCTGCGAGGCTGGAAGCGACATCTCTCCACATAAGTGATGACTCTGGATAGCCGTGCAGGAGTAAAAGGGGTGGACCACTTCCTGCTGTGCGAACGTGGATCTGAACGGGGCCGACATCGAGTTGTAACGACTCGAATTCAGCGAAAGCTATACTCACTTCACACCGGTTGAGGACAAATAAGCGCTGATCACAGCATCGGTTACTTCGTCAGTATTGTGCGTGCCGCCAAGGTCGGGTGTTTTTATTCCGGACGCGATAACTGATTCAATTGCAGCGATGATTCCCGATGCCGCTTTAAATTCCTGGAGATGTTCGAGCATCATTGCTGCACTCCAAATCTGTCCGATTGGATTGGCAATTCCTTTACCCACGATGTCGGGCGCCGAACCATGAATAGGTTCGAACATGGAAGGATTGCGCCGAGTCGGATCTATATTTCCGCAAGGCGCGATACCGATGCTGCCAACTAATGCGGCAGCCAAGTCTGACAAGATGTCGCCAAAGAGGTTAGAACCAAGAATTACATCGAATCTTCCTGGATCTAGAACAAGCAGTGCTGCTAGGGCATCGACATGGAAGCGAGTTAGTTCTACCTCTGGGTAATCTTGCGCAACCTCATCCACAACTTCATCCCAGAATGGCATCGTGTGAACAATTCCATTGGACTTGGTAGCTGAAGCTACTCGGCCAGTTCTTGTGCCAGCCAATTCGAAAGCATATCGGGCGATTCTTTCGATACCCACACGCGTAAACACTGCTTCCTGAATAGCAATCTCACCGGGTTGACCAGCGAATAGCCGCCCACCAACTTCGGAGTATTCGCCTTCGGTATTTTCTCTTACGATGACAACATCAAGAGCTTCTCGTGAAGGGGCCAATGGACTTTCAATGCCAGGCAAAAGTCGAGCCGGTCGCAATGAAACATACTGATCGAAACTTCTTCGAATTGGTATCAAAAGCCCCCAAAGCGAAACATGGTCAGGCACATCGGCTCGACCAACGGCTCCAAGCAAAATCGCATCAGATTCGGCAAGTTTGCTGATGCCGTCAACTGGCATCATTCGGCCGGTTTCAAAGTAGTAGTCGCAGCCCCATGGATATTCGATCCAATTCAGGGTGAAGCCTTCGTTCTGGGCAACTACATCTAAAACTCTGCGAGCTGCCGCCACAGTTTCCTTGCCTATGCCATCTCCAGGCACAGCCGCTATCCGGTAGGTTCCAGTTGCCGAAAGTGTCATTTATCTAGTCTATGAGCATGACTATCTTTGGGCAAAGAGCCCTAAGTTAATCTTCATATCATGAAATGTTGCATTAATGCTATGTAGTATGTATACTACATTTTATGAGTAGAAATCCTGAAGATCCGGTTTACAACCGCATTGAGGCAGCACGTTTGGCAATGGGCTTAACGCGCCAAGAACTAGCTGACAAAGCTGGCGTTCATTACCAAACGATTGGTTATTTAGAGCGCGAGGAATACAGCCCTTCTTTAGTTCTGGCATTGCGGATTTCAAAGGTCCTAGACCAAGAAGTCTCTGACCTGTTCTCGTTATCTCCGATTCGGAAGGAATAGTAAGCATGCCAAAGAACAACAAGATTTATTGGTTTGAAGGTGTAACTGAAAAAGGTACGAAAGCACTTCTCAACGACGAGAACCCTAAGTTTAATTGGCTTCGTCCCCAGCGGAATCGACGAATACTAGTTGTGCTTTTGGGCCCAGGAATTGTGCTGGTTGCACTGGGCAGCTACTGGCCAACGTTAAAGACCAATTTGTCGCTATCTAATGGTGTCGATTTAATCGTCTACTCCGTAACGGCAATTTTTGTAATCCTAGCTGTAGTCGGTGGTTACAGCCTGCTTCGGATAAGTGTTAGATCGATCGCAGATGCACCTGACGAACTTCTTGATGAACGTCAGATTCAGGTGCGCAATACCTCGATTAGGTATGCCTACTACTTAATGGGCTACATAGTGCTAGCACTTATGCTGCTCATGCTGTTTGGACCTGAAGTGCAAATGTTCCAGCCAGAAGGCAACGATGGAAGCTATTTAGTAATTGCAACGCTTTTTGCATTCGCATCCATGCCGTCAATGGTTTTAGCTTGGCGAGAAAAGGACATCTAATAATGCAATACATCGAACAATGGGGAGCACTGGGAGTTTTCATAGCCTCAGTTATCCCATTTGTTGACGCGATCGCAATGGTGCCAGTTGGAATTGCATTGGGAGTAAACCCAGCTCTGGCTGTGATTGCTGCAGTAATTGGTGATGCAATTGCGATTGTAGTTTTCGCGTATCTGAGTTCGACTATGCGCAATCGAATCATCAAGCGACGTGCAGCAAAAGGTAAAACTGGTGAATCGCCTAAGTTTGAAAAAGCCGTTCGCATGTTCGATAAGTATGGGATCTATGGCATGGCGATAGCCGCTCCAGCTTTAATTGGTACTCAGATTGCCGCGATGGCATCTGTTGCGGCAGGAGTTAAGCCATTTCGAGCATCGACGCTCATAATTGCTAGCACTTTGATTTGGTCTGCTGGAATCGCAATCGCAATGGTTGCCTTTGATGTCAGACTTACTTTCTGAACCGAGGCAGGTTTACTTAAGGCCCGCCGAGGCTTTTGTTGGCTCATCGGCCGAATGTTCTTCTGCAAGGTGTTTAGAAACTATCTGGGAAATTTCAATCAAGGCATCTAGATGTGCTTGCGTTAAAAGATCAGCAAAGCAATGTTTTACATCTTGAAACTGCATGGGAAGTGCTTGCTTCATGTATTTGCGCCCAGAAGGCGTGATTTCTATTACGCAACTTCGGGCATCTGTTTCGCAAGTGAAGCGAGAAACTAATCCTCGCGACTCCATACGTTTTGCTTGATGCGAAATTCTGCTCTTTTCCCAATCCAGTTGCTCGGCAATCTCACTGGAGTGCAGAGAACCATTGGGGGATTCCAGCAAGGTGACCATAAGGAAATATTCAGCCGGTGTTAATCCAGTATTTCGGTAGATCCTTTTGGCCATGTGTGGAAGTAATTGCGACCTCAGCTTGTGAAAAGAGCGCCAAGCTCTTAGCTGCTTTGCTGAGAGTCCGTATGTTTCCATGTGATGACTCTATCAAATGGTTGACAAATCAACCATTTATAGCGAAGATTACTTTCAAAGCAAGAATCAGGAAAAACTAATCAAAGATAGGTGAATATGAGTACTGCATATTGGGTTGTTGCGGGGATTGCTGCATTTGCATTCTTAGCATCAGGAATGATGAAAGTTGCTTCAAGCAGGGAAAAATTGCTTGCAAACAAGAACATGGGTTGGGCTGCTGATTTCAGCGACTCTCAGATAAAGCTGATTGGGCTTGCTGAAGTACTTGGCGCGCTTGGATTAATCCTGCCGCACGTTTTTTCAGTTGCAGAAGTTCTGTCTAAGGATGCGGCAGTTGGCCTATTTCTTTTGATGGCCGGCGCAGCTAATGTTCATCGCAAGCGCAAGGAACCATTTGCCCCTGCACTAATTTTGGGACTAGTGGCATTGGTTACGATCTTCCTCTAGCCCGTAAGTGTTAACACGATCCCGCATTGCTATAAACAGTGATGCGGGATCGTCGCTTTAAGCAGCTTTGATGTCTAGCGACTTCAGGACTGCAGCAAGAACATCCTTTTTCGAAGCAAGAGTTTCGTTTGAGTTTCCGGTAGCGCCTTGGGCAGCCAAACCAGCAAACCCATGGACCATGCTCCAAGCAATCATGGGAGCGGCTTTAAGGTACTTATCTGACAAGCATCCAATTTCATTTAAC
>JAPLBY010000039.1 GCA_026392515.1 Actinomycetota bacterium | reverse complement strand
GCAGCCGGTTTAGGTCTAAACGGATTCTTGGCCTTTGGTCTTGCTCCTTACATGACTTGGCCACAAGCGTTTGGCTTAGTCATCATCGAAGGCTTCATCGTTTTGCTTTTGGTTCTAACCGGATTCCGCACCGCGGTATTCCACGCAGTGCCAGATGCATTGAAGTACTCAATTGGTGCAGGTATCGGTTTATTCATCGCACTTATCGGTCTTGTTGATGCAGGCGTTGTTCGCCCAGGCGTTCCGCTAATCACATTTGCGGTTTACGGTGAGCTTGCTGGTTGGCCAATCTTTACGTTCGTGTTTGGACTTCTCCTCATGGTCGTATTGGTTGCCTTGCGTAAGCGCGCTGCAATCTTGATTGGTTTGTTAGTAACAACTGCGCTTGCAGTAGTTCTAGAAACCACTCAGAAGATTGGTGGTTCAAACACTGATCCAAGTCTGCCGGGTCTCGAGAACCCAACAGGATGGAATCTAAACGTTCCAGCAATTCCAGAAACCTTAATTGGTTATGTTGATCCAACTCCATTGTTCGACATCGATATCTTCGGTGCCTTCAGTGCGATTGGCGCATTGGCTGCTGGTCTTGCAGTGTTCTCACTATTGCTAAGCGACTTCTTCGACACCATCGGAACTGTTACTGGTCTTGCTACTGAAGCAGACCTAATGACAGCTGATGGCGAAGTTGAACACCTTGGCGCAATCCTTGCTGTTGACTCCGTTGCAGCGATGGCAGGTGGCTTGGCTGGAACTTCATCCAACACCGCTTACATCGAATCTGCATCAGGCATCGGCGACGGTGCGCGCACTGGTATTGCCAGCCTTGTAACTGGAACTTTGTTCTTGCTAGCGATGTTCATTGCACCGCTAACCAAGATTGTTCCTTACGAAGCAGCAGCACCAGCATTGGTAATCGTGGGCTTCTTGATGATGACTCAAATTCGTCACATCCCATTTGATGATTACGCAATTGCGATTCCATCGTTCTTGACAATCATCTTGATGCCGTTCACCTACTCGATCACAAACGGTATCGGCGCAGGTATGGTTTCCTTCGTGGCGATTAAAGTCGCTCAGGGTAAGTCAAAGGAAGTTTCCGGATTGATGTGGGTTATCGCCGCAGCATTCTTGATTTACTTCGGCATTCACCCGTTGAAGGAACTGTTCGGCTAGTAATAACAAAGTCTTTGGGGCGTACTGTGAAAAACGGTGCGCCCCATTGCTATGCCTAGAGTAAGCGATGTCCGAATTGTTCAGTTCATGAGTTATTGTTAAGTCATGAATCCACGCACGCGTCGCATCGTCACAATCGTTGTACTTGTTAGCTTCTTTGTTGCAGTGATGGCCGCAGCCGTCATTCCTTACCTATAAGCCTTAGTTACTTACCGGCTCTAACTTCACAGGTCGCAAGGTTGCGATCGTGATCGCAAGTACTAAACAAATCGGCACAATCACATACGCGCCTTGAATGCCGATTTGATCAGCTAACGCACCCAGCGCAAACGGCGCAACACCACTAGCAAACCCAGTACCAATCGAAAGCTTGCCGCCACCACGATCTGCTCGGCCTCCGCTAGCACGAAGGGCTCGTTCAAATCCAAACGGGAAATGCAATGACATTCCAAGGCCGGTAATCGTCAGCGAAATCAGCATCACCAAGCCTGAGCTTGTAAGCCAGAAACCTAAGAAACCAAAGAACGAAAGTATTAAAGCGCCACGATACAAAAATTCCGAATCAAACTTTGAAGTTAATCGCGCGCCAATCAAACGCCCAACTGACATGCCGCCAACGATTGTGGCAAGCGCAGCCGCGCTTGCGCCCTTAGTCAATCCACCTTGCGTTGATAAAACTTCTGGTGCCCAAAGCAACATCGAAAATTCCATGCTTGCTGTGAAAACCAGAATTAACCAAGACCACCAGAAAAGACTTGGGAATGGGCCTGGCACATCATGATGATCCGAAACCTCGTCTTCGACGGCCTTTGGTCCATAGACATCGGTGTTCTTGCCGCGAATGATTTCAATCAAGATCACGCCAACAGCTGCAACTTGAATTCCTGGACGCCAACCCCAACCAACGGTTACCCCAATACCAACCATGACGGGCGCAAGTAATCCAATTGATGATGCAACGGCGTGTAGTTCGCTAATGGCAGCAGGTGCTGCTTGCTTTTGCTGGTACGCCAGATAGGACGCGGTGCCTTGAATGATTAATGATCCGGCGCAAGTTGTGAAGGCAACACCGATCAAAGTAAACGGCAGTGATTGACCAAGTGTGAAGAACAAGATTCCAGTTGCGAGCAAGATCGAGGCGTAACGAAGCATTAAGCCTCGACCAGTTCGCTTGATGATCGCGCCGGTT
>JAPLBY010000006.1 GCA_026392515.1 Actinomycetota bacterium | reverse complement strand
TTCAAAACGCGCAATAAGTAGTCCTAAGGAACGTAAAGTTCCGCGGAAATAATAACGATGCGAAGTGTTTTGCCTGAAGGTGTCTCGTAAGAGATTTCAGCGCCAACTTCTTGATTAAGAACTGCTGCGCCCATTGGGCTAGTAGGCGAGTAGACGTCGATCGAAGTATGCGCGGCTTCTTCGCGTGACCCAAGCAGGAATGTTTCAGTGTCATCTAAATCTGGGAAGTTAACGGTTACAACCATGCCTTGGGAAACAATGCCTTCTTCAATTTCAGGGGTTCCAATTTGAGCGGCTTCAAGCATCTTAGTTAGCTGGCGAACGCGACCTTCATTCTTACCTTGCTCTTCTCGAGCTGCGTGATAGCCACCATTTTCTTTCAAGTCGCCTTCTTCGCGAGCGGCAGTGATACGTTCCTTAATCTCTTCGCGAAATTCGCCACTGCGATGCTCAAGCTCAGCTTTGAGTCGATCGTAGGCTTCTTGGGTCAACCAAACTTCGTTCATTCGATAGACATTACGCGTATTTAGCTAGTTGGTGCGACTCCAGGCGCGACCTGCTCAGGAATTTTCACTCCCGGTGGGAAATTTGCTGGGGGAACCCGCATGTTTTCGGAGTTTGAGCAGCCAAGCACTTCTGCCAATACCGCCTGACCATTTGTGGTCAGCGGGTAGGTGATCTGCTCGTAATCACTGCCGCCAGCCACAGTTACCGTTGCATAACCGACATCAGTGCGGGAGATATCTTGCGCTCGAACTACGCAAAAAGTAGTGAGCTCTGGACCGCGCGCTAATTCCCAGGTCACATTGACTTTAGTTGGTGAAACAATTTCGAAAGTCAAGAGCTGGGCGCTAACGCTTGGATTCTGTTGGCGAAACGCAGCGTAAGCCAGGCTTCCCGAAACGACGCCAGCAATCAGGACACCAACCAATACTGGAATCACACGCCTGCGGTGCACACCATATCGAAGTTTGATGTGCTCTGGAAGATTTGAATTGTTTGGCATACTCCCTCCAGAATACGTCCTTGAACTAGATAGTGGAGAATAGAGGCATGGCACAAACTAACCTCACTGAATCTGGTGTGGAAAGGTATTTGCCCGCTAACGGTGAACCTCTTCGATTGCTTGCAGTTCACGCCCATCCAGATGATGAATCCAGCAAAGGTGCAGCGTCCACGGCAAAGTACATCAGCGAAGGTGTGCAGATTATGGTTGTGAGCTGCACTGGCGGTGAACGTGGCGACATTCTAAATCCTGGCTTTGAGCTCGGAGACAGATCGATATTTGAAGTGCGCAAAGATGAGATGAAGCGAGCTGCGCAAATTCTAGGTGTCTCACATCGTTGGCTCGGATTTGAAGATTCTGGTTGGCCAGATGATGACCCAAAGCCACCACTACCAAAAGGGTGCTTTGCTGATTTGCCGTTAGAAGAAGTCAGCGCACCGCTTGTTGAAATCGTGCGTGAGTTTAAGCCGCACGTAATTACTACTTATGACGAAAATGGTGGCTACCCACATCCCGATCACATCAGAACTCATGAAGTTTCGATGTTTGCTTGGGAGCAAGCTGCCAACCCTGAATACAAAACTTCGCAGGAACCCTGGACTGCTGCAAAACTTTATTACCACCACGGATTTTCAAAGTTACGCGTGCAAGCAATGCATGACGTTTGCCTTGAATTAGGAATTGACTCGCCATATCAAGAGTGGCTAGACGAATGGGAAGATGAAGACCTAGTCACCGATCGCGTTACGGCTCGAATTGATTGCGCAAATTGGTTTCCGATTAGGGAAGCAGCCTTGAAGGCGCATGAAACCCAAATCGATCCAAATGGCAGTTGGTTTGTAATCCCGAACGAAAAACTTGCTGAGATTTGGCCAACTGAAGACTATGAACTTGCTATTTCACGAATTGGTGAAATTGTGGAAGAGACAGATTTGTTTGAAGGACTTAGGGGAGAGTAAATGTTTAGATTTATCACTTCAATCGCAGGAACCTCGCCTGAGCCATTTCCGTCATCAACTGAATTTGATGCCTCGAAAGTGAATCCAGGCCCAATCGGTGGATTAGTTTTCTTGTTCTTAACCATTGCTGTGGTGATCTTGCTGTTCAGTTTCAATCGACATATCAAGCGAGTAAATTTCGAGCAGGACGATACCGAACAATAAGTCCTTATGAATCGGTACTTCACTCTTCGCCTATTAGCGATACATGTCCTTGGGGCTTTTTCTGTTGCGGCCTGTTTAGCTTTGGCCTATTGGCAATGGGATCGAGCTCAGGCTTATGTCCCACCAGAGAGCGCCACAACACTTTCGTTTGAGGAACTAAGTCCATTGCGCGATTACCTTCCAGCTTCTTCAGTTGGGATCCCAACATCCGTTACTGGCACGTGGCAGCCCGATGAAAGAATTTTGATGCCAGAGCGCGTGATTGACGGCAAGTCAATGGTTAGTCCAGATCCTGAATCTGAAGTCATTGTTGAGTGGGTTGGTCCAGTTGGCTTTTGGGTTGTAGACATCATGGAGCTCGCAGATGAATCTAGTTTGGGAGTCGTGCGCGGGTTTACGGAAACTCCAGATCAAATTGAATTAGCTACTGGCGAGGCGACAGTTAGTGGTGTTATGCAACCGAGTGAAGACGTCCCAGGCTTGAAGTTAGTAAACAACATTGAACCTTTGACAACAAATTTGATTGTGGAGAATTCCAGAACTATTGCCCACGACGGTTACCTGGTCGCAACTTCAATAACTGAATCACTTTTACCAGTCAGCCCAATTTTTACAGAACCAGTAGTTAAAGGCCTGAACTGGAGAAATGTCGCCTACACATTTAACTGGGTTTTCTTTGCCGGAATCGTTGCAATGATGTGGGTTAGAGTGGCGCGTGATGAGCTGGAATTCGCAGAAATCGCGAAAAGTAATGCAGACTTAGGACATGACAATGAATCGTGAAGATATTGCAAAGCAATGGCTGTTCTATCGCATCATGGCGGTAGTAGTTGGATCCGTACTTTTGGTTTTGACGATGTTCCTGATCTCAGTTCGAGTACTTGAAAATCCAGAACCAGCCTTCTATGCAGCAGCCTGGACTGCTCATGGTTATTTGTTCCCGGTTTATGTTGTGGCAACTTTCATGCTGTCCACAAAGTTGAAGTGGTCGTTTGGGAAAACCATTTTGATCATGCTGGCTGGCACAATTCCATTTATGTCTTTTCTAACTGAACGTCGAGTTGCTAAGGAATTTTCGCAAAGCTAACGCCAGCGATATTGGCCTTCAGTTTGGTCAGCCCAAGAACGTTCGTCTTCAAGCGGCTCTACGTGAGTGGTAATTATGGTGTCTGGAAGTTCAGCAATAATGTCTGCTTCTAAGTTCTCTGATAGATCGTGACCTTTTTGAATGGTCCAAGCACCAGGAACTAAAACGTGCATTGAAACGAAGCGTTGGCGTCCTGCTTCTCGAGTTTGCAGTTCGTGGAACTTAACTTCATCACTTTCGTACTTAGTTAGGACTTTCACAATTTTTTGGTGATCCTCATCTGACAATGCTTTATCCATCAAACCAGCAGTGCTGCTACGAAGTAAATTCACTCCGGTAACAATAATGTTCAGTCCAACTGCCAAGGCAACAATGCCATCGAGTCGATTCCAGCCCGTGACTACAACTAACCCAACACCGACAATGACTCCGACTGAAGTCCAGACGTCTGTCATTAGATGTTTGCCATCAGCAACTAGAACAGGAGAGCGATGAAGTTTGCCAGCACGCAACAAGATCAAGGCAGTACCGCCATTGATCAGGGCGGCCACAGTCGAAATTGTTAGACCCCAGCCAATTTGTTCTAGCTCGCGAGGGGTAATGATTCTTTCGATTGCGGTGTAGACGATGATTAGTGCGGCCAGCAGAATCATGAAGCCTTCGATGGAAGCCGAGAAGTATTCAGCCTTGCCGCGTCCAAAGTGATGCAGTTCATCTGCGGGCTTCATTGCAGTTCGCAGGGCAAACAAGGCAACTACTGCGGCGACGATGTTCACTGTCGATTCAAGGGCATCTGAAAGAAGGCCAACTGATCCGGTTGCCCACCAGGCCGCCATCTTCATTCCAAATACAACAACGCTGACAACTATCGACATCCAAGCAAACTTCGCAAGGTTGACTTGAGTGTTGTTGATTTGGTTTGTAGCCATGTGTTCATTGTGCCAGAAAGGGTATTGCGCTTGTGCAAGCTGCAACGTTACGGCTAATGAATTGGAACTTGTTCTGGTCGACCACGACGCTGTTTAGGCGGGTGCCGAAGTCCTGAGGCATAAAGTGCCTTCAATATCTCGCGGGTAGTTACTTCAATTGCCCCAGCAGCAATTGCAATTTCCCGCATGTGGTCAGGGACATCAAAGTGATCACCTTGGAATCCGCGATCCGGTAGCCCTAGCTCCGATGCAAATTGCTTTAGCTCGGCAACTGAAGTGTCACTAACCATGTGACACCATAACCAATCACGCCAAGGCCATTGGGCTTGATCTATCAGGATTGCCACTTATTATTTCCGCGCGACTAATCGTTAATGCCGAATCGAGCATGAAGTTTGCGCAGTGGCTTTGGCGCCCACCAGTTCCATTCACCAGCAACTCGCATAAGTGCGGGCACTAGTAAGCCTCTAACCACTGTGGCGTCAAGCAAAATTGCGAAGGAAATTCCCAGACCAAGCATCTTGATACTTGTCACACCACTTGTCATGAAGCAGGCAAACACGATCGCAATAAGAACTGCTGCAGCGGTAATGATTCGTCCAGATTTTTGCAGACCTGCACTTACTGAAGTAGTGGTATCAGCACCGTTGTCATGCTCTTCTTTAATTCGGGAGAGTAGGAATAATTCGTAGTCCATAGATAGTCCAAATGCCACGATCGCAACTAACACCAAAGTTGAAGTATCTAGCGAACCAGTAACCGTGAAGTCTCCAACCAACCACATGGCATTGCCATCCTGGAAAACCCAAACCAAAACGCCCAGAGTTGCCCCAAGACTTAGCATGTTCAAGATCACTGCCTTGATTGGGAGAATTGCGCTGCCAGTAAAAAGGAACAACATAATCAGAGTTGCTATGGTCAGCCAACCTAAAACTGCTGGCAAGTTATCCGAGATACCAGCCTGCGAGTCTGTGAAGATGGCGGCCTGTCCACCAATCAATGTTCCCTCGACTGGTGGTTCGATTGCTCGTAACCGAAGGATCAAATCCTTGGCATCCATGTTGCGGGATTCAACATCGGTGTAAAGCGTAATTCGATGATGTGCCTGTGATGCAGCTACTGCCTGCTCAGGTGGCAATGGTGAGACAGTTTCTCCTTCGATGAAGGAGTCAGAAGTGAATGCACTCACGACATTTTGATCTGCGACCAAAGTCTTTGCATATTCATTCACGTCAGCAATTGATACTGAGATTGGAACTAAAACTTCGGCCGGGATTTGGCTTTCAAAACGGTCACGAATTTGATCTGAAGCAATGGCAGCAGGATTGCTGGCCGGCAATACTCGGTCATCTACCTGACTGAACTTCGCATCCAATGCTGGGGATGCCAATGCCACAAGCAACGTAACAGTTCCGACGATTATCAGAATTGGTCGCTTCATTACAGCGGTTGCAAGCGATGACCAAGCGCCAGATTCTTTTGGATTTAGGTCACCACGTCGGATCTTAAACTTGTCGACCTTATGTCCAAGAAGCGCAAGTGTTGCTGGCAACGCTATCAGCGAGGCTAATACTGCGAATAACACAACACTCACTCCGGCGTAAGCAAATGACTTCAAGAAATACTGTGGGAAAAGGATCATTGAAGCAAGAACTAAGGCAACGGTTAAGCCTGAGAAAAACACCGTACGTCCCGCAGTAGTTACCGTCTTGATTACCGAGGCGTTTACATCATTGGTTCGAGCAAGTTCTTCGCGGTATCTGTTAACAATCAACAATGCGTAATCAATTCCCAGACCAAGACCCAATCCAGTGATCAGGTTCAGGGCAAATACCGATACATCTGTAAATTGCGTAACGAGGAAAAGAACAAAGAAGCTGCCTGCAATCGAACCAAGTGCGACAACCATTGGTAATCCCGCTGCAACAGCAGCTCCAAAAACGAACAACAACATCAAAACGTTTAGCGGAATTGCAATTGCTTCCGCAATCTTTAAGTCATCTCTAATCTGACCGTTAATTGCTTCGTAAAGAACTTCAATGCCACCTACGTATGCGCGAGTTCCAGCAGATTCTTTGTCGTAGGTATCTTGAATGTTCTTAGCAGTTGCTGCAGCCTGTTCGGAATCAAGACCTTTGTCGAAGTAAACCAAAGCCAGGCCGGCATTGCCATCAAAGCTCTTGAGACTTTCTTGGCCAGAATTCCAGTAAGAAACTATTGACTCAATTTTTTCTTCTTCGGCCACTTTCGCAAGTAAGTCATTTGCAGCAGTTACCGAATCTGGATCATCGATACTGGCAAGAGTGTCGATAACTAAAATTACGGACGCATCGCGGGTATCAAAATCTGACTTAAGTAGTTGGTCGACTGCGGCAGAGTCGCTGCCCAGATCGTCATAACCCTGACTCTTAAGTGAGCCAAACATTCCGGCCCCAATGACACCAGCAACAAGTACCGAGATCAAATAACCGATAAAAACACCTTTACGATGTTTGACCACGAACTGACCAATATTTTCAAACACAGAAATTCCCTAAAAAGCTAACGCGGATGTTGTTATTAAGTGTACGTGGCTATTTGACTTTGGTCTTTTTGGTCTTTGAGACCAAGACACCAAGGCGGGAGTCGCTAGTTTTGGCGCGGTAGGAGACAGTCAGTTTCTTAGAAGTGGCATTGTGTGTGATTGCCCAATTACCAGCAGCATCGGTAGCTACGGTACCGATTTGCTTCCACTTACCGTTACCAAGTTTTCGCTCGACGATTACCGCAACATCTGCATAACCAGGCGCCACAGATCCAGAAACAGTCACGCTCGCATTTCGCTTGGCCGATTTAGGCGCAGAGAGTGCGATGGACCCAGCCATGGTGACTCGTTTAGTAGTTGTCTTTATAGTTCCCTTTGAATTGGAAGCAGTGATTCGCAAATCATGTTTTCCAGCTGATGGTCCAGCCCAAAGAATTGACCACGCACCCTTGTCGTTGGTTGTAGCGGTTGAAACCGTACTCCACTTGCCACCAGACTTTCGCTGCAACTTAACGGTGGCGCCAAGTTGCGCTGGGGAAACTTTGCCGCTGAAGCTGTAGTCGCTAGGAACGATGGTTTTTGTAGGCCAATTTACTTTTGTAACTGACTTAAGTTTTTTTGCAGTCGCACTTGTTGACCCAGGTACCGTTTCGATTCCTGGTGTGATCACGGATATGTAAGTGGACTTGGTTCCAAGTACACCGCGTAATTCGTCAGGTGTTATTGGTTGACCAGGAGCGATCGTAAGTGCTGTGATGTTTCCAGCTGAATCAGAAAGATTTAGTTTGCTAATGCCACCACTTGGATAATTTCCAGCAACTGTCATTGACCAAACGTCAGCTACTAAAACTCCCTGAGCGCGAAGACGCGCAACTAAGGAAGCTTGGTCAACCGTGTCAGTCCAAGTCGAATTAGCATTTCCAACTCTTGGGTCTTGCGACCAGCGATCATCAACACTTACTAGGTAAGGAAAAGCTGACCCCCAAACTTCCGAAGTTGGTTGAGACTTTCCACCAGTGGATGACGAGTAGTAAGTAGAAATTGTTGCGCCGTTGTACTGGACTACAAGAGCAGTGTTGGTGTTGATGTCGACAATGGTTGCATTAACGGCAGCTACCCAACGATCACCCATAGTTGCATTCTCTTTACTGAAGCCAACAAATGCCTGATCTAAAGTTGTCGAATAAATCTGACAGTTACAGCCACCGCGCGTTGATGTCTTTCTCACTGCATAAGATCGACCAGCAATTGCTTGGGCCTGCATCGCTGCTTCCGTCCAGGAAGAAGGCACTTCACCAAGACCATATAAATACTCATCTGACAAGCGCAGCGTATTAACTACAACTAAATCAACAATCTCATCATCGTATGGACCTGAGTTGAACTCCAAGGTTCCATATCTATATCTACTAGTGCACGCATTCACAGCACAGTTAGGACCGAGCGCGTTAGTTGCCGACGCAGCATCTGCACCAGACTTTACGTTCATTACCGTGTCAGCATTTACCCAAGTCAACGTAACGGTTGTACCAGCTCCAAGAACAGCACCACCAGATGAAGCTTCAGTCAATCCATTAACGGTCGTAAAGGTTGCTACTGCTCCAGCTGCAACAGGAATGGCAGCATTTGCATCGATCGTGACATTGAACGCACCGCCAGTAGTTTGGCCTGGAACATTCTCGCCTCGAACTGCAACAAATGTTTTATCTTGCAAAATCCCAACGCGAATGTTTGTAGCCGGCAAGGCAACAGCATTGACGGCAGTTCCTTGGTAATAGTGAGTAAGAATTTGGGAGGCGTTGTAACCATCTAGTCCCATACCTTGGGCGCCATACTGACTCATGCCAACACCGTGACCGAAACCTGAACCAGTGATGGTGTATCCAGCAGGAACCGGAACAACTTCCGCAGCCCGGGCAGCACCCATTGAGCCACTGACCAGACCGAGGGTAACGGCTGCAGTGACAAGGAATTTCGTGGATTTGTGCATGTTCTCACGTTCGCTGGGGGAAGCTTCGTTTCGAAACTAACACAGGAAAAGCCCGCAAATAGGGAAGCGCTATCCAAGAAATAGACATAAAACTGCTAAATCTGTCAGCTACTCCTTGATTTCAAGTGGATGCTGGTCGTCGCTTACGATTAGAGAAGTGCATTCGCGCAACTTTGATTTATAGCAAGGACTTATCTGTGAGCGTTCTGGACAAAATTCTTCGTGCTGGCGAAGGAAAGATTCTGCGAACTCTTGAGTCAATTGCTGCTCAAGTAAACACGCTCGAAGAACACTATGTCGCGGTGTCTGACGAAGAATTACGTGGACTCACAGCCGACTTCAAACTTCGAATTTCAAACGGCGAAAGTCTTGACGACTTAATGCCAGAAGCGTTTGCCGCGGTTCGCGAAGCTAGCAAGCGCACCCTTGGGCAACGTCACTATGACGTTCAGTTAATGGGTGGTGCTGCACTTCACTTAGGAAACATCGCTGAAATGCGAACTGGTGAAGGTAAAACTCTGGTCTCCACTTTGCCGGCTTATCTAAATGCGCTATCCGGTCGTGGAGTTCACGTAGTAACTGTTAACGATTATTTGGCGGCCCGCGATGCGCAGTGGATGGGTCGAGTTCACCGCTTCCTTGGTTTGGAAGTCGGCACGATTCTTTCGGACATGAATCCAGAACAACGTCGCGCTTCTTACAACGCTGACATTACTTATGGCACAAATAATGAATTTGGTTTTGATTACCTGCGCGACAACATGACTTTAAATCCTGCCGACAGAGTGCAGCGAGACTACAACTTTGCAATCGTCGATGAAGTCGACTCGATCCTGATCGATGAAGCTCGCACCCCACTTTTGATTAGTGGACCAGCCGATGTTGCAACTAAGTGGTATGCCGAGTTTGCACGTTTGGTTCCGCGCTTAAGCGCAGAAACTGATTACGAGATTAATGAGAAGAAGCGCACGATCGGTATTTTGGAACCAGGCGTTGAGAAAGTTGAAAACTGGTTAGGTATCGAGAATCTTTACGAATCAGAAAACACTCAGCTAGTCGGTTACTTGAATAACGCGATCAAGGCGCTTGCATTATTCAAAAAGGATAAAGACTACGTCGTAATGGATGGCGAAGTTCTAATCGTTGACGAACACACTGGTCGAATCTTGGCAGGACGTCGTTACAACGATGGCATGCACCAGGCAATTGAAGCCAAAGAAGGCGTGGAGATTCAAAATGAGAATCAGACGCTAGCCACCATCACTATCCAGAACTACTTCCGTATGTACGACAAGCTTTCGGGCATGACCGGTACGGCGATGACTGAAGCTTCAGAATTCCAACAGATTTACAAACTTGGCGTAGTTCCAATTCCAGCCAATCGTCCGGTGCAACGTATCGATCAATCAGACTTGGTGTACCGAACTGAAGATGCAAAGTTAAAAGCAGTCATCACTGATATTGAAGAAAAGCATCGCGCTGGCCAGCCAGTTTTGGTTGGTACAACCAGCGTCGAGAAGAGCGAACTGGTTTCAAAGTACTTAACTCGCTCTGGCATCCCGCACGAAGTATTGAATGCAAAGCAGCATGATCGGGAAGCAACGATTGTTGCCGAAGCAGGTCGAAAAGCTGCTGTTACCGTTGCCACAAACATGGCCGGGCGTGGTACCGACATCATGCTTGGTGGTAACCCAGAATTTCGCGCAGCTCAGGAACTTGAGCGTCGTGGACTTGACCCAGTAGAAAACCCAGCTGAGTATGAAGCTGCTTGGGGACCAGCGCTAGAAGCTGCAAAAGCAGCGGTTGCATCTGAACATAATGAAGTAGTCGCAGTTGGTGGACTTTATGTTCTAGGAACTGAACGTCACGAATCTCGTCGTATTGATAACCAGTTACGTGGACGTTCTGGACGTCAGGGTGACCCAGGCGAAACTCGTTTCTATTTGTCGCTTGAAGATGACTTAATGCGTTTGTTCAAGGGCGACATGGTTAATTCGTTCTTGCAGCGCTTTAACGTGCCAGATGATGTGCCAATTGAAGCCAAGATGGTTACGAATTCAATTCGCTCTGCGCAGACTCAGGTAGAAGCGCAGAACTTCGAAATTCGTAAAAACGTTTTGAAGTATGACGAAGTTATGAACCGCCAGCGCCAAGTTGTTTATGGCGAGCGTTCTCGAGTTCTAGATGGCGAAGATATTCAAGAACAGATCAAGACGTTCATGAATGACACCATTGCGGCCTATGTTGCAGCTGAAACTGCAGAAGGTTTCCTAGAGGATTGGGATTTGCAAGAACTATGGAAAGCCTTGTCCGCGCTTTACCCAGTTGAGATTTCGATTAACGACATGGTGAAGGCAGCCGGTGGCGATCCTGCAGATCTGTCTGCCGAGTTTATGACCGTTACTTTGCAAGAAGACATCAATCGCGCTTACTTGGCCCGCGAAGCTGAGTTGCAACCACCAGTGATGCGCGAACTTGAGCGCCGTGTAATTCTTTCGGTACTAGATCGTAAGTGGCGCGAGCATCTTTACGAGATGGATTACCTACAAGAAGGAATCGGCCTGCGCGCAATGGCCCAACGTGATCCACTTGTTGAGTACCAGCGTGAAGGCTTTGACTTATTCGTAGCAATGATGGAAGCCATTAAGGAAGAATCCGTTGGCTACATGTTCAATGCCGAAGTTACTGTCACGCCACATGTTCATGCTGATGGTGAACCAGAAGAAATTGATTTAGAGACTAAGGGTCTAGTTACGCCAAAATCAGTAGCAGCACTTCAGTACTCAGGCCCAAGTGAAACTGGAGAAGTTAAAACAACTTCGGTTTCAAATGATGCTTACGCAAACGTGGGACGTAACGAACCTTGCCCATGTGGATCAGGCAGCAAGTACAAGAAGTGCCACGGAGCAGCTAGCTAGTTATTCCGGCAGCATTTACCTTGCCGAAACTATTCTGGCAGTGCCCACATCAAGCTGGTGGCTCGCCATCTTCCATCTAAGCCCTCAAGTCGCAGGGCTAGTGCAAAAGATCGATTCGGTGTCCCAAACACCGAACTAACTTCAGCAACACCGTCATCGGTTTCATGTACATGAATACTGCGAACACCTAGACGAGGCATTTTGTTGCGCGCAATTTGATACTGAAGCTGGCTCATAACTTCTGGCGTAATCCATCGGTTTAGTTGTGCTGCTGGCCTAGAGCCATTGACTACTTCAACTAAGGCATGAACTAATCGCATCGACCACTGTCGGGCAGAAGGTAAATCAACTCTGGCTGTGGCTTGCGGATCAAAGCTGTCAGGACGATTTTCGGCCATCCGTGGCGGCACATACTTAATTGCATTTGCACCATCGGTTGGCCATTCAAAGGGCAGAGTTTCTTGCAGACCATGTTTGGTTCGAACCGGCAAATTGATTATGTTGCCTGGCTTGTATTGACGAGCTCCTGGCACTGGCAGTGCATAGATAATTGCATTCATTGTTTCCCCCCGAAACGTTTAGCAATCACAGCCCTGACAAACCTTTGTAAGTGCCTGCAGGTGCTGCTTGGTGTTTTTATTCCCCCAAAAACACCAGTACAAACTTTCTAATTTCTCTTTGTTTGACTGTCAATGCCTGCAACTGAATTCAAGTAAATCTGTGGATATCTCAATTTGGTTATCCACAGGACTTCAGAAAGCTAATAGTCAGCTCTCGATTTCGGGTGATATATCCGCATGGAATCCGCCGAGTTTGAATCATCCTTATTTACTGAGCTAAATCGAGTGCTGCTTCAGGCCGCTGAAGAAGTGGAGTCCGAGGAGCGCTTAGATCTGGCGTACGAAGTCTTGGAAACTGTGCGCTTTGAACAGGCTCACATTTCATGGCTAGATCGTTTGAGAAATACTGCCAGCTCAGTTGAGCTAAGGCTTGCGCATTCCCACCTGCCGTTGGCTGAAGGTGAAGTCAGGCATCTAGCCGACCCATTTGTGATTTTGGAGAATGCGAAAACTCAGTATCTAGTTAACCTCGATTTTGTATCTGCGGTCTCCGGACTTAGCGAGCTGTCCCGAAATTCTGCGAAACCAGATGCAATTAACTGGCTAGACAATGTTTGGTTTCATGACCTGGCAGATAAAAACCTGACGAGCACTTGGTATTTGGTGGGCGATCAAGTTATTGAAGGCGCATGCCGGCGAACCGGATTTGATTCCTTGGATATAGAGACAAATTCAAAAGTAATTACGATTCCAAAACGTTCTATTGTGGCCAGCCGAACATTAGTTGCAGGCTGATTCTGTTATCGAGGATTTTGGGCCACAAAGTCTGCAGTCAAAGAATAAAGCTGTGCGATGTAGTTTTCCAGAGCGCGATCTTCTACTCGCCATTGCCCGCGGGCACCAATCTTTATCGCAGGCAATTCACCAGTGCGTACGAGTGTGTAGACCTGCGCAGGTGCAATGTTTAAAAGTTCAGCCACATCACTAAGAGTTAGAAATCTTGCAACCATTCCTACATCATGGCCGACTTCGAAATCTGCCTCGAGAAGTTTTCCACAACTTCAAAAAGTGAACGTGAATACAAATGCAATTTATGTGACTATAAGAAAAAGTTTGGGGGAACTTAATGGCAATTCCAATTCGCGTCGGCCAAGTAGGGCAAAGTAAGCCAGTTGCTAAAGCAAACCGGAAATCGCAGGATCCAAGACTGTGGCTAGGAATTTCGTTCATAGTTGCTGCTATGATCATCGGACAGTTAGTAATTAGTAGGGCATCGATCCGTGTACCTGCAGTGACATTGAATTCAAACATTGCCCAAGGTGCTCAGATTCGGGAAAGTGATGTAACTGCAGTTCAGGTATCAGTACCCAATAACGAGAATTTGATTTCATTACCCGGTGACGTTGTCGGGAAGATTGCGACAACAGATTTGTTTTCCGGTGATTTAATCAGCGTGCATTCGATCTCAACTGAATTTGCCGCTGATGCTCGCAATGTAAGTGTTCCAATTCGGGCCGGTCATTTGCCGCAAGTAAGTCCTGGGGAAAAAGTCGATGTTTGGATGACTCCAAGCCTTGATGGGGTCGCGCTTCCAGGTCCAGCGAGTTTGATAATTCCAAATGCAGTAATTGCAGCTGCTCCAGAATTCATTGACGCTGGAATGGATACCTCAGTTACCATCTTGGTTTCGCAAGATCAGGTTCAAGTTTTAGTTCAAGCTATGCGAGATGGTGTTATTGATCTGGTAGCGATCCCAGTTTCTGGTAATGAGTTATGAAGAACTTAATTGCTGCTCTGGGTTTGGTTGATTGGGAAGCTCAATTTGTAAGTGGATTAGGCCATCCAATGTTTGGGCTGCAAGTGCAACGACGCTGCGTTGATGGTGTTGATATTCGGGCTGCAATTCAAGTTTCAGATTGCCAGGCAGTTCTAGTTTCTGATGCAACACCGCGGATCAATCAAGACTTGATTGCTGAGCTGGCTGACAAAAACATCAAACTAATTGTGATTACATCTGAAGTTGATCACTGGCAAGACCTTGGAGCAAGTCACTGCATCGAACTTGATTCAAACAACCCACTTTCAGCGCTCAAACAAATTAGTGAGTTGATGAGCGATGAACCACAGGCGGTTGAGCCAGAGTCTGATCCAAAAGGCTTACTCATTGCAGTCGCAGGATTTGGTGGTGCCTGCGGCAGGACGATGGCGGTCAAGGAAATTGGCTGGCAACTCTCAAAACTAGGTTCCAAAACTTGCCTGGTTGATGCCGATACTTACGGACCTTCGCTGGATCAAGAACTTGGATTTGAACCAAACCAAAATGGACTACTGGAACTTTGTCGATCAATTGAGCGCAAGAATGCGTTGTTCCAAACCCATTTCGATTTGCTGCCTGAAGTTTCGGAAAACTTATCTCTCGTTGCAGGTCTACCAAGAATTTCTCGTTGGACCGATTTGCGAGTGAGCACGCTTAGAGAATTGTGGCGCAAATCCAGAGAAACCTTTGATGTTGTAATTGCTGATGTTGGTGCAGTTTTGGAACTGGATCACAGCCTCATGCACGAGACTTCACTGCCACGTCGTCATGCTGCATCATTGACCGCACTTGAGTCGGCACAAGTTACTTTGATTTGCGCCCGAGCAGACAGTGTTGGGATCACAAGACTTGTGCGGGGTTACTTGGAGTTTCATGAATTGTTTGCGAACTCAGAAGTTCACGTGTTGCTTTTGGGAGTAGTAAACGATGCCCAAAGCAAAGACGTTAGAGCTGCAGTAAGTCGTCATACTGGAATCGAATCAATTTTTGAAACCTCCTACGATTTTGAGATTACGCGAAAGGCTCTTCATCATGGAAGTTTCGTTAGCAAACTAGATTCGAAGAATGTAATCGCTAAAGAGTTTGAAGCGATAGCAACCATGATTCATAAAAACCTCGAAGATCAAAACAAAACTCCGCTGCAGCTAAAACCAAAGCGGAGTTTGTTAAAACGTGCTGCGTAAGTGTTTCTACTTCAGCAAGTCCTGAACTCTTGAGATGCCTTCAATTAAGTCGTCATCTCCTAGTGCGTATGAAAGTCGAATGTAGCCCGGAGTACCAAAAGCTTCACCAGGTACAACTGCAACTTCAACCTCATCCAGAATCAATGCGGAAAGTTCAGCAGAT
>JAPLBY010000024.1 GCA_026392515.1 Actinomycetota bacterium | reverse complement strand
GTCAGGTTTGCAGAAACGTTATCCGCCGAGTCCCCCACATACGAGGCAAGATTAAGCGAATCAAACGGCGCCAGACTTGTGCCACCATTGCGGCTCAATGCAATTGCTTGAATACCTTCAATTGAAACGCGGCCAAAGACCGGCGAATTCATTTTGAAATTTTTTCGCTAGCGAAGAAAATCAGGAACGTCGAGGTCGCCATCATCTTCGCCGTCGCTGTAGACGTCGCCATGACCTGAGCTAGCCGGGGCATCACCAAACAGGTTTTCGAAGTTGTCGTCCTCGTCTGCAACCGCAGCTGAGCCAAAAGCACCGTCAGAAAATGAATCTGGTGTTACTGGGATTGATGGCGCTTCGCCATCACGGGCTAAATCAACGGCTACTGCTGCTGCCAAAGGTGTCTCGTCTAGAACTTTCTTAGACATTGGTGAAGTGGAACGGTTTGATGGTGGAGCGCCGCCATCAAAACCAGCTGCAATAACAGTGACCTTAACTTGATCGCCTTGAGTGTCATCAATTACTGCACCGAAGATGATGTTTGCATCAGGATGAACTGCGCTTTGTACCATGCGAGCTGCTTCGTTGATTTCAAACAAACCTAAGTCGCTGCCACCTGCAATGGACATAAGTACGCCGCGGGCGCCTTCAATGCTGGCTTCAAGCAATGGACTTGAAATTGCTTGACGCGCTGCTTCGATTGCGCGGTCCGGGCCGCGAGCAGAACCAATACCCATAAGAGCGCTACCGGCATCTTTCATAACGCTTCGCACATCCGAATAGTCAAGGTTGATTAGCCCTGGAGTTGTAATCAAGTCGGTAATACCGCTTACACCCTGCAACAGAACAGAGTCAGCGTGACGGAAAGCATCAATAACGCTGATGCCATTATCTGCAAGTTCAAGTAGGCGATCATTTGGAATAACGATCAAAGTATCTACTTCAGTGCGAAGTGAGTCGACACCTTCATCAGCCTGTGATGAACGCCGCTTGCCTTCAAAACTAAATGGACGAGTTACCACGCCGATAGTTAGGGCGCCCATATCGCGAGCGATCTTGGCAACGATTGGAGCGCCACCGGTTCCAGTTCCGCCACCTTCACCTGCAGTAACGAAAACCATATCGGCACCACGCAAAACTTCTTCGATTTCCTCGCGATGGTCTTCGGCAGCCTGGCGACCAACTTCAGGGTCAGCACCGGCGCCCAGTCCACGAGTAAGGTCCCGGCCGATATCCAATTTCACATCAGCGTCACTCATTAACAGCGCTTGTGCGTCAGTATTAATAGCGACGAACTCAACACCCTTAAGGCCGGCTTCGATCATGCGATTGATCGCGTTTACGCCACCGCCGCCAATGCCTACAACTTTGATAACTGCTAAGTAGTTCTGTGGTGCGGCCATGGTGTTTGCCTTTCTCGACAAGCTTTTAAGTGCCTAAGTAGTAAAGTCTCAACCTCTTCTAGAGCGTTAAAGATTTGCCACCTTGGAGCAGGTATAAGTTACGGCTAAACGTCAATGAATACTGTGATTGACGCTTGGCGTGTCGAGATCAATGCAAACTAAATTTCTTGGCCGCTAGCGCAACTGATTTAAAGATTTCTGATTTAACTCTTACTTAACCGTGGGTGCATCTGGAGCACTCACATTGATAACTGTGTATCCCTTTTCCATTAAGGCTTGGGCCACTTCTACCTTGTCGGCAGCGCGCTCACCAGATCCCAAAGTGATTACCACTCCACTGCCAAGGGTGGCTACAACGCTGTCTTGAGTCGGCGCACTTAAGCCCGTGATCGCCCATTCAGCTGGGATAGCGGCTAAGGCCTGAATTGCATTGGTCATAGCTGGGCTGTCTGGTTGAGCCGAAATCACCAGAAGTCCGGCGGGTGGTGCTGCCACTACCCCGGCATTCATTCCCTCGGAGTCAATCAAATTAAAGCCACTTGCGGTTGCTGCCACTGCTATCGGAATTCGCTCAGTCACTGTTATCAAAATCGCGTGTGGCCATCCCCGCTCAACCGTGGCAACTTTGATTTCAGGTAAGGCTTGAAGCTGTTCGGAAATAGATCCGGGATTGATCGACATTAGTGAGTTTCCGATTGGCACCGCCGCTGCGGCCGAGATCTGTTCAACCGTAAGTCTTGAATTTCCGGTGATGGTTACTTCTTGCGCGATAAACCACTTTGATTGGTAAAGACTCCACCAAGCAACGGCACTGAGAACAACAAGTAGCCAAATCAACCATGGTGCTTTTGATTTCCGCTTCTTTTTTGGATTGGCCGAGCGAACTGTTTGGGACATTACTTTGTTTCCAGCAGAGTGAGAATTTCCGGACACATCATGCCAATGTCGCCAGCGCCAAGTGTTAGCACGATGTCGCCGGGCTTTGCGTGCTTTACAAGATGAGCAGGAACTTTTGACCAAGATGGTTCGAATACAACTTGCTCGGCCGGCAACGGAACATTGTTAGCCATAGTGCTACCTGATGCGCCAGGAATCGGCACTTCACCTGGTGCAAACACTTCGAGAACTACTACGAAATCTGCAAGGCCTAGGGCTTGACCAAATTCTTTGGAGAACAGTGCAGTGCGGTAATAGTGGTGTGCCTGAAATGCCGCTAGTACTCGACCGCCACCAACAACGGTTCTGGCCGCGCGTAGTACTGCATCGATCTCGGTTGGATGGTGGGCATAGTCATCAAATACCCGAACCCCAGAAACTTCACCACGAAATTCAAATCGACGATGCGTGCCAGTAAAGCTTTGCAATCCATCAACACATTGTTGGGATGTGCAACCTTGGGTTAAGGCTGCGATGAACGCTGCGGTCGCATTTAAGGCATTGTGCACTCCAGGAACCAGCAGCTTGATAGGTCCATGCGTTTGGCCTTGATAAGAAATCGTAAATTCCGAACCAACAGACCCTGACGGAAGCAAAGTTAATACTGCATCGTTTTCTTTACCTTGACCATAAGTAATAACGTTTGCGCCAAGTTCACGTGCTCGCTTTGTCACAACTTTCGCACCTTGATCGTCACCACAAACAACTGCGCTGCCGTTGCGAGAACCAGTCCCAACAATGAAGTCAACGAATGCCTGCTCAATCGCTTCATAGCTACCCCAGTAGTTGAGGTGATCTGCTTCGACATTGGTTACGATTCCCAGCGTTGTTGGCAGAACTAGAAAAGTTCCATCGCTTTCGTCAGCCTCAACCACGAATAGTTCGCCAGACCCTTGATGTGCGTTACTACCGGACTCATTCATCTCTGAGCCAATGACAAAGGAAGGATCTTTCCCAGCATTTTGCAAAATTACGGTGACCATAGAGGTTGTTGTGGTTTTGCCATGCGTTCCAGCTACCGAGATGGCAGTTGTGTTTTCCAGTAATTCAGCTAGCGCGATTGCTCTACTTACAACTGGAATTCCTAGTTCGGTTGCCTTAACAACTTCAGGGTTGTCTTGACCGATAGCAGTCGAAATCACCACACAAGATGGTTGGGTTCCAGAAATCAAAAGGTTATCTGCGTCGTGACCGACAAAAACTTTTCCACCCAATGGCTTTAGGGCCTGCAGGCGACGAGAATCTTTTGCATCGCTTCCGGATACTTCAATTCCTCGGGCTAGTAAAACGCGAGCGATTCCACTCATGCCCGCTCCACCGATACCAACAACGTGAACTCGACCATTCAGGTAACTCAAGATTTGGCCTTTCCCG
>JAPLBY010000002.1 GCA_026392515.1 Actinomycetota bacterium | reverse complement strand
GGCCTACCGATGTTGTCGAACTAACTGTGACTTTGGCCCGCGAGATGCTGGAAGCAAGCGGCGCTTCGGGATTAAAAGATCCAGCCCTGGCTCTTTCAGATGGTTCAGCCATGGACGTCTGGCGCACAATGATTTCGGCGCAAGGTGGAGATTTATCTGTACCGCTTCCAGTGGCTAAAGAAAACTATGACGTTGTTGCAAACGCTTCTGGTTACTTGACCAAGTTAGATGCCCTTTCAGTTGGAATGGCTAGCTGGCGACTGGGTGCAGGCCGGGCCAGAAAAGAAGATTCCGTTCAGTTCGGCGCAGGAATTGAATGGCATGTTGGCCACGGCGAGAAAGTTGAAAAGGGCCAAAAGCTCTTTACTTTGCACACCGATGAGCCTGCTCGATTCGAATCTGCTTTAGAAGTCTTAACGCAAGGTTACGAAATTGGTGCCGAGTCAGAAATATCACAACGCTTGCCATTAATCATTGATCGTGTTGTCTAAAACTTGTTTGTAAAACTTTCCCAAGTATTCTGATTACATGCCTGAATTAATTAGCGAACCAACCATGATTCCAGTTCCCGGTGGAAAATCTATTGCAGAGTACATCGGTCGAGTAAAGACTGGCGACAATGACGTTTCCGTTGCAGTCATGCATGCACCGGCTGGTTGGTCGGAGCCCGCTCAAGCACCAGCCTTTGATGAATTCACAATTGTCATCACTGGTTCGATTGATGTTGAACACGAAGGTAAGACGACAACAGTCGGCGCTGGCCAGGCATTAATCACACGCGCCGGCGAGAAGGTGCGCTATCTAACTCGAGAAGACGCACATTACGTGGCTATTTGTGTTCCAGCATTCTCACCAGACCTAGCAAATCGAGATGACGAAGAATGATTTCACCAGCAGTAATCAAAGCCGTTCCAAAAGTGGTCTTGCATGATCACTTAGATGGCGGCTTGCGCGTCAAAACAATTTTGGAACTTGCCCAACTTCATAACTACACCGCACTTCCCTTTGACAATGAAGAGCAACTTGGCAATTGGTTTCACACTGCGGTGCAGGGCTCACTGGAAATATACTTAGAGACTTTTGCGCACACAGTCGGTGTCATGCAAACCCCAGATGCGTTAAAACGTGTGGCGAGTGAATGCGCTCAAGACCTAGCTGAAGATGGTGTGGTCTATGCCGAAATTAGATTTGCGCCAGAACTACATACTGCAAAAGGTTTGAGCTACCGTGAAGTTATCGACAACGTGTTACTTGGTTTTGCTCAAGGTGAAGCCGCGGCAAAAGCAGCAGGCAAAACAATTCGAGTTGTTGCACTGTTAACTGCAATGCGCATGGCTGATGTGTCACTAGAAATTGCAAAGCTTGTTGTTGAGTATCGCGATCGTGGTGTTGTTGGTTTCGACATTGCGGGTAAAGAAGCTGGCTATCCTCCGACAGAACACATCGAAGCCTTCCAATACCTACAGCGCAATAATGCGCACTTCACAATTCACGCTGGCGAAGCTTTTGGATTGAAAAGCATTTGGGAAGCAATTCAATTCTGTGGCACTGAACGTCTTGGTCACGGAGTTCGAATCATTGACGATGTGACTGTTAATCCTGATGGCACCGTAACACTTGGCGACTTAGCTGCTTATGTGCGTGACCGTCGAATTCCGTTGGAACTATGTCCTAAATCCAATGTTGATACTGGCGCCGCTGCCAGCATTGCTGAACACCCAATTGGTTTACTTCGAAAATTGAATTTCCGAGTGACTTTGAATACTGACAATCGTTTGATGTCAGACACTTCCATGTCTGCTGAAATGACATCGCTGGTTGAGGCATTCGATTATTCACTGCGGGATCTGGAATGGTTGACGGTCAACGGTATGAAGAGTTCGTTCTTACCGTTTGATCAACGTTTGGACATCATTAATCACATCATCAAGCCTGGCTACGCCAGACTTCGCGAACAGGTTGGTTCTTAGTAACTTCCGGTTGCAGCAACGCCATCAAGGATTGCGCGAGAACTAGAAAGCCCTAGACGAGTAGCTCCCGCGTTTATCAACTCGGTCGCAAACGCAATATCTCGAATCCCACCAGATGCCTTAACACCTAATCGGCCACCAACAGTTTCATGCATGATCTTGATCGCGCGCACATCTGCGCCACCAGCTGGATGAAAGCCAGTAGCAGTCTTAACGAAATCAGCTCCGGCACTTTCGCAGCGCTGGCAGGCCTTGGCAATCTGCTCATCGGTTAGCGCCGCAGTTTCTAAAATCACTTTTAGTAAAGCGTTGCCTGTGGCTTTGCGGACTGCGGAAACTTCACTCTCTAGATAGTCCCAATCCCCCATGATGGCTCGGCCAACGTCGATAACCATGTCGACTTCATGTGCGCCTTGCGAAACTGAGAGTTTTGCTTCGGCAGCTTTGATCTCGGCCTCGTGCTTGCCACTAGGAAAACCGCAAACGGTAGCAACCTTCACGCCGTTAGAAACATTGGCCGCAGCCAGCGATACAAAAGTTGGTGAAACACAAACTGAAAAAGTGCCAAGTTCAGCCGCTTCAGCACACAGCGCAATTACGTCTGCATTAGTGGCCTCTGGCTTGAGCAAGGTGTGATCGATCATCTTGGCTAATTGATTGCGATCCATCAGTTGCCTCCACCTAGTAGCGGTCTGGCATCTGCTGCCAAACTCTTCAATTCATTATCGGCGGTTTGCTGCGCAATTACTAAATCTTCACCGCGAACTACGACTTCTAAGTAGCACTTAATCTTTGGTTCAGTTCCACTGGGCCGAACTATCACTCGGGCCTTTTGGATTTGATCGTTACCGGCTAAGTGAATAATCACTGCATCTGTCTTTGGCAATTCACCTAAACCAATGGCTAGATCATCAATGCTGCTGACTTGCAGGCCGCCAAATTTTGTTGGTGGTGTGTTTCGGATGCCAGCCATTGTCAGATCAACTTGGTCACTGCTAGTTACTCGCACCGAAACTTGATCAGTTGCATGTAGGCCATGTGCCAATGCCAACTCATCGAGTACTTGCCAAATGGTTTTACCTTGACTCTTTAAGTGAGCCAGCATTTCCATAAACATCGCAGCTGCTGAGATGCCATCTTTGTCGCTTACATTATTTGGATCCACGCAATAACCCAAAGCTTCTTCGTAACCGAAGGCTAAGTTATCAACACGCGACACCCATTTGAATCCAGTGAGTGTTGATTCATATGGAAGACCAGCAGATTTGGCAATCGACTCCAGCATCATCGAAGACACAATTGAGTTTGCAAAAGTTCCAGAAAGCTTTGAACCAGATAGCTTTGCTCGCTCAATCATCCACCAGCCAAGCAGGCTGCCAATTTGATCGCCGCGAAGGGTGACCCAGTCTCCAGTCGAATTAGAGGCAGCAGCCGCAAAGCGATCTGCGTCTGGATCATTTGCTAACAGTACGTCGACTGAATTCTTCTTAGCTAGCGCAATTGCAATGTCGAGTGCACCCTGTTCCTCTGGATTAGGAAATGCCACGGTTGGAAACGCTGGATCGGGATCACGCTGTTCTGGTGCTGCAATCGGTTCAGCGAATCCTGATGCATCAAACGCAGATTGCAAAGTTTTCCAGCCAACACCATGCATAGCTGTATAGACCGAAGTTACAGCTTTGCGTTGAGCTTCTGTTGTTGGCCCGGACGTAATTAATTGCGAAGTTAGTGATGTGTAAGTGTTTACAACTTCATCGCTAACAATTGTTCCTGCACTACCTTGAACAATTTCTCTAACATCTGCAACAGTCATGATTAACTTTGAAATCTGTTCATCAACTGGTGAAACGATTTGGCGACCATCACCTAAATAGACTTTGTATCCGTTGTCTTGTGGCGGGTTATGACTTGCAGTGACCATGACACCCGCACATGCACCCAGGTGGCGAATTGCGAAAGCTAAAACGGGTGTCGGTACTACGTGCGAAAAAACAATTGGTTCAAGGCCAGCACCTGACATTACGCCTGCTGTGTCTTGTGCAAAAACATCACTGTTGTATCGAGCATCAAAGCCAATAACAACTTTTCTTCCCACAAAGCTTTGTTGCACTAAGTACTGAGCCAGACCCGAGGCAGCTTGCAAAACAGTGACGCGATTCATCCGATTCGGACCCGCGCCCAATGCGCCACGTAAACCAGCAGTGCCAAATTCAAGCGGAGCTAAGAAGGCATCTTGCAATTCTGCGTGAGCGGCACTATCTGTTTGAGCGGACTCAAGAAGATCTGTGAGTTGCGCTTTAGTTACTTGATCTGGATCTTGTTCGATCCAATTCAGAGCCTGCTGCTTCAGCTCGCTATCGATACTCACTGATCTAGCGTAAAGCCGAGTAACTACTTAGGTAACAATGCCTCAATGTCCGAACGAATATCTTCCGGGGCGGTACTTGGGGCATAGCGCTTGATTGATTCGCCATCTGGCGCAATCAGAAATTTTGTGAAATTCCATTTAACTGCGCCGCCAAGTAAACCTTTGGAACGACTCTTAAGGAATTGGAAAACTGGGTGGGCATCTTTACCATTTACGTTGACTTTCTGTGACAACGCAAAATCGACGCCATAGTTAACTTTGCAGAATTCATCGATTTGCACATCATCGCCTGGCTCTTGGTGGGCGAATTGGTCACATGGGAATCCCAGAACAATCAGGCCTTGGGATCTGAATTCTTCGTGCAGCTTTTGCAAACCTTCATACTGTGGCGTGAAGCCACACTTGCTTGCAGTGTTGACGACCAAGATTGGCTTGCCGGAATAGTCAGATAGTGAAACTGATTCACCGCGGTTATTTGTAAACGACAAGTCATAAATGTTTGATGCTGTAGTCATATCCCCATAATCCCCTGCTTCTGCTCTTCTAGCAACTATTGATTGGGTGTTTAAGCAAACATGACAAACCTTCCCCGATACGGTTAACAAGTGGAAACAATAATTTTAAATATGCGTTGGGCCGGTTACCTACTATTTGCTCTAGGCATGATCAATTGGCGCTATCAGAACTCGTTTCAAAAGGGTGCGCCACTTTGGATGTTTGGTATCGCCTTGATTATTGCAACTTACGTACCAGCGATCTCTAAAGTGTTAGTTACAAAAGTCGGAGTGGCAATTGTTGGGGTGCTCGTAGCCCTCTTACTTGCTCTAGCGTTTGTGGCTTAAGGCGTTGGTACTGGATCGAATCTGATGATGGCTTGTACCATCATGTGGTCTGATCCGCGATAGTTGTTATCAAAAGTGCCATCTTCATTAAGTCTTAACGCAACTTGGTATGCATCTGCATGCAAGCGATCACTTTTGTACATTACGTAATCAATGCGTACCGGATCACTCGAAGTGATTGGACGCTTAGGCCAACCTGATCGGTTGCTCTTGGTGTACGAAGTCGTATAGGCATCGCCAAAGAATTTGTATTCATTTGTTGGAGCTTCGAAGGAATCTAACCAACCATCTTCCTTTAACTCATAAAGCATGCCTTTTGGTTCCCGATTGTCATAAGAGTTGAAGTCACCCATCAGAATCATTGGAACGCCTTCTAGGCCACTTGCTTTATTCAAATCCTCTGCCCACTTAGTGAAGGCATTTCCGACTAATTCGCGATCCTTTTTACCCCGAGCATTTGTTTCATTGTTCAGATGCACACTCACTGCTAAGAAAGTTCCAGTTCCGTTTAAGCCTTCTAGGTAGGCCCAACTAAATTCCCGCTTCTTGGCATAGCTAAGACCGTCAGCAATGTCAGTTAACCGGCCCTGGCCAGCCGATGGAATTCCCTCTGGCAGATCAAGCTGTTTAACTTTGTCAGTTTTGTAAAGAATATGTGCAGAGTGAATACAACTATTCGACGCACAGTTATCAACTTCGGCAGTAGTTGAAACGTATCCGCCTGCCACGGACATAGCCTGAATGTCCTCCCAGTGAGTCATTCGAGCACCACCCTCACCAACAACTCCAATTGCAGTTGCTTCTTGAAGGCCAATTACATCCGAATTAGATTCATTGATCGTCTTACCAATTGCTTCTCGACGCTTTTTCCAAGCTGGCACCGCCGTGTTGTTTGGTTTAGCAATGTTGAAAGACGCAAAAGTTAAATTCGGAATCGGCAGGATCGTCGGCGAGACTGAAGGCTCAGTCACAACTAAAGTTGGCGCTGCACTAACAGTTGGCGCTGCACTGCTAGTTTGCGGACTCCAGTTTGAAGCTGCTGGAACTACAACAAGGGCAGTTACAACTAGGAAGATTGGAATCGCCATCAACTTACTCTGGCGAAAATCCTTAAACACAGAGTGATCTGGGGGTTTAGGTGCACGCCGTCTACCGCGGTTTTCCTCGTTTTTCCCCATTGACCAAGCCTAAGCCAGTAAACCCAAAGCGAACATGTCCAAAAAGTTAACAAATTGCTTAAATAGCAGGGGTTTCTGCCTGGCAAGTAGAATTGAAGCCTGCCAGTAATTGTGAATTTTCGCAGTTTGCGCCTAACCAAGGAGTCCAAATGGGTTTGCTCGACAACCTGGAACAGCGCCTAGACCGAATCGTAAATGGCTCATTTTCCAAGGCCTTTAAATCTGAGGTTCAGCCAGTTGAACTTGGTGCAGCTTTGCAACAGGAAATCGATAACCGGGCAGACACCATAACCGGGCAGACCGTTGTACCTAACATTTTCATTATTGAACTTGGCTCAGTAGATCACGAACGCCTAGAAACCTACTTTGAAACACTGAGCGTTGAACTGGGGGCTTTGGCAGATGCCTATTCAAGTGAGCAGCGATACACCACAGTTGATTCGGCTCACATTAGCTTTGATCTTGATCCCGAGTTGGAAACAGGTGTGTTTCGAATTCGCAGCACTGCCGCAAAGCGACCAGCCGATGTAATCGCAGCATCCTTGGTCGCGCAGGATGTCACACCACAAGTTCCCCTAACTTCTTTCACTCCAGAAGCAACTCCATATCTAACATCTATAACTGGTGAAGAATTTAAAATCACTAAATCAGTTACAAACATCGGACGTGGCGTCGAAGCAGATATTCAAATCGATGACACAAGTGTCAGTCGCTTGCACTGCGAGATCGTATTGGGTTCAGAAGTTTTCATTCGCGACCTTGGCTCGACAAATGGAACTGTGGTCGATGGTGCGCGAGCCACTGAGTCAATACTTCGTGACGGTTCAATTATCAAAGTTGGAAACATTACTCTGACATACATGAGTAAGTGAGCTGACAATGTCTGAACTACTGCTCAGCATTTTACGAATTGGTTTTCTAATCGCACTTTGGTGGTTTGTGCTTACCGTGGTTTCGGTTTTGCGAAGAGATCTGCAAGCACCTCGTGATGCAAAGCCACTAACTCCAGCACGTTCTGGCAAGCGACCAAGTCCTAGGCCAACACTTCGTGCCCGCAAGACATCAACTCAACTGGTAATCGTTGAAGGTGCACTTACTGGAACTGCAGTTCCATTAGGTTCATCACCAATCATTATTGGTCGGGCACCTGATGCCACAATCGTTTTGGATGACGACTTCGTCAGTACGCATCATGCACGCTTAACTCCAAATGGCAACCATTGGATGGTTGAAGATCTCGGTTCAACAAATGGAACTTGGATTGATCGCACTCGCGTTACAACGCCTACTGTTTTTCGGCCGGGGACGCAGCTTCGGATTGGCCGAACCAGCATGGAATTGAGCTCATGACCGGTTTAAGTCTTCGTTTTGCCGCCCGCTCCGAAATTGGCAGGGTGCGTCGCAATAACGAAGACGCTGGATATGCGGCAACCGACTTACTAGTAGTAGCTGATGGCATGGGCGGCCATGAAGCTGGTGAACTAGCAAGCGCCGCAACGGTTGCGGCAGTGGTTGCGGCTGCGGCTTCCACTGTTGGTGCTGATGAAGTATTAAGTCAACTTGCAGAAGCGGTTATTACTTCTGGTGAATACATCGCTGATGTTGTTGCCGGTAATCGTGATCTCGCTGGCATGGGAACAACCATGACAGTTGTTGCACTTCGAGAAGACCGCATTGCTATGGCACATGTAGGTGATTCCCGCGCTTATGTATATCGCGATTCGGAATTGCAGCAAATGACAAAGGATCACACTTTTGTTCAGACCTTGGTTGACTCTGGTGAAATCACAATAGAAGAAGCAGCTGTCCATCCACGACGCAATCTAATGATGCGAGCAATCGATGGCATCCATGCAGTTGAAGTTGACTTATCCGTTCGGGAAACTCGCGAAGGTGATCGCTACTTGCTTTGTAGTGATGGGCTTTGTGGAGTCATCGATGCAGCTCAAATTGCTGAATGCTTAGCTCATGAAGATTTAACTCAAGCTGTAACACAATTAATTGACGCTGCCATGTCAGCTGGCGCACCTGACAACATAACGGTTGTCGTTGCAGACGTAGTTAACGACAGTATTGAAGTGGATCCAGTGTTAATTGGTTCCGCTGCTGATTCACTAAACCAATCTCGCCTGCCTGCTGTTGACTTTCCAGATGAAGGTGAAGCTTCAGCTCTAGTTAAAGAATTTGACTTACTAGATTCTGGCAAGAACTGGTTGGTGCCAGTCCTTTCAACAATTGGAGTTATCGCGGTTGGAATTGCTGCCACGCTTTGGTGGTTAGCTAACCAATGGTTTGTCGGGGTTTACGAAAAAGAAGATGTGGTTGCAATCTTCCAAGGAGTCCCTGCAGGTGGAATGTATCGCCTAGTTGAGATCACTGAAATCGAAGCAGGCAAGTTACCAGAATTCGAACGGGATCAGGTTTACCAAACTTTTGAATCCGGAGATTTTGAAAGTGCCGAAGCTGCAGTTGAGCGCTTGAAGCTCAGTGCAGATCTATGTGTGCTGAATCCTGCAACACCTGGTTGTCCGGAGCTTGCTCAGTGAGCGAAACCCTAAATCGCTATCGAGTTTCAACTCGGCGCTCAGCTGAGTTGGCGCTTTTAGTTGGGGCTTGGCTAATTGGAGTGTTTGCCTGGATTCTGGTGGATTCTGCAACGGGTGAAACCTCATTAGGTGGCTGGACTTCGTTACTTAGTGCAGGCGTTCTTCTCTTAATCACACATGGCGCTGTGCGTTGGCAGGCACCTTATGCCGACCCACTGTTGTTACCTAGTGTGGCTGCGTTGAACATGCTCGGTCTTGCCATGATTCATCGACTAGACATTGCCGCGGCACAACGCGCAATTAGTAACGGTAGTCCGATGCCGACTCCAGATGTGTACTTGCAGTTGACGTGGATGCTAGTTGGCCTGGTTGCGTTCATATTGGTCTTATCTTTCGTTGGTGATCATCGCAGACTACAAAGATTCACTTTCACTGCAGGGTTTGCAGGCATCGCACTTCTCTTTCTACCGTTGCTACCTTTCATCGGCAGCGAAGTTAATGGCGCTCGACTCTGGATTAACTTTCTAGGTTTCACATTTCAGCCAGGCGAGTTAGCCAAAGTTGCCCTAACGATTTTCTTCGCTGGTTTTTTGGTCACTCGAAGACATTCACTTGCACTCGTTCACAAGAAAATTCTTGGCGTAGGAGTTCCGCGTGCAAAAGATGTTGGCCCACTTCTCTTAGTTTGGTTCGCTGCACTTTTAGTTTTGATTTTGGAACGCGATCTTGGAACCTCGCTGCTTTTATTCGGCCTATTCATCGTGATGCTTTATGTGGCAACTGGTCGACGCTCTTGGGTACTGATCGGTGGCTCGTTGTTAACTGTTGGTGGCGGACTGGCGTATCAAGCATTTGGTCACGTGCGAGTGCGCTTTGATGTTTGGTTAGATCCATTCGCTGATGCAAATGGTTCCGGATTTCAAATTGTGCAATCGCTTTATGGCTTTGCTAATGGTGGAATCTTTGGAACTGGTTGGGGTCAGGGCTATCCGCAATTAGTTCCGTTTGCAAAAACTGACTTTATTACTTCCGCACTCGGTGAAGAGCTGGGTTTGATGGGAATGATTGCAATCTTATTGTTGTTTGCAATTGTTGTTGAGCGTGGCGCTCGAGCTGCCGTTGCAACTCGCGATCCGTTTGGCAACTTGTTAGCAATTGGACTTACAACCGTAATTGGGTTGCAGACTTTCATTGTGATTGGCGGCGTTACTCGGCTGGTTCCGCTAACCGGATTAACAACTCCATTCTTGTCCTATGGCGGTTCTTCCTTGGTCGCTAACTACATAATCATTGCGCTGTTGATTCGAATTTCTAACGCTGCTCGGGCACCGGAAGTTACTGATGCTGAGTTAGTACTGCGTCAGGATGGTGAAGGCAATGATTAGACAAATCAATCGAGTCACTGCCGCCATAGTTGTGCTTCTACTGGCATTGATTATCAATCTTTCCTACATTCAAGTTTTCAAAGCTGGTGACTTACGAGGTCAAGCTGGCAACCAACGCGTGACTTTGACTGAGTATTCACGCGAGCGCGGCCCAATCTTGTTAGCTTCTGAAGCGATCGCTGAATCAACACCAACTTCTGATGCCTTAAAGTATCTACGCGAGTACCCAGATGGTTCGACTTACGCCTCGATCACAGGTTTTTACTCTTTGGTTTACGGTGCGACTGGAATTGAATCAGAAGCCAACAATATTCTTGCTGGAAATGACAGTCGCTTCTTTGTAGATCGTCTGCAACAACTTTTTGCAAACCGAGAACCTAAGGGTGGCGCGATTCGGCTAACTATTGATCCAGATGCCCAAGTCGCTGCGATGAAAGCGCTCAATGGCAGAACCGGTGCGGTCGTAGCTATTGATCCAACGACGGGGGCGATTTTAGCTTTAGCAAGTTCTCCTTCGTTTGATCCAAACTTGCTTTCGAGTCATGATGCTGGCGACATCCAAGCTAACTATGAAGAGTTGAATGCTGATACCAATCAGCCTCTGCTCAATCGTCCAATTGCTATGACACTTCCACCTGGCTCAACATTCAAGTTAGTAACCGCGGCTGCTGCTTTAGAGTCTGGTAACTACGTTGCCAACACGGAATTGCCTGGACCAAAACAAATCAACTTGCCAGGAACTGATGTGCAACTTGGTAACTGGAACGACAAGTCCTGTGGTCCTGGCGATGTCACCACTTTGCAAGCTGCATTAGAAATTTCTTGTAACACTGCCTTTGCTTGGCTCGGTATGGAATTGGGCGCGGATGCTATCAGCGAACAAGCTCAGAAGTTTGGGTTTGAGTCTGAATTTGAAGTTCCTATGACTGCTGCAATCAGCAGATTCCCAGTCGATCCAAATAAGCCACAAACTGCAATGAGTGCGATTGGGCAATTTGATGTTCGTGCCACAGCCCTCCAGATGGCAATGGTTGCTGCTGGAATTGCCAATGATGGTGTGGTTATGAATCCTTATTTGATTAGCCAAGTACTTGGACCCGATTTAACGGTGTTGCAAAATACCAACCCGTCAGCATTTGGTCGCGCTATGTCAGTTGAGAATTCCAAGATTTTGCGAGACATGATGGTTGGAGTCGTTCAGAATGGCACCGCGACAAAGGCTGCTATTTCTGGCGTAACCGTTGGTGGCAAAACAGGTACTGCCGAAAATGCCCCGGGTGAACCAGCACACGCTTGGTTTGTTGGGTTAGCCCCGAGTGACAAATCCAAAGTCGCGGTTGCAGTGGTCTTACAGAATGGCGGCGGCGCAACCGAGGTAAGCGGCAACTCATTGGCCGCGCCAATCGCAGCAGCCGTGATGCGAGCAGTTTTAAAGCAATAGGCAAGAATAGAAGAGTTAGTACCGAGCTAGAAATGGCACCGGGCTAGACATGACATAGGAGAACTTAAGTGAGCACCTTCACGCAACTCGGTGATAGATACGACGTCGGTCAGGTAATTGGTCGCGGCGGTATGGCTGAAGTTTATGAAGGTACCGATCGCCGTTTGAATCGTCGCGTTGCGATCAAAGTGTTGCGTCCTGACTTAGCTCGTGACCCAATGTTCCAGGAACGATTCCGCCGGGAAGCTCAGTCAGCAGCTGGTCTTAATCATCCGAACATTGTTGCTATTTACGACACCGGTGAAGATTTAATTGGTGATGGCCCAAATCAAGTAAGCGTTCCATACATCGTTATGGAATTTGTTGATGGCGTCACATTGCGTCACATGTTAAACAACGGTCCAAGAATTTTGCCAGAACGTGCACTGGAAGTTATTGCTGGTGTGCTTGCTGCACTTGATTACGCACATCGCCACGGCATTGTGCATCGTGACATCAAGCCAGCGAACATCATGATCAACACCAATGGTGATTCGAAAGTTATGGACTTTGGTATTGCTCGAGCAATGAGCGATGCTGCAACTTCTGTTACTGCAACCAGTGCCGTAATGGGAACTGCGCAGTACTTATCACCAGAGCAAGCTCGTGGGGAATTAGTTGATGCCCGAAGTGATATCTATTCAAGTGGTTGCGTACTTTACGAACTTCTCACTGGCGTCACACCATTTAATGGTGACTCTCCAGTTGCGATTGCATATCAACATGTGAATGAACCACCAAAACCACCTTCATCTTTAGATAAGTCAATTCCAAGCAGCCTAGATTCAATTACTTTAGGTGCGCTCGCAAAGTCTCCATCGAATCGATACCAAACTGCAGCAGAGATGCGCAGTGATGTTGAGCGATCAATTGCAGGTATGCCGATTGTGTCTCGACAGAATCATGCAACTGAAGCGATTCCTTTCTATGCGCCAACTACTGCAATTCCAATTGTTGATGGTTTCCCAGGTACCGTCGCTGTTGCTGCGCCCAAGAAAACCAACAATCGAGCTCGTTGGTTCTTTACTGGATTTGCCACAGTGCTTGCGGCTTCCCTGATCTTTTTGCTTGGTGACAATCTTTTCAACACTGGACCAGAGACCGTGGCTGTTCCTAATGTGAAATCCCAAACTGTCGAAGAAGCTACCTTGGCTCTTACTGATGTCGGCTTGGTAGTTGGTACTCAAACTCCACAAGCTGATGACAATGCGCCAAAGGGAACAATCATTGGCCAAGATCCAGCTGCCGGTGAACTTATTGAATTGGGTCAAGCCGTTAACTTGATTGTCTCGGCTGGTAAAGATCAGACGAGTGTTCCAGATTTGGTAGACCTAGCCTCAACTGAAGATGCCCGGTTGGCTCTTACTGAAGCTCGACTTGTGTTGGGCAAAGTGACGCCTAAAGACAGTGACAAGCCAGAGGGAACCGTAATCGAGCAACTACCTGCTGCTAATACTGCGGTGGACATTGGAACTTTGGTTAGCATCACGGTTTCAAGTGGCAAGGTTCCAGTGCCAAATGTTGTTGGTGCTACCCAAACCGATGCAAAGAACACCTTGCTAAACGCAGGATTCTTAGTTGAAGTGATCATCGAGGAAAATGGCGCTGTGCCGGAAAATACTGTCATCTCGCAAAATCCAGCAGCAGCTGCGGTAACTCTGAAGGGCACTACGGTAACAATCAAGGTTTCCAAGTTGCCTATTGTGGTCGCGCCGACGCCATCACCAACTGTGACCACTCCGTAACTCACTTAGACTTACTGCTGTGACTCGCATTCTGGTTATTGACAACTACGACAGTTTTGTTTACAACATTGTCCAGTATTTAGCTCAGCTTGGTGCCAAGGTTGATGTGAAACGCAATGATGAAGTCACTGTTGCAGAGGCACGGGAATACGACGGTGTGTTGCTTTCACCGGGTCCAGGAACTCCAACAGATGCCGGCGTTTGCATCGACATCGTAAAACAACTGGGTGGACAAGTTCCAATCTTTGGAGTTTGTCTTGGTCATCAAGCTATTGCTGAAGCATACGGAGCAACAGTTTCCCGCGCACCAGAGTTACTTCACGGCAAAACTTCGCAAGTATTTCATCACAACCAAGGTGTCCTTGCAGATCTTCCATCACCATTTACGGCAACGCGTTACCACTCACTCGCAGTCGAACGGGATACGGTTCCAGCTGAGTTAGAAATAACAAGTGAAACAGAAGACGGCGTAATCATGTCACTTCGACATAAAGAGTTTGATATCGAAGGTGTGCAATTTCATCCTGAATCAGTACTGACTGAAGGTGGCCACAAAATGTTGGCCGAGTGGTTAGTTCGATGTGGCGACTTAGATGCCCGAAACTTAGCGCAAGGATTACAACCCGTAATTCCAAATTAGCTATTGCTGTTCGATCGAACCTTGCCAAGCCGGAATCGTGGTTTGATTCAAAATTGAAACATCCCAACCAAGATTAAATCGTTCTACATATTCGCGATATAGCGAAACCCCTGGCTCATCAGTTAATGCTCGTTGTAACTCAGTTGTGTTTCCTACTGCAGTGACTACAAACGGTGGTGAGTAAACCCGACCTTGCAATAAGAGTGTGTTGCCTACGCATCGAATTGCAGAGGTACTAATAATGCGTTGATCCATTACTTGCACTGCAGTTGCGCCACCGCGCCACATTGCATTAACAACACTTTGCACATCTTGTTGGTGCACAACTAAATCGTCAGGCACTACTCCACTTGGTAATGGAACTCCTGGTTCGCGCGGCGCATCATCGAGTGAAATGCGCAGCGCCGAACCTGAAACTGGAGTTAGGCCGGTGACTAGTTCGAGTTGAGTAATTTGGGAACTTAAAGCTGGATCGACTCGGGTAATTGATAACTCATTTACCTCAGTTGCCAAAGTGTCCACTTCAGATTGCAGGACACCAACTTTGTCGGCCCGGTCCAAAACCAAGCTGCGAAGATCTTCCAGTCCGCCGGTTCGTAGATTGGTGCCATCTGCGGTAATTCCGCTAGCCACAAATAGAAAGCCAGCCAGGGCTGCGGCCCCAGTTACCAGGGTGGTTTTGGTTCGCTTGGAGAAACTTCTCATATGCTTATCCACAGGGTTATCCACCGCTGGGGAGGAATTACACCCATGTCATTTACTTCCAGCGAGTGGCGAGGGCAAAACCAATGCCAATAAGGGCAAAGCCAATAAGTACGTTAGTTAAGTTGCCCAAATCGGACATAAGTGGCACCTGGCTACCAATTAGGTAGAACACCACTATCCACAGCAGTCCCAAGATGAACATTGTCACCATTACTGGGGCAAGCCAAACTGGATTTCCTACCTTGAAGGTCTCTGGCGTTTTAGCCGGAGGTGGTGTGTAGGCGGGCTCTTTTGATTTGCGGGACTTTGACTTAGGCATAGTTAAACCTTACCCGCAAACCTGAGACTTCAAAGAATCAAAAAAGAGTTACAGGCCGATCAAGGCAGAAACTTGGGCATTTCTAGCCAAGGTAGCCAAGACCAAAAAGACAAAAATTCCAGCTAACCCAGCTCGGTGGATTCGATCCCGATTCAATCGGTTGCCCTTGGTGTAGATGAAGGCGATTGCCGCGCCAGTGACTGCCCCACCGAAGTGTGCCCGCCAATCTATTCCTGGTTGCAAGAAACCGATTACGACGTTTAGTCCCAGCAGCACTACAAGTTGAGAAACGTCGGTACGCATTTCACGACCGATCACAATGGTCGCCGTGATCAATCCAAAGATTGCCCCACTCGCGCCCACAGACACAGTTCGCAAATCCGAGAACCAATAAGACGCTACTGATCCACCAAGTGCCGACAAGATGTACAACGCTGCAAATCGCACATGCCCGAGTGAACGCTCAAGTTGTGGACCTAACCAATACAGCGCATACATGTTAAACAACAAATGCAAGATGCTGCCGTGTAACAAAGTCGAAGTTAGTAAGCGCCACCACTCACCTTGTGCAATGGCTGCTGGAATCATTCCGAAAGCTAGCGCGAAACTACCTAACAGCAACGACAGTACAAAGATGCTGATGCAGGTAATTAGAATCGCACGCGTAACTTTTGGAACCGTATTAAATGATCCACCGAATCTAGTTTTTGGTAATGCGACCTGTGTATTTGCAACACACTCTGGACATTGGAAACCAACTGGTGCATTGATCATGCAGTCGGGACAAATCTTGCGATCACAACGACCGCAAGATACATATGCCTCGCTATCGGTATGGCGGAAACAAGTGTTGTCCACGCTTAACCTCGAGAAACAGTAACGCTTTCGATTACTACATCATTAACTGGACGATCCATTTGTCCAGTTGGCACGTTTGCAATTGCATCGACAACATCGCGACCAGCTTGATCTGCAACTTCACCAAAGATGGTGTGCTTGAAGTTCAACCAAGTTGTTGGGGCAACTGTGATGAAGAACTGAGAACCATTTGTGTTTGGCCCAGCGTTTGCCATAGCAAGTAGGTATGGGCGATCAAAAACTAATTCTGGGTGTGGTTCGTCTTCGAACTTAAAGCCTGGGCCACCGGTGCCTTGACCAAGTGGATCGCCAGCTTGAATCATGAAGCCAGGGATGATGCGATGGAAAATGGTTCCGTTGTAAAGCGGATCATTTGATTTTTGACCAGTTGCTGGATGTGTCCATTCAACTGAGCCATCGGCTAAGCCAAGAATGTTTTTTACAGTCTTTGGTGCGTGGTTATCAAAAATGTTGATGTTGATATCGCCGTGGTTAGTATGCAAAGTCATTGTTGAAGTCATGACTTAATTCTCGCACAACTTTAGTTATCCAGCGAATACAAGAATGCCCACGACGAATCGTGGGCATTCTTGATAAAGGTTTATTACTTCTTGCTGCCTCGTACATCAAGAGCAACGGTTGCCAATACATCTGCATGTAGGCGAACTGTGATTTCATGACGTCCGGCTGTTTTGATTGGTGAGGCAAGAACAATCTTGCGCTTATCAACGTCAACAACGCGGATTGATGAAGCAATGTCTCCAACAGTGACGGAACCAAATAGGCGTCCTTCACTGCCAGCACGAGCTGAGATCACAATTGGAGCAGCTTCAAGAGCAGCTTTGATTTCCAATGCGTGATCTAGGTCGCGAACTGAACGCTTGTTGCGTGCGCGCTTGATCTGAGTGACCTGCTTTTCGCCGCCACGAGTCCATGCAGTTGCAAGACCCTGTGGTACTAAAAAGTTACGGCCAAATCCTGGCTTTACATCTACAACATCGCCTGCACTACCAAGGCCGGTGACTTCTTGAGTCAAAATAAGTTTCATTGGTCATCTCTCCTTATCGCGCTGTTGATGTGTATGGAAGTAATGCAATCTCGCGTGCGTTCTTTACTGCGTTGGCGATATCGCGCTGGTGCTGAGTGCAGTTACCTGTTACTCGACGGGCGCGAATCTTGCCGCGATCAGAAATGAACTTGCGCAAGGTTGGAATATCTTTGTAGTCAATTGCTGCAGCATTTTTACCGCAGAATGCACATACCTTAGGCTTGAATTTCTTAATTGGTGGCTTTGCCATTGTGGTGCTCCTTAGGAAGCCCGGTTCTATCCGGAATGGTTGTTCAACAAATGTTGAGTTGGATGGGATCGTTCGTTAGAACGGAGGTTCGTCTCCTGCAGGCGCTGGTGCTGCCCAAGGATCTTCGGATGGTGCTGCTGCTCCACCGCCGTTGTAACCGCTGTCCGTACGTGCAACACGATTAACTTTTGCAGTGGCGTTACGTAGAGCTGGACCGACGTCATCGACATCCATTTCAACTACAGTGCGCTTTTCGCCTTCTTTAGTTTCATATGAACGCTGCTTCAAACGGCCGGTAACAATAACGCGAGTTCCCTTTGTTAGAGATTCGGCTACGTTCTCGGCGTATTGACGCCAGACGCTGCAACGCAAAAACAGAGTGTCTCCGTCTTTCCATTCATTGGTCGCCTTGTCGAGCATTCGAGTTGTTGAAGCAACTGTGAATGATGCGACAGCTTGGCCATTTGGAGTAAAGCGCAGTTCTGGGTCACCGGTTAGGTTTCCAATAACTGTTACTACTACGTCTCCTTGTGCCATGACTACTACTTCACGTCGAGACGCATGACTTTAGTGCGAAGCACTGATTCATTAAGTCCCAACTGACGATCGAGTTCGGCAACTGCTGCTGGTGAGCAATTGATGTCTAGCAGGGCGTAGATACCTTCACCCTTTTTATTGATTTCGTAAGCCAAACGGCGACGACCCCAGATATCGACTTTGCCAACTGTGCCGCCATCGGTCTTGACTACGTTTAGAAACGCATCAAGTGATGGTGCAACTGTTCGCTCTTCGAGCTCGGGATCGAGAATTACTACAACTTCGTAGTGACGCATACTGATACCCACCTCCTGTGGACTAATCGGCCACGGTCTTTCCGTGGCAGGAGGGATCAAGAACCTTTAGTCTAGGGCATTTTTGCTGGCCCCAAAAACCTTGTGCACAGGGCCGGCTGGGGTAAAACTGGAGTTTAGATTGGGCGGGAAAGCCAGGCTCGAACCTGCCAAGTACCCTTAATTTATGGGAAATCTAGCAATTGGGTCGCACGTTGGAGGCGATGATCCCATCGCCAAAGCCAAGGAGCTGGGGTTAGACCATATTCAGATCTTTTTGGCAGATCCCCAAGGCTGGAAAGGCTCGATTTTTCCCCATGCTGATGGAGCCGAGGGGCTAAAGGCCAGTTCCGAAGCAGCAGGGATTGGTATCTACGTTCACGCCAGATACATCATTAATGTCGCTACTACTAATAACAAGGTGCGAATCCCAAGTCGCAAGTTACTTCAAACTGATGTTGACGCGGCGGCGGCAGTGGGAGCTAAGGCTGTAATTGTTCACGGCGGCCACGTAACTGATGGCGATGACCCACAAGCTGGAATTGATAACTGGGTTAAAGCCTTAGCTCAATTAGATATGAAAGTTCCCGTGCTGATTGAAAACACTGCTGGTGGTAAAAACTCCATGGCTCGTCGACTGGAATCCATCAAGGGTCTTTGGGGCGCAGTTGGCGATACTGGCGTTGGATTCTGTTTAGACACTTGTCATGCCCACGCGGGTGGAATCGACATGGGACAACTTGCTGACACAATTTTGGGAATCACTGGGCGCATTGACTTGATTCATTGCAACGACAGTCGTGATTCGTTTGATTCCGGTGCTGACCGACATGCAAATCTTGGTGAGGGTTCCATTGGTATGGACAACATAATCAATTGCCTAAAAACTGCAAAGGCTCCGATCGTTTTAGAAACTCCATTTGAAGGTGTGGCGGACGATTTAGAACTATTGCGTAAGTCGCTGTAAATCTAAATCCCGTTAGACACCCATAACTCTAGGTAGATTGAATACGTGCAGGTTCGCCAAATAAGTTCCGAGAAGCACCTGTCTTACATCGCAGGTCGTTCTTCTGTGTCTTTTTTGCAAACTCCGGCCTGGGGTAAAACCAAAGCTGGCTGGACATCGCAGTCATTGGGTTGGTTTGCTGGTGACGAGCTTGTTGGCGCTGGACTAATACTGTTGCGCAAAGTTCCCAAAGTAGAAAAGTATCTTGCATATCTTCCTGAAGGCCCAGATCTAAATTGGGCAAACAGTAACGATGTCGAACGAGCGCTTAAAGCGTTGGTAGTTTTTGCCAAAGATCGCGGCGTCTTTCAAATCAAAATGGGTCCACACACTTGGGTTCGACGTTGGCACGCCGAAACTTTGAAGTCTGTCATCGCAGACGAGAGCGTAAAAGTAATTGGCGAAGTTGCACCTGACGAAGTAAATCAATCAGGTATAGCATTACTAAGTCAGTTGAAGGCAATGGGTTGGAAGCAACGTAAAGCTGAAGCTTCGGGGTTTGGTGATTACCAACCTCGTTATGTTTTCCAAATTGATCTGGCCGGAAAAACTGAAGAACAAATATTTGAGGGATTTAATCAGCAGTGGCGACGAAACATTCGTAAAGCCGAAAAAGAAGGTGTTACGGTTCGCCAAGGCACTATTTCAGATTTAGAGATTTTCCATACTTGCTATTTAGAAACTGCTAAACGTGATCACTTCACACCGCGGTCACTTTCATATTTTCAAACTATGTGGACTGCAATGCGCGAAGAATCCATTGAGCGAATTGCATTGATCATTGCTTCGCATCCAGATCATGATGGTGCTATTGCTGCAACGACAATGACTCGAGTTGGAAATCACTCTTGGTATTCATACGGTGCATCGACAACTGCAGCCAGAGATTTGCGCCCAAGCAATGCCGTGCAATGGGAAATGATCAAGATTGCACTCAGTGAGGGTGCAGCCATTTATGACATGCGCGGTATCTCGGACACCCTGGATTCCAACAATCATTTATTCGGATTAATTCAATTCAAGCTCGGAACTGGCGGGTACGCGCAAGAATATGTGGGTGAATGGGATTATGTACTTTCGCCACTGTGGGCCAAAGCTTTTGATGCCTACATGTCTAGGCGGAGATAACGCATGACATTTTCATTAAACGTAAATGCTACGAAGTTTCGGGGCCATCTAGTTTCGGTAATGAACGCTTATGCCACAGCCGGCGCGGAACTTGTTCCAGTCATCAAGGGCAATGGTTATGGTTTCGGTCGAGGTCTGCTTGCTAGTGAAGCTGCTCGCTTAGGTTCTAATCGGATTGCAATTGGTACGGTCTGGGAGTTGGGACAATCACTTGCTGACTTTGCAGGTGAAATTTTAGTTCTTGAGCCATTTAACTCAAGCGATACTTCCGCAGTTGCCCAATGGCGAACGCACTTAGAACACAATGCGGATCGAATCATTGTTACCGTAAGCAACGTTGACTTGGCTGCCGTGAGATCAGCGGGTGCGAAAAATATTTATCTTGAAGGCAAAACTTCACTTTCACGTTTTGGAATTCTGCATCATGACATGCAATCGATTGCAAACTTTAGTGACTTAAATGTTTTGGGTCTGTCGCTTCACTTACCAATAGTTCAGCCTGCTACCAAGGTAGATGCCACGATAGAAATTTCTTCGGCCTTTAATGGCGCAACGCTTTCGAAAAGTATGACTGAGACCTGGAACTGGATGGTTTTATATCAAGAGTTAGCTACCAAGTTTTCATTACCAAAACACCTGAGCCTGTCTCATGTAACTGATGATCAAGTTAAGTCTCTAAAGAAGATGATGCAAAGTTACAACTTTGATCTAGCGATAGAAGTACGAGTTGGAACTAAGTTGTGGCTTGGTGAACCAAGTGCGTTACAAGCAGTCGGAACTGTGTTGCAGATTCACGAGATTACCCATAAGCAAACTGTTGGTTACCAACAAACTGAAACTGGTAACAATAAACGTTTAGTAATTGTGAGTGGTGGCACGGCACATGGGGTTGCAATGGCTGCGCCAACAAATGCCAGCTCGCTGCGCAAAAAAGGTGTTGCGATTGCTGAAGGTTTTTCACAAGCAATCGGCAAAGTCCGATCACCGTTTAGTTACAACGGTAAGAACTTAGATTTTGTTGAACCACCGCATATGCAAGTTTCGATGCTTTGGAGTAACGACATGACAATTTCCGTTGGAGATAGTTTGAATTGCAATGTTCGAAACACCACATCAATTTTCGATAACATTCTAGGGCTCGATTAAAACCCAACTACGGTAAGACGTTAACTACCTTTAACGTGACTGCGCTTCCAGAGTTGACCACTGTCGTACTTGCTGGCAATTGATCAACAACATAAAGCTGCGAAGTTGATACCGCTCCTGGTTGTAGTTCCAAGACCACAGACAAGCCCAAGCCTTGTAATACTGCGGTTGCATCTGCCACTTTCGCCCGTCGAACATCTGGCACGGTAACTGCTACTACTGGAGCTGCCGGATCTACTGGCGCGATTGTAGGAACCGCAGATGCGGATGGGCTATCTGTTGGGTTAGCTCCATTTGGCTGACCAGAAGGAAGTTCAGCAAATTTCTGTACTGGTAAATCCTTCAATGCGCCCTTCATGTATGCGGTGAAGATTCGAGCTGGGTAAGAACCGCCGGTAACGGAACGCATACCGCCAGTTCCTGACAATGTCATCGGCTGACCATCTGGACCATCTTTTACAAACATCACTGCCGTTGCCAGCTCTGGTGTGTAACCAGCAAACAACGCAGACTTGTTGTCGTTTGTCGTTCCAGTCTTGCCAGCTACCGGACGACCAAGTGCTTTAGCCGCTTTGCCAGTTCCAACTTCAACAACTTTTTGAAGTGCGTAGTTAACCGTGTCGGCAATGTCAGTACTAAAAGCTTGGACTGGTTTTGGATTTAGTTTGTAAAGGATTTCGCCCGAGCCAGTTGTGATCGATCGAATATATGAAGGCGCAACCTGCAGTCCACGAGAGGCAAAAGTTGCATACGCAGCTGCAATGTCAACAACATGCGGGCTTGTTGTTCCAAGTGTGAAAGCTAAGTTAGGTTCCATACCAACAGCATCGGCTGGAATTCCAGCACGCTTTGCGGCATTGAAAACGGTTTCCAAGCCAACTGTGTTAGCTAGCTCTACGTAAGCTGAGTTAACTGAGTTCTCAGTCGCCTTCAGCATTGTGATGCGATCACCAAATGATTTATCGCCATAATTGACTACTTCGTAAGTACCGACCATGGTTTTGTTCTTGCCGCTAAATGTCGTGGCAAGAGTTACATCATTTTCTAAACCTGCAGCAAGTGCGAACGGTTTGAAAGTTGATCCGGCCTGTCCAATCATTTGTGTTGCATTATTGAATTGATTTTCCAAGTAATCGGCGCCGCCATACATTGCAACAACTTCGCCGGTTTCAGGACGGACAGAAGCAACACCAATGCGCAAACCTTCAATGTTTTCAGTTGGTGCTTGTTCATTGACTGCTGCAATCATGGCATCCTGTGCCACTTTGTTAAACGTTGTAACAACGCGTAACCCAAGTAAGTTGATTTGATCTTCTGTGATTCCGTTGTCATACATAGTTTGACGAACTTGTTCAACTAGGTGTCCTTGAGGACCACCAAAGGCATTGATTTGTTCGTAAGGTTTGATTGCGGGGAAAGTTATTGAACTTCTTTCTTCTTGCGAAATCCAATTTTTTGTAACCATGCCATCAAGTACGTAATTCCAGCGAGCTGTTAAACCATCAAGGTTTTCTTCTGGTGAAAGTCCGTTGGGTGCTTGCACGATTGCCGCGAGCACCGCAGACTCAGACACATCTAGTTGGCTTACGCTTTTGCCAAAATATTGATTGGCTGCAGTTTCAATTCCATAAGCACCACGACCAAAGTAAATCGTGTTTAAGTAGTCCTGAAGAATTTGGTCTTTGCTAACAACAGTTTCAAGTTTGATTGAGAGAACTAACTCACGTAACTTTCTGGTGATCGTACGTTCCTGAGTAAGGTAAGCGTTTTTTGCATATTGCTGAGTGATGGTCGAGCCGCCCGCGACTCCCGATGCACCCAGCAAATTGGTAAATACTGCACGCGAAATGCCCCGAATTGAAAAGCCGCCGTGTTCATAAAATTCTCGGTCTTCGGCTGCCAACATGGCTTGCTGAGTTTGCAGCGGGATTTGATCAAATTCCACAGATACTCGGTTAGCTTCCCCAAGTCGACCAAGTTCGGTAACACCATCGTCGTAATACAAGATTGTGGTTTGGGCAGTTGAGATCTCGCTGGCTTGCGGAACTGAAATCAATCGAACTGAGATTGCCAGCGTGATTACTGCAACACCAAATCCCAAAAAAGCCAGGGTTAGTAGTTGCTTTATTGATGGGATGAAACGCATCAACCCGCGCTTATCTTTGCGGGGATAGTTTGCCATTCCTCTATTTCAACACATCTCTAGGCTCGCGCGGTGGAGTCCGAGGCGCGCCATCACCTAATACATATGACATGTGAAGATGATTCCAGCCGCATAACTTACAAACTTCGACAACATAGACCCGAAAATGTCCATACTCATAGGCTAAAACCTTTAATTCGCCTGTGGTTTTAACTCTCCCTGACAAATAGCCAAGATCGTCACCAAAGATATATGTCACGTGAACTAGTTCGCTCTTGGCGCACATTGGACACACGCGTTCGGTCTGTTCTCCGTGATGTTTTGCTGCTCGCAATAAATACGGATCAGCATCACACACTTGTTCTCGCAACAATGCATCGTGTTTGATTTGCTCAAGAACTGCTCGCCGCGCCAGGACATAGTCCAAAACATGACGTGGGCGAACTGGATCGGCAACGTCCTCGGCCGGATATGGAATTGGGCGAGGTGGCTCGGAGCTGACACCGCCAGCTCGGATGCCGGAGATACTTTGATGCGATCCTGGCCTACTCACCTGACAACCTTATGGCCGCTGAAGGGATAGGGCGGGGGTGAGATTAGGCAGATCTGCCGAAAATCCCCGCAATTCCTAGCCAATTGAGGAAATCGGGGTCGCCAATTTGCTCGCGCCCGCCCAGACTGTATCCTTTAGATGTATCAATTTGATACATCTAAATATCCTATTTTTAAAGGTTTGGAATCGCTGTGGCCAAAAGATCTGCTGCTCTAGAGCTGGCAATCCTTGGTGTGCTCGCTGAAACGCCACAGCACGGTTATGAACTTCGCAAGCGTTTGATTTCGGTACTTGGTCTTTTCAGCACAATTTCCTACGGCGCTTTGTACCCAGCTCTTAAGTCATTAGTTGAACGTGGCCTACTTGTCGAACAAGACGAAGTTGGCACTGGTAAATATCCAAAGCGCGCCCGCATCACATACGCGTTAACTGAAGCTGGAACTGCTCACTTCAATGCCATGGTTGCGGACAGCGGACCAGGTGCTTGGGATGACGACACTTTTGCAGTTCGTATGTCGTTGTTTGGACAAACCGATGTAAGTACTCGAATTCACATTCTGCAGGGTCGTCGTAGTCGTGTCGAAGACCGATTAGCAAACCTTCAAACAAATTTGTCTAAGGGCCGGGAACGTTTGGACTCTTACACATTGGAACTTCAACAACATGGCTTAGATGCACTTGAACGTGAAGTGCGCTGGCTAAATGAACTTATCTCGCGAGAGCAAGGCGCCGCAGGTAGCGGTAATCCTCAAACCTCGCAAGTTAATAAGAAGTAAGACCGCAAGAAATATTCACTGACAACTAGGAGGCTTACAGTGAGTGAAGTTAGAGTAGCGATCGTTGGCGTAGGAAACTGCGCATCATCGCTGGTACAGGGCGTTGAGTATTACAAAGACGCTGATCCAAAAGCATCAGTTCCCGGACTTATGCACGTGCAGTTCGGTGCCTACCACGTTAAAGACGTGAAGTTCGTTGCTGCATTCGACGTTGATGCAAAGAAAGTTGCCCAGGATCTTTCGGCTGCGATTTTTGCCAGCGAGAACAACACCATTAAATTCTCAGATGTTCCGCCAACCGGAATCACAGTTCTTCGCGGTCATACCTATGACGGTCTTGGTAAGTATTACCGTGACATGGTTGTTGAATCTGATGAGACACCGGTTGATGTCGTTAAGGCACTCAAAGATGCAAACGTTGATGTAATGGTGTGCTACCTGCCAGTTGGCTCCGAAGCGGCAGCTAAGTTCTACGCACAGTGCGCAATTGATGCTGGCGTTGGCTTCGTTAACGCGTTACCAGTTTTCATTGCCGGTACTAAAGAGTGGGCTGACAAGTTCACTGCTGCTGGCGTGCCAATTGTTGGCGATGACATCAAGAGCCAGGTCGGTGCCACAATCACCCACCGCGTGCTTGCAAAACTATTTGAAGATCGTGGCGTAACTGTTGACCGCACTTACCAACTAAATGTTGGCGGCAACATGGACTTCATGAACATGCTTGAACGTGATCGTCTGGAATCAAAGAAGATTTCCAAGACTCAGTCGGTAACTTCCCAGTTGCGCGACAAGATCGATCCACGCAATGTTCACATCGGCCCAAGTGATTACGTAGCTTGGCTTGATGATCGTAAATGGGCATTCGTTCGACTTGAAGGACGCGCATTCGGCGATGTGCCATTGAGTCTTGAATACAAGTTGGAAGTTTGGGATTCACCAAACTCTGCTGGTGTAATCATCGATGCGATTCGTGCTTGCAAGATTGCAAAGGATCGTGGCATCGGTGGACCAATCTTGAGCGCTTCAAGCTACTTCATGAAGAGCCCACCAGTTCAGTACGACGACACCAAGTGCCGTCAAGAAGTTGAAGACTTCATTGCTGGTAAGTAACTGCTGGTAAGTAATTACCAATAACTAAATTGCAATAACCGTTTCGCTACGGGTGTGAATAACACAAAAGCGGCCTCCTTAACTAAGGGCTCCTGGTTTAACTAGGGGCCCTTAGTGTTTGTAATTTGATGTTTGCCTGCGAGTAACGACAATTCACCGAATCTAGAGGTAACGTGTTTTAAGTGAATCGACCAAGTGTTAAATCGTTCTCAGTTTTGCGGCATGCAAATGCACGTGAGTTACTTGGTGTACGAATTTTTGGCCAGGCCGGTGATGGTCTGTTGCAAACTGCATTAGCCACCTTTGTTTTGTTTTCGCCACAACGTGAATCAGACCCGAGAAAGATTGCGTTGGCGTTTGGAATTCTGTTGTTGCCATATTCAGTGATTGGTCCGTTTGTCGGAGTCTTCATTGATCGTTGGTCCCGCCGCACTATTTTGATTCGAGCTAACTGGTTACGAATAGTCACGATGGTCGCAATCGCAATTGTGATCACCGGTCATGCCGCCAATACTCTGTTAGCAATTTTGGTGCTTGTCAGTTTGGGTCTGAACCGATTCGTGCAAGCTGCGCTGTCGGCGTCCCTGCCACATGTCGTTGACGGCGATGATTTAGTTCCGGCTAATGCACTTTTTCCAACATTGGGAACTACCGCCGCATCACTAGCTGCTGCACTGGGCATCGCGACTCAAAACATTTTGGCTAACTCAGATTCAGTAAATGCTGGGTTAGTAATTCTGGGATCAGTATTTGCAGGCATAGCTTCATTGATTGCACTTCGCATCACGCCAAAAGATGTACTCGGTCCCCATCTTGTTGAATCTGCAATGCGCGATGAATTTCGAAATGCGCTGTCTGGTTTAGCTGCAGGATTTAGGTACATGCTGCGTTCGGGAAGAACACTAAGCAGCATGGTTGCTGTTTCATTTCAAAGATGGGCATTCGGAGCCTTAACAGTTCATGCGTTGTTACTTTCTAGAAACTCGTGGAGTGTTAACAACACAGCTGATGAAGCCGTGCTGTATTTCGGATTGTGTGCAGGTGCTGCTGCGCTTGGCGCATTCACGGCTGCGATCTTGAGCACCTTCTTACTTAGCGACCGTAGTGAAAAGTCCACAACAGCTGTCGCACCGCATCGCCAAGTTCATTTGATTGCTGCCATGGCAATTGCAACTGCAGTTAGCGTCGTGGTGACCTTTGTTGGATATCAATCAGGGACTTTAGTTGCGGTTTGTGCCACAGCTGCATCACTTGGTTTTGCAGGACAACTGCTAAAGATCAATGCCGACACTACGATTCAGCGAACTATAGATGATGCTCATCGCGGTCGAGTTTTTTCAATTTTCGACATGATGATCAACGTAGCTTTGGTCTTGGGAATTACAACTTACGCGCTAATCGCCGGAATTAGAGATGACGTTAACGTTGGAACTGCGTACTCCGTTGCGTTACTAAGTTGCAGCACTGGTTTGGCAATCTTCCTGCTTCGCAAGTATCGCGCCAACAACTAGTCGTTTTTAGACTGCGCATTCCACCAAACAGTAAGTCGCTCAATAGCTTGCTCGCGAGTTAATGGACCTTCATCCAAGCGAACATTTAACAAGTGGTTGTAAGCCTTTCCGATCATCGGTCCAGACGGCACATTCAAAATTTCCATAATGTCATTACCGTCTAGGTCAGGTCGGATCGAATTTAATTCTTCTTGCTGCGCCAAGGTTGCAATTCGCTCTTCGAGATCGTCATAAGTTGCTGAAAGTATTGCAGCGCGTCGTGGATTTCTCGTAGTGCAATCAGCTCGAGTTAACTTATGCAGGCGCGACAATTCATCACCGGCATCCCTCACATAACGTCTAACTGCCGAATCTGTCCATTGCCCTTGGCCATAACCGTGAAACCGCAAATGCAGTTCTGTAAGTTTGCATACTGAATCAATTACGTCGCCTGGGTAACGCATTGCCGTCAATCGTTTCCGGGCAATTTTTGCGCCAACTACTTCATGGTGATGAAAACTAACACCACCACCTGATTCAAAGCGACGCGTTTTTGGCTTGCCAATATCGTGCAGCAATGCAGCCAAGCGCAGAACTAAGTCTGGTTCGCAGTTTGGTTCATGCGAAGTTTCCAAATCAATTGCCTGTTGCAGAACTATCAGGCTGTGTTCGTATACGTCTTTGTGTTTATGGTGCTCATCAATTTCAAGTTGCAGAGCAGGTAACTCAGGAATCACATGTTCTGCAAGTTTTGTGCCTTCAAGAATTTCAAGACCAAGTGTGGGCTGAGCTCCCATAATCAATTTGCTAAATTCGTCTCGTACTCTTTCCGCGGAAACAATCTTTATTCGATCTGACATTTCAGTTGCTGCTAAAAGAACGTCAACGACCGGAGTGAAACCTAATTGACTTGCAAAGCGAGCGGCTCGCATCATGCGCAACGGGTCATCGGAAAAAGATAGTTCTGGTTCGCGAGGCGTGCGAATAACTCGTTTACTTAAATCATCAACGCCACCAAATGGATCAACGAAAGTTAGTTCGGGCAATCTGACTGCCATTGCATTGATTGTGAAGTCACGGCGAATCAAGTCATCGTTTAACGAAGTTCCAAAAGTTACTTCAGGTTTACGACTTTCATCGTTATAGATTTCTGATCGGTAAGTTGTAATCTCTACCTGGAAATCTTTCCGGCGGGCACCTACAGTGCCAAACGCAATTCCAATATCCCAAACAGTGTCAGCCCATGGGGTAACTAAATTAAGGATTTGTTCCGGCTGTGCGTTCGTTGTGAAATCTAGATCGGTTATTTCGCGATTCAGTATCAAGTCCCGTACCGGACCACCGACAATTGCAAACTCAAATCCTGCAGCTTTAAACAACTGGGCAAGTTCCATCACATCAGGCATCTGGCTCAGAGCAGCAGTGACTGCTCCGGCTGCAATTGCTTGTGGCGATGAGTTGTTCATAACTTCACCTAGCCTAGATGTAATTACGAAAAGTCCAATATTTGTAGGTATTCTTAGGTGGTGAGCCCTCAACGAGTATTCGAATCTGCGCCAAAATTGAGGCCGATTCGACTTGGATACTCCCGCGTCACATCAGTTTTCGCGATGGTCGGTCTTGGAATTGGGCTTCTGAGTATTCCCGTTGCATCTTCAAACGCAGCCGAGGGAGATTCAGTCAACATAACTGGGTTGAATATTTCAGCGGTTGCTGATTCTGGTGGAACTTTAAGTAACAACCACGTTGTTTCTTTGAAGGGAACTTTCACGAATACTTCGAGTCAAACAATTTCCAAACTCGAACTAAACCTGGTTTCTACCCCGTCGATTAAATCTCGTGGTGAATTAGCTGAGCTTCTTGCAGATCCAACCAGCGCAACTGAGTTGATTCCTTCTGACATTTCGGCAATCTTGCGAAACATTGCGCCTGGAGTCAGCAAGAATTGGCAAATCACATTTCGTGGCGAACAAGTATTGGGTGACAATGCTTCCGGGGTTTATGGCTTTGGGGTTAAGCCAGACCTAGCCACGGCCAATAAAGCGACTGTGATTACTACGCCCTGGTTTTTTAATTCAGATATCAAACCGACAAATGTCTCTTTAGTAATTCCATTAACAACTTTGAATACCCACTTGGCAAACGATGAGATCACAGATCAGAAGAAGGATTTAGCTGAAGCCAAGAGACTGACCAACTTAATCATCAATCAAGATCCGACCAAGGTTTCTTGGCTACAAGACTCAGCTTTGCTTCCCTGGTTGGATCAACTTGAAAAAGTTGCAGACTCCGATGTTCCTGAAAAACTTCGAGCAGCACTTTCTGGGTTAGCTCCAACAACTGCAATGTTGCCATATGGCCACGCTGACTTAACGGCATTAGTTCGGGCAGATCAACAAGATGGCCTAGCCGATGCAATTAACCAAACCCGATTGCTGTCTGGCGATCGACAAGTTTTTTATGCACCGGCTCAAGGAATTGCAGATCGCGAAACAGTTTCACTATTAAATCAGCAAGGTGTTCGCTCTATAGTTTCAAATGACTTTCTCCGCGGGAACGAGCGCGAAACAACTTCTGCTGTAGTTACTTCAGCTTCCAACCCAGTCTTAGTTCATGACTTAGGTGCATCTAGCTGCTTAACTACTGCAGATAAAGATGATGCTAGCTTCTTCGCCGCTATCACCTGTATCAAAAGTGAAATTGGCATGATGACCGCAGAGTCACCGCAAAGCGCTCGTACCGTAATTGTGTTGGCGCCAACTAAGTGGAAAATATCGAATGAGCGACTTTCTGCATTGCTCTCGGTGCTAAGTGATCACAACTGGATGCAGTTAACGACGCTAGATCTAGTTGCTGCAACTGCGCCCACTGAAAACTATGTTGCAACTCAATCAGCAGATTCCGCGGACTTTAGTCGGGCTTTAGTTCGCCAAGCCCAAAACTTAAAAGTAAATACCGAGAGTGTGTCTGCGCTTTACGACGATCAAGAGTTGGCCGCCGGGTTTACGGCTGCGCGGATATTGGGATACTCAGAGCTCTGGCCGAGTAACGCGCGCGCCACTGAATACCTAACTGAAAACATCTCACTGCTTAATGAATATTTGAATGCAGTTAGCATCCAGGCATCCGGCAGAATTACCACACCTGAAGAAAACTCAGAAATCCCAATCACGATCGTCAATGAGAGTGACAGTGCCGTATCGGTAAGTATTGACTTAACCAGCACTGCTACATCACGGTTTTCTGCCCAACCAACTGGTGTTATCCAAGTAGATAGTGGTCAACGCATCACTGTTCCAGTTGCAATCACTTTGGTGGGCGCTGGCGTTGTTGACGTGCAGGCTCAGTTGATTGCACCTAACGGGGAGCGATTTGGTGAAGTAGAAAATATCCAAATCTCTTCAGCCGCATACAGTCAGTTCGCCCGTACTCTGGTGTGGGGAGCCTTTGGATTATTGGTTCTGCTGGCTCTGAGCAATTTTGTGAAGCGAAGAAAAGATCAGCGTTCAATAGAAACAGCACGCTAGTTCACGAACAGGTGGTTTGAGAAGACAGTGTCATCATTTATCGGGCAAACCTCTGGGATGGCTGCTGGCACGCTAGCTAGCCGGATCACTGGGGTTTTCCGAGACATTGCCTTGGTTGCTGCAATCGGTACCGGAGTTTTCTCAGATACCTATTCGGTAGCAAACAGCATTCCGAACATTATTTATATTCTGATTGCTGGTGGCGCAATCAACGCCGTGTTTATTCCAGCACTGGTTCGTCACATGGAAGATGATGATGATCAAGGTAAGCAATTCACCGATCAATTGTTAACGCTTGTTGGGTTAGTGCTTCTAGCAATAGTTGTTCTTACAGTTTTAATCGCTGGCTTAATTGTGCATTTGTATGCAACCAGACTTTGGACGCCAGAAGAATTTGATGTTGCAACCATGTTCGCCCGTTGGTGCCTGCCACAGATTTTCTTTTATGGAATTTATACGTTAGCTTCGCAGATCTTGAATTCACGTAATTCTTTTTCACTTCCAATGTATGCGCCTATCGTGAACAACATAATCGTGATTGCTACTGCAGCAATCTTTATTTCGTTAATGACGGCTGTACCGACCGCCAGCTCAGTAACGTCTTCGCAATTGAATTTGCTTGGGTTTGGAACAACCTTGGGCGTTATGGCGCAAGCACTGATTTTGATTCCTGCACTTAGCAAAGCTGGATATCGCTTTCGACCAAACTTTAATTTCAAAGGTGTTGGTAATGGCAAAGTTGGAAATCTTGCAAAGTGGACAATTGGTTTTGTATTAGTAAATCAAATAACTTTCTTGATGGTTTCAAATCTCACTACTCTGGCAAATGCGTTGGTCTCTGGAGATCCTGGCACTGTTGCAGTTGGATTCACTTCATATCAAAAAGGGCAACTCATGATGATGTTGCCGCACTCAATCATTACGGTTTCAGTTATCACTGCTTTGTTACCGCGATTAAGTAGGCAGGCACACGATAAAGATTTGTCAGCATTTGGTGGCGAGTTATCGGCGTCGCTGCACATAGTAACTGCGCTGATAATTCCAAGCGCCGTCTTTTTGATAGCAACTGGTCCATGGATCGGTGCGCTGCTTTATGGCTACGGAGCTTCATCAGCCGCGCAAGGTGCTGCGTTAGGTGCGGTTGCTTCGATGTTCGCGTTAGGCCTGCCTGCGTTTTCGTTGTTTTATGTTTTGCTGCGCAGTTATTACGCTCAGGAAAATACCAAGACTCCTTTCATGATCAATCTTGGATTTAACGCGCTCCACATACTTATCGGGCTTGCGCTATTCAGCCTTTTGCCAGAAGGGTTGCAGGTCGCCGGTTTAGCTCTGGGTTACTCCATTGCCTATGCGATCACCTGTGGCCTAACTTGGCTCCGGGTTGGTAAACGAGTACCTGAGATACGAGGAAATGGGCACTTAAGACTGATGGTGCGAGTGGTTGCTGCCAGTTTTGTGTCTGCTCTTGTTGCATACCTGTTGGTTCGACTCACGATTACTAATCAGACAGATCTATCTGCGCTTCGCCTTGGTTTAGCGATTGGAATTTTCGCCGCAACATTTTCGGTGATCTATCTTGGGTTGGCAAAAGTGCTTCGCATATCGGAAGTCTCGGCAGTCCTGGCGTTAGTGCGAAGCAAATAAGCAACTAAACTGCGAGTATGAGTGGCTCAAACGACCGAATCTTTGATGGCCGCTACGCACTCGATGTGCAAATCTCTAGTTCGTTAAGTTCTCCGATTTGGCGCGCAATGGACCAGTCACTAAAACGCTGGGTTACTTTAATTCTTTTGCCAACTTCAGATCTGCGCAGCGTTAAGTTGCTGCAAGAGTGTCAACAAGCCGCAATAAATGACCGTCGCGATGTGGTTTCAATTTTGGATGTGGTTCCTGATGGAAAAATATCTAGTGGTACTGATTCAAATTCCCAAGATCGATACGTCGGAATCGTAACTGAATGGTTAGACGGTGAGACGTTAGATCTCCTGATAGTAAGGCGCGGCGAAGTTCTGCCCGTCGAACAAGCACTACGCCAACTTGGAATTATTGCTAACACTTTGATGCATGCGCATTCATTGAATGTTTTTCATCG
>JAPLBY010000021.1 GCA_026392515.1 Actinomycetota bacterium | reverse complement strand
TTGACGCTTCGATTGTAAATATCGCACTTCCTTCGCTGCAGGCTGACCTTGGAATCACCGACGCAAATCGACAGTGGGTTGTGACTGGATACACCTTGGCTTTCGGTGGCCTCCTATTGCTTGGTGGCAGAATTGCAGACTTCTGGGGACGCAAGAAAGCGTTCATGACGGGCCTTCTGGGTTTTGCGGGTGCCTCTGCAGTCGGTGGTATTGCGCAGAACCAAGAAATGCTTTTTGCTTCACGCGCATTGCAAGGTGCTTTTGCTGCATTATTGGCTCCAGCAGCACTTTCTTTGATCACCACAACGTTTAGTGACTCAAAAGAACGCGCAAAGGCTTTTGGTGTTTATGGTGGCCTCTCAGCAGGTGGCGCAGCGATTGGTTTGATCTTAGGTGGACTGTTAACTCAGTACGCATCTTGGCATTGGACGTTATTGGTCAACGTGCCAATCGCAATCGCGGCATTTATGTTGGCGATTCCGAATGTGCACGAAAGCAAAGCTAGTGGCGATACCCGTTACGACATTCCGGGTGCAATTACCTCAACTTTGGGTTTGGTGTCCTTGGTCTACGGAATCACCCAAGCTGGTGAGTTGGGTTGGTCAGATCCAACAACCCTTAAGTGGTTTGCTGGCTCAATCGCATTGCTAGTCAGTTTCTTTGTAATTGAAAGTCGCACTAGCCACCCATTGCTGCCTATGAACATTTTGTTGAATAGAAATCGTGGAGCTAGTTACTTAACTTCCTTTATTGTCGGTGCTGGATTGTTCGGCATGTTCTTGTTCCTTGCCTATTTCTTCCAAGGTATTTTGCAATACTCACCAGTTCAGGCTGGTTTACTTTTCTTGCCGTTCTCAGTTGGTGTTGGCATCAGTGCAGGTATTGCTTCCCAAGCACTTCCGAAATATGGTCCACGCTACGTTTCATTCGTGGGCTTGATAATGGCAACTGCTGGAATGCTACTGCTTACTCGATTAGAGCCAACCAGTACTTATGTGAGCCACATCTTGCCAGCTCTTATGGTTTTGAGTTTAGGCATGGGTCTGGTGTTCGTTCCAATCTCAGCTACTGCACTATTTGGTGTAGGCAATCATGATGCAGGCGTAGCTTCAGCAGTGCTAAACACTGCTCAGCAAATCGGCGGCGCTCTAGGCACTGCGTTCCTTAACACAATCGCAGTTACCGCCACCGCAAACTATTTTGTTGACAACATGATTGATCCAACAAATCCAGCGAACGCTGGAGCAGCGGCTTATGGCTTAACTGAAGGATTCACTACTGCCTTTACTTGGAGTGCAGGATTTATGATTCTTGGCGCACTAATCTGGGTATTTATGATCAATGCCAACAAAGACACTTTGGGTGCCAACGACGCACCGGTACATGTGGGATAGCGAGTTAACATGAGTGAAATTTCTAGAGTCAAAACTGGCGACTTAGCCGAGCTACATCCACTCGTTGAGAAATATCGCGCGTTCTATAAGCAACCTGAAAATGAAAAGACTTTGGGCTATTTAGAACAGCGAATCAAGAATGAGGAAGCAATTGCTTTCATCGCTCGGGTTGATGGGGAAGCGGTTGGCTTCACTCTGCTGTATCCAACTTTCTCTACCGTCTCACTTTCAAACATTTGGTTACTTAATGACTTGTATGTTGATGAGTCTGCGCGCGGCAAGGGGATAGCAAGCGAGCTTATGGATGTTGCGGAATCAGCAGCTAAAAGCGCTGGGGCAACCCGTGTGTTTTTGCGAACTGCTAACGATAACTTGCCAGCCCAGGCACTTTACGAAGGTCGAAATTGGGTTAAAGACGAAGTTTTCCGTCGCTACGATCTAGTTTTCTAAGTTTCAGCGAAACTAGATTAAACCTAGGCTTTCAAGCTTTTTACGTAGATCAGGATCGCTTGGCTCTGTCAGGTGAGTACCGTCGGAAAACATAACGACCGGTATTGACTGGGTGCCGCCATTGATTTCAACCACTTTATCTGCGGCTCCAGGCACCTCTTCGATGTTTATGTAGGAGTACTCAACGCCAAGTTCGTTTAATAGGCGTTGGGAACGTCGGCAGTCGCCGCACCATTCCGCACCATACATAGTTATTTCGCTCATGCGCCCAGCCTACTGCGATCCAAAATTGGATGTGCTTGGTTTTGATGTGACGGAAAAGTCAATGGGGCCTAGGCTTCAATCATGACAATTCAGATGCCAACCCGTAAATTGCGTGATCTTGAAGTAAGTGCCATCGGACTTGGCTGTATGCCAATGTCATGGGGTTACAACGTTGCCGATGCTGACCGAAATGAAATTCGAGTAACTATTCATCGCGCACTTGAATTGGGTATCACGCTGTTTGATACCGCAGACGTTTACGGTCCGTGGACTAACGAGGAAATTCTTGGTGAGTATCTGGTCAAAGATGGCTTACGTGACAAAGCCATCATTGCTTCTAAATGTGGCTTAACGCCTGTCAACATGACTTCTTACGGCAAGAATGGCAAGCCAGAGTACATTCGCCAAGCTTGCGAAGACTCACTTGGCAGACTTGGCACTGATTACCTTGACCTGTACCAATTGCACCGAGTAGATCCTGAGGTCCCGATTGAAGAAACTTGGGGAGCCTTGGCTGGACTAGTTGAAGCTGGCAAAGTTCGTTACATCGGACTATCTGAAACTACTGTGGAAGAAACTGCAAAGTGCCATGCCATTCACCCGGTAACTAGCGTGCAAAGTGAATTTTCAATTTGGACTGACGAGCATGTAAAGAATGGTGTGATTCAATACTGCGCGGATAACAACATCGGTTTCTTGCCATTTTCGCCACTTGGCCGCGGCTTCTTAACCGGAACGGTCACTGCTGACACCATTGCCGACGGAGATTTCCGCAGTGCTAACCCAAGGTTTACTGCCCAGGCAATTGCAGACAATCAAAAAATCGTTGATGGCATTGCAGTAATTGCCAGTCGACACAATGCCACACCGGCACAGATCGCTCTTGCATGGATCCTGGCGCAAGGGCCCAACATGGTTCCAATTCCAGGCACAAAGCGACGTAAGTGGCTGGAAGAAAACGCGGCCGCTGTATCGATTGAGTTAAACGCTCAAGATCTAGCCGATATTGCAGCCCTGCCTAGACCAACTGAGTCGCGTTACTAAGACTTAACTACAGCGAGAAGAAACTAGAGAAGCGGATAAGAACCGTCTTCATCGTGAACTTCAGCGCCAACTAGCGCTGGAGTAAATACACAGATGATTCGAAGTTTTGTGTGAGTTCGCATCTGGTGACGATCATGCTTATCAAGTGTGTAAGTCATACCAGGGCGAACTTCAAAAATTTCGCCAGTTTCTAGGTTTTCAAGTTCACCAGTGCCATCAATGATGTAGTTGGCTTCGATGTGGTTCTTGTATTGCAAAGTTGTGGTGGTTCCAGCTTCTAATTCAGTGTCATGAAAAGAAAACCCGACGCCATCTTCCCGCGTCAACATCCGAAGACTTGTTCCGGTCGAAACCTTGCGGTGACGAGGTCCGCCAACCAAATCTTCTTTGTAAGTAACAATCATGCTGACTCCTTAAGCCTGGTATTAATTCAATCTACGTAATTAACTTATCGGCACAAACTAATCTGCTGGGACGAATCCGAGTACTTCGCCAAAGAATTTGAGTTCCTCCATTGCACATGTCGTGATTGTCTGACTTTTTCGAAATCCATGGCTCTCGCCTTCGAATTCAAAGTATTTGTACTTCACGCCATTCTTAATACACGCATCCCGAAAAGCTTGAGATTGGGAAGGCGGAACGATTGGGTCATCCGAGCCTTGAAAAATGATCAATGGTGAAGTCAAGTTATCTGCATGAGTCAGTGGAGAGCGTTCAACGTATAGTTCTTTTTGCTCTGGGTAAGAACCGATAAGCGAGTCAAGATAACGCGACTCAAAGTCATGAGTGTCCTCTGCCAACATAATGAGTTCGGCAACACCGTAATAGTTCGCACCCGCAGCAAAAACCTTGCTATGAACCAGTCCATTAAGAACTGCGTATCCGCCTGCGCTACCGCCACGGATCAGAACTTTGTTTGGATCTGCCAATCCATTAGCAACCAGGCCTGCTACCACCGCAAGAATATCCTCGGTATCTACAACACCCCATTGCCCTTTTAGGGTTTCGCGATATTCCCTGCCATAGCCAGTTGAGCCACCGTAATCAACGTCAACAACTGTGAAGCCTCGGGATGTAAAGAAGGCACGTTTAATCGAAGCCACACCAGTGGTATTAGCGGTGGGTCCGCCATGCACTGTGATCACAACCGGCGGTAATTCCGTGCTTTCGTAGTTTGGATTTGTAGCTGGTGACATGAAGGCATGAACTGTGCGGCCGTTCTGGCTCGGAAAACTTATCGCCTGCGCAACTGGCAGAAACTCTTGGTCAATTGGGGCAGCTACTTGAGCGATCACTTCTGCGTCAGTTATGCCGGTAGTAGTTAGTTCGACTAGAGCAGAGAGGACTTTAGGGCCACCACCGATTGCAAAAATTCGATCCTGATAGACGCTTAAGTGCGCAAAATTAGTTAAGTTGCATTCCAGATCTCGCCAAGCTCCAGTATTTGAATCTATTAGGGCAATCTTTTCTTGCGCTGGGTTGCCATGGATTCCAACTAGTTCTCCGGAGTCCAGGATTCGGAGTAGGTGAGTGCCAACAAGCCACATCGGATGTGCCCACTCCGCAGACTCAGAAACCAATTGGCGTTTCGAGCCTTTGGTATCTGACTCCCAAACATTCCAGAATCCAGAAGCGTCGCTAACGAAATAGAGTTTGCCTGAATGCGCCCAAACCGGGCTATTCACTGCCTCGCTTTCGTTACCTGCCAGGATCGTGGTGCTATCGAGGTTTCCTTGCGGATCAATATCGGCTAACTGTAGTTGCGTTCCATCCCACGGCATTTGCGGATGTTCCCAAGAAATCCATGCAAGTTGCTGTTCATCCGGCGACAGCGCAAGGTGCGCATAAAAATGTGAGGCTGAATCCAGAACTCTTATTTGTTTTGCACTGTTGATCGCAATCAAGTCCCGATTTGTGCTCGCACCTTCGGTAACTTCTCGAACACACCAAATCTCTGAACCTCGAATTAGAAAATCGCTATAGCGGGCTAAAGTTCCTGGCGAACTTTCTGCAGTGATTGGTTCAGGTTCACCGCCGACAGTCTTCCAATAGATTCGCTGGTCTGACTTCTCGGCAAATACAAGCCCGGGTTCGCCATTCCAGGTGCAAACCAGCCAACTTAGGCCACCCATTTCGTGGACTCGAGTTGAGGCACTCCAGGGCGCTGGCAAGATGTCGCCATTCGCGCGACTCACCACTACATTGCGACCATTTTCATTAGGTCGTGATTCATCCCAAAACACATCACCGTTGAAAGTCTGCGTGAAACCCATCGAGACTCCAGCCTGCGAGAGCATCTCAGGAGTTACTGGAGATACCCAGGTACCAGGTTGTGCGACGGTCATGAGTTGACTCTATTCAACTGGCAAAAACAAAGGGCACCCGACGTGGTTAATGTCGAGTGCCCTTTAGCAAATTGCTTATAGGTCGTAATACAACTCAAACTCAGCTGGATGTGGACGCAAACGAACGTAATCAATTTCTGCAGTTCGCTTGTACTCAATCCAAGTTTCAATTAGATCCTTGGTGAATACGCCACCTTCTAGCAAGTAGTCATGATCTGCTTCCAGTGCTTCAAGTACTTCTGGAAGTGAAGACGGAACCTGAGGAATGTCAGCGGCTTCCTCAGGTGGCAATTCGTAGAGATCCTTATCAACCGGAGCATGTGGCTCAATCTTGTTCTTGATGCCATCAAGTCCAGCCATCAACATGGCAGCAAATGCCAAGTATGGGTTGCTAGATGGATCTGGGCAACGGAATTCGATGCGCTTGGCCTTTGGATTGCTTCCAGTTACTGGAATACGTAGGCAAGCAGAACGGTTGCGCTGTGAGTAAACCAAGTTAACTGGAGCTTCGTAGCCTGGAACCAAACGGTGGTAAGAGTTAACTGTTGGGTTAGTGAAGGCAAGAAGCGACGGAGCGTGCTTCAAGATGCCACCTATGTACCAACGCGCAAGATCTGACAAACCACCGTAACCACGCTCGTCATAAAACAATGGGGAACCCTTTGTCCATAGCGACTGGTGTACGTGCATGCCTGAACCGTTGTCACCGTAAAGCGGCTTTGGCATAAAGGTTGCAGTCTTGCCACCTTCCCAAGCGGTGTTACGAATTACATACTTAAACAACATGACTTCGTCAGCTGCCTTTAGCAAAGTGTTAAAGCGGTAGTTGATTTCCATCTGACCTGCAGTGCCAACTTCATGGTGTGAGCGCTCAACTAGTAAGCCAACTTCAGCTAACCGCACGACCATTTGATCGCGTAGGTCAGCCATCTGATCGGTTGGCGAAACTGGGAAGTAACCACCCTTGATGCGGGTCTTGTAGCCTCTGTTGTCGCTGCCGTCAGCATTGAACTCGTTTCCGGAGTTCCAGGCACCTTCAATTGAGTCAACGTGATACATGGATTCGTTGGCGCTGGTCTTGAAGCGTGCTGAATCAAATACGAAGAACTCTGCCTCTGGAGCAAAGAATGCAGTGTCTGCGATACCCGTAGATGTTAAGTAAGCCTCAGCTTTTGCTGCCACGTTGCGTGGGTCGCGAGCGTATGGCTCGTCTGAGAATGGATCATGAACTGAGAAGTTCATAACTAAAGTCTTTTCTTTGCGGAATGGATCAACAAATGCAGTTGTGACATCTGCCAGAAGCTTTAGATCAGATTCATGGATGGACTGGAAGCCTCGGATGGACGAGCCATCGAACATCTGGCCACCTGCAAAGAAGTCTGCATCTACAGATTCAACAGGCACATTGAAGTGCTGCATTACGCCAGGCAAGTCACAGAAGCGCACGTCAAGAAAGCGAATGTTGTTGTCCTTGATGTACTTAAGTGCATCTTCGGCGGTTTTGAGTCCAAGGTTGGACATTGATCCTCCAGTTAGTTATTCCGCGATTTTCCAGAGATTTCCCTGGCTGGTTCTGACCATAGCGGGACACGATTTCAACGCCGTGTCCCATGTGTTTCGGGTTTGTTACAGCAAGTCCCAAATGTTTTTAAGTCACCTGATTGAACCCCGCCAGAGCGCAATAAGCCCAGCTTAGATTTAGAGTTAAAGCGTGGATAGAAGAGACATTGGTTCGTGGCTATCTGGACCCAAAGCAGCCCTTGAAGAACAAGGCATGGACTTTGGCTACCCAGGGCAACGCTTTGGCTTACCCAAACAGGGGATTGGTTCAGTTGCCCGGATGGGAAGGCGAATCATCGCTCTCATGATCGACTGGATTGCTGCGATCTTGGTTACCCATCTGGCATTTCCAGATCTGGTTTATGGGTCTGAGGTTTTTGCGGCAGCTACCCTGGGAATTTTTGCAGCCCAAGTATTGCTGCTCACGTCTACCACTGGCGCATCTTTTGGATACAAACTTGCTGGCATCAGACTTATTTCGATAAGTCCGGCGCGGGTAACTTTTTTGAAGGTATTGGTACGCACTGCACTTCTTTGCTTAGTGGTCCCGGCCTTGATTTGGGATCGGGATGGTCGTGGATTGCACGATAAGGCTGTTGGAACAATAACAATGCGGGCAAGATAGGAACATGTCTTCATTAGAACTACCAGCCGGAAAAACTTCCGCTTTTGTAATCAGTTTTGATTTTGATGCCGAAGAAGTTTGGTTAGCTGAAAATCCGGAAAATGCGAATCGACCTGGTGTGCTTTCGCAAGGAACATACGGAGCCAAAGTTGGTGTGGGGCTGGTTCTAGACACGCTAGATCATTTAGGTTTGCCAGCAACTTTCTTTACGCCTGGTCGGGTCGCCGAACGTTATCCAGATCAAATGCGCGAGATTGTGGCACACGGACATGAATTAGGTCACCACGGATACACGCACACTTCTCCAACAAAACTTTCCAAGTCAGAGGAACTGGATGAACTTTTGAAGGGGAAAGCAGCGCTGGAACAATTCGGCGTCGAAGTTACTGGATATCGATCTCCTTCATGGGAAGTTAGCCCAAACACCTTTGATCTGCTGGTTGAAAATGGATTTACGTATTCATCGAGCATGATGGATGACATCAAGCCCTATGTTCATCCCGCTCATAAAGTTGTGGAGCTTCCCGTGCAATGGATGTTGGATGATGCACCGTACTTTTGGTTTAGCGTCGGCAGCGACTGGAATCGTACAATTCGCTCAGCCCGAGACGTTGAAGAAATTTGGCGGGAAGAGTTCTTAGGAATTCATGGACTTGGGGGTTTGACGATGTTAACTATGCATCCACAATTCATTGGACGTCCAAGCAGAGTTGCGATGCTGGAAAGATTTTTAACTTTTGTTAAATCCCACGATGAGGTTTGGATTGCCACCGCAGGCGAAGTTGCAAAAGCGGTTAAGTAAACAGCCCTTTTACGGAGTCTAAATATCCTTGCTCATCTAGGTAGGGAAGTACAAAGAACATCAGCACGGCAATAACAATTGCCCACTTGATCAATTTCTTTACTAGGAAAATCACGATCAAAACCATGCCAAGCAAGTATGAAGCAGAAGCATTTGCGAAAAAATCTGAGATTGCGGTGGTAACTTCGTTCATCGACGTGGCATCTTTCTACCCTGAGGCAACGGTCCCTTTGGAATTGGCAGCGCTGTTTGTGGCAGTGCCTTAAGACGGTTTCTTACTTGGGTAACTTCAGCTGGGCGAAGGGTCTTGCCAAGTTTCTTTACGGTTTTTTGAAGGTTTGAAATTGTGACATCAACATCATCAACGATGATTTCGTGAATTGGCACACCCTGGGCGTAACGAGCGTGCGCTTTGCGCTGCTCTGCTAAAAGAACACCTGGACGACTACCTTCGCCAACCAGGATGATTCCCGGGCGACCGACAACACGGTGAACCATGTTTTGATTCTTGTCGACACCTACTGCTGGGGTTACAAACCAAGCACCGCGGATTGCGTTAAGTACGGAAGCTGCTGCACCAACTTGTCCGGCAATCGAAGAGTAGGCGGCATTCTCAGCGATTTTTCCAAAAAAGAATGTTGTCGCTAGTAAGGCAGTTCCAAAGGCAAAAACTCCAAAAAAGGCAGTCAGATCTACGGCAACACCAATTGCGAAAATGATTCCAAATACAACCGCGAAAACACCCAGCAGTCGTAGTGCCAAGAATGAGATCTCATTTGAGGCGAACTTGTAGGTTTCCTTGATTTGGACATACCAGCGTTGCTTTTTTGGCGCCTGCATCTTTAATGACATGTCTCTACCTTAAACGTCTGTTGAATTTCGAGCCGCAATGGCTTGCTTATAAAGTTTTCCAGCCCGGTAAGAGGATCGAACCAGTGGTCCGCTAAGAACACCAGCAAATCCGATTTCTTCGGCGACTTTGGCCAATTCCACAAATTCCTCTGGCCGAACCCAACGATCAACTGGATGGTGCCGTAGGGATGGTCGAAGGTATTGAGTGATCGTCACCAAGTCACAGCCAGCATCATGAAGATCTGTTAGTGCTTGGTGCACTTCAGCAATTTCCTCACCCATTCCAAGGATTAAGTTACTTTTAGTTACCAATCCAAAATCTCGAGCTGCAGTAATAACTCCAAGAGATTTTTCATATTTAAATCCCGGTCGAATTCGCTTGAAGATGCGGGGAACGGTTTCAATGTTGTGAGCAAAAACTTCAGGCCTTGATTCGAAAACTTCTTGGAGCAAATCTGGCTTGCCATCGAAGTCGGGGGCAAGCATTTCAACGCCGCAACCTGGAACGACTTCATGAATTTGTCGAATCGTTTCGGCGTATAGCCAAGCTCCACCATCTGGCAGATCATCGCGAGCTACACCAGTTACGGTTGCGTAACGCAACTGCATAGTTTTGACAGACTCAGCAACTCTTCGAGGCTCATCGCGATCAAGATCAACAGGCTTTCCAGTATCAATCTGGCAGAAGTCACAACGCCTTGTGCATTGGTCACCACCAATTAGAAAAGTTGCTTCGCGATCTTCCCAGCACTCAAAAATGTTTGGGCAGCCAGCTTCTTGGCAAACGGTATGAAGACCTTCGGACTTAACTAAGTCCATGATCTGGGTGTATTCAGGTCCGGTCTTTAGCTTGGTCTTAATCCATTCCGGCTTGCGCTCAATTGGCACAAGGGAGTTTCGGGCTTCGATGCGCAGCATTTTGGGACCGTCATTCTTACCCTCAGGTTGATCCAGGTATGGCGTGCTCACATTAGGCAGTCTAGTTGAGGGCTTAACTGGAGCGCGCTTTGCGTCTATTCACGGCTAACCAGAAGATCAAAGCTAGCGCTCCAAACAACAGCGCTAATAGTCCGATTAGAGTCAGTAATCTTGTGCTCAACTCAGACAGATAAGCCGCAATCACAATCCCTGACAAATCAGAAATGTTTGATCCGATGAATTCGGTAAAGGCTTGCTGGCTTCTCGTAAGTAGTACTGCCCAAAGTCCAAAGGAAAAGAACAAACCTAAACAGATGTGCCAAGTCGCTCGAAGTTTGTCTTTACTTAAAACCAACCCGATGGTTCCCAGAGCAACTATTGCAATCAATGCTGGCAAACTCCAAGCTTCAAAGAAGTTGAGCAAAGAAGACAGAGTTTGAATATCAGCACCAAATACTTCAATTGCTCCTGGCGCAGAACTTGATCCTAAAATTTCTAGCACTGCAACATACTGATCGCCAGATACTGCTTGCTTTGAAACGATTAGCCCAACTAGGGCAATCGGAGCAAAGATGATGGCAATTATCTTTAGGGTGAACGCTACGAATCTAGGCATCGATGGGTACATTTCCAGAAAGTTCTTGTGCAAGGGTGCCAAAGACTCTTTGCAGGTGAAATTCTGCGCGGTCGGCAACTTCAGTTACAGAAATGTCAATGCCTAATTCTTTGGACAAAGTTGTAACGCCGGCATCGCGGATACCGCAAGGCACAATGCGATCAAACCAAGCTAAGTCGTTGTTGCAGTTAAGTGCGAACCCGTGCATTGTGACACCTTGGGCAACTCGAACTCCGATAGCTGCAATCTTGCGATCTTCAATCGGATCTAAAACCCAAACACCGCTTCGGCCTTTGATGCGCGCAGTCTCTAATTCAAAATCAGTACAAATTCCAATCAATACATCTTCAAGTCTTCGAACATGTGACACAACGTCCATTGGTGAAGGTAGGTGCAAAATTGGGTATCCAATTAATTGACCAGGACCGTGCCAAGTGATCTTGCCGCCACGATCAACATCAACTACTGGAGTGCCATCGATTGGTCGTTCGAAAGCCTCGGTGCGACGACCAGCGGTATAAACCGACGGATGCTCAAGTAACAAGACAGTGTCAGGGGATTTGCGTGCGACTACATAGCGATGTAACTCGCGCTGCAAATCCCACGCAGTTTGATACTCGATGGCGTTGCCATCAAGTCCAATTCGATCGATTTCCAAGTGCACGGCTTAAGCCTAGGTCCTCTGGAAAGCCAGCAAATTCAGACATAGGGGCAAAATCGGCGGATTCGAATACGTGAATTAGGCGGATTCGAACACGTGAATTAGATTTAAGGTCTAGATTCACCCAACTGCAAAGGCTTTACCCGCATGTCCGAAAAAACCACCCATCGCTCCACTAAATCTTCTCCTAAGGGCAGAAAAATCCTTTGGGGTGCAATTGCTGTAATCATTGCTTGGTTTGCGATCAGCGGTGTGGCTGGCCCACTTTTTGGCAAGCTATCTAGCGTTCAGCAAAACGATAATGCTGGTTTCTTGCCATCTTCAGCCGAGTCAACTAAGGCATCTGAACTAGCAACAAAATTCACTTCTCAGGACACTTCAATCCTTCCAGCACTTGTTATCTTTATCGGACCTGCGGATGCAACGGGACTTGCTGCAGTTGGTGAGTTTGGTGTCGCAGTTGCCTCTGCTCCAGTTCCAGGAACCGATTCAACTGTCGGAGATTACTTAGCGGATGGCGCCCAGTTAATCCCAATTCCGTCGCAAGATGGTCAAGCAATTCTGATGTCAATTCCTTTGGATAACGACGCGCTTGCAGCCCCGCTTGAAAATGAAAAGCCAGCCTTGCCAGAGGTGGTTAAGGCAATTCGCGAACAGGCAGCAGATGTTTCGGGATTTGAATCTCACGTCACTGGAATTGGTGGAATCCTGGCCGATTTATTCGACAGCTTTGGATCAATTGATACAAATCTATTAGGAACGACCTTGATCGTAGTTGCCTTAATTTTGATCGTGGTTTACCGATCGCCAGTGCTTTGGATCATTCCGCTGTTCTGTTCCGTGATTGCACTGTCTCTTGCTGGTGGCGTTGTGTACTTGCTGGCCAAGGAAGGCATCCTGGATCTAGATGGTCAGTCGCAGGGAATTCTTTCGGTACTGGTGATTGGTGCGGCAACTGACTATGCCCTGTTATTGATTGCCCGCTACCGAGAAGAACTACATCACCATGAAAGCCGCATCGACGCCATGGTGGTTGCCTGGAAAGGCGTCGTTGAACCGATTGTCGCTTCGGGCCTAACAGTAATCTCAGGTCTATTAGTACTGGGTCTTTCAGACTTAAAGTCAGTTCGTTCCTTGGGTCCAGTTGCTGCAATCGGTGTATTGGCAGCGCAGTTGGTAATGCTCACAATGTTGCCAGCAATCTTGGTGCTACTTGGACGCTGGGTATTCTGGCCAAAACGACCTATTCATGATGATGTGGATGAAAAGCTTTCTGGACTTTGGTCAAAGGTTGCGGGCTTAGTTGGACGTCGTCCTCGCCAAACTTGGATAGTCACTGGGGTAACACTGTTAATTGCAATGTCATTTGCGACTCAGCTGAAAACAAGCGGGTTAGCTACAACAGATGCATTTACAGGTAACCCGGATTCTGTAGTTGGCTTGGACAAGCTTTCTGAGCACTTCCCAGCTGGATCTGGTGACCCAACCATTGTGATTGGTCCTGAAGCAGATAAAGATTCGTTAATCGCTGCACTTAGCGAAGTAGAAGGTGTTGATGAAGTTAAGCAGACAACAACACCATTCATTCCTGGTGGACCAGAACCAACGCCAATTGTGGTTGATGGGCTGGTTCAAATTGAATTGATTCTTGATAAGCCAGCAGACTCCGTTGAAGCTCAAGGATTTATTCCAGGAATTCGCGAAGCCGCTAAAGCAGCAAGTGAGACTGCCGTGGTCGGTGGATCCACTGCGGTGAACTTCGATATCCAGCAGACAAATAAGCGAGATCGCAATTTGATTTTGCCTGTTGCTTTGCTTGTAATTGGAATTATCTTGGCACTTTTGCTTCGCAGCTTGGTTGCTCCAGTTCTATTGATCATCACAACTGTGATTTCCTTTGGCGCAACTCTTGGAATTAGCCACTTAGTGTTTACTCACTTATTTGGATTCCCAGGAGCTGATGGCGGATTTATCCTCTTTACCTTCGTGTTCTTGGTAGCACTTGGTATTGACTACAACATCTTCTTGATGACTCGCGTGCGAGAAGAAGCTAAGAAGTTGGGAACTCGACCTGGAATCTTGAAGGGTCTAACTGTCACAGGTGGTGTAATTACCTCCGCTGGCGTCGTGTTAGCAGCGACATTCGCAGTACTTGGTACTTTGCCACTTGTGTTCCTAGCCGAACTTGGTTTCGCAGTTGCCTTCGGTGTCTTACTGGACACGATTCTGGTGCGAAGTTTGCTAGTTCCTGCGCTTTCATACGACCTTGGTGCAAAGATCTGGTGGCCGAGCAAGCTTGGTAAGAGCGAAGGACCGCTTCAAGAAGAAGCCAAGTTGGAAGTAGAAAAAGTTTGACCAAGCGCCACATAGTCGCCTCCAGCGGCGGTTTTATTCAAACCGATCGCTGGGGAGTAGTTAAGCCTGGGCAAATCTTTAAACGGGCTCTTGAGCTGACCGGTAAAACTCGACCGCGAGTTTTGTTTGTTTTAACTGCGAGTGGAGATAACCCGAGCTACCTAGCAACTAGTTATCAGGCTGTTTCAGGGCTTGGTGTCGACGTGGAACATCTGGCCTTGTTCACACAACCCAACGTTCCAGTCGAAGAAGCTTTTGGACGTGCCGATTTAGTTTGGGTCGGTGGCGGATCGGTGGCAAATCTTTTAGCACTGTGGCAATTACACGGAGTCGACGCAGCAGCAAAAGATGCTTGGAGCCGTGGCGTAGTTCTAGGTGGCGTTAGTGCTGGGTCAATCTGTTGGCACGTAGGTGGCCCAACTGATTCATTCGGACCAAAACTCGAAACCGTAACTAACGGTTTAGCTCTTTTGCCGTATGGAAATGGCGTTCACTATGACACTGAAGCCCAGCGCAGGCCACTTTTGTATTCGCTAGTTTTGGGTGGAACTTTGCCACTTTCATATGCAACCGATGACCACGCAGCCGTTGTTTACGAAGGCGTGAATCCGATTGAAGTTGTAGTTGATACCGCTGATAGCAAGGCCAAGGCTTACCGAGTAGAAGTTATTGCGGGCGAAGTTAATGAGACTGTGCTCGAGCCAGGAAGTTTGGCTTAAAGATCGTCAGTAAGTAACGCTTCAGCAGAACGTCTACCGCTAGCCAAAGCACCATTAATTGAAGAAACCTGTCGATAATCACCGGCAATGTAGACGCCATCAGAAAGTCGAACTGATTGCTCAACATCATGTGGCGCCGTCATCATTGGCAGCGCATCTGGAATTGGATAAGTAGCAACGTGAGTCCAGTTACTTGTAGGCACTTTGTATAGCGCAGCAAGATGCGAACGTACTTGCTGTTCTGATTGTGCTGAAGGGTGAACGCCTAGCGCAGAGGATGAAATCAAAGTGCGGTCGTTGGTTGCATAAGATGGCGCGGCATTGGTCATCACAACAGTATTTACAAGTGGACGTGATGGATCATCTAGTGGCCCATTGAACTTCTTTCCATCAATAACTAAAGTACTTTTGCCTTCAGTCAGGTCAGATCCAGCACAGTCAGCAAGGTGGTACCAAGTAGTAACTGCATTGCTTGATGGAACCTTGAGACTTGGAATCAAGAGCGCCGCGCTTCGAGCGTTTGTCGCGATAACTACAGATCGACATCTAATGTCACCTTGATCCGTGCGCACCATGGTGCTGGCAACAGCTTGAGCCGTCACATTTAGATGAATGCTGCCGCTTGGTAACTGGGTTGCTAATTGCCGCGGAATGGCTTGCATGCCTGCGCGTGGAACACCAGGGGAGCCGGCGATGAAGGACTTAAGGGCAATGTCTAGGAATCTTTTTGAAGTTGCCAGTTCTGGCTCAAGAAAAACTCCAGCTAGAAAAGGTCGCAGAACTTTATCGGTTAAGTCTCGACCAAACTTCGCCCGCAGAAAGGCATCAGTGCGCTGGTCGTAGGTTTTCGAACCTGATTTGGTTAAGGCCAACGAAACTGCGTACTTAGCGAACTTCACTTTGCTAGACATCTTCCCAACCGGGGCTAGCAAACTATCGATTGCCCAACTTGGTTCACGTTTAGGGTCAGCCATTTTGTAGTTTCGACCATCTATGGAAACTATTACGCCAGGTGAAAAACTCTTTACATCCAGAGCCTTTAAATCAAGAACGCTAATGCCTTCGGAATAAGAAGGGTTATAAAGCTGGAAGCCTCGGTCCAGGAGGAGTCCATCAACTTGATCAGTTCGGATTCGGCCACCAATTTCATCACTGGCATCGATTACACAAACTTCTCGCCCAGCAATTGAAAGTCGACGAGCTGCGGCTAATCCAGCCACGCCGGCGCCGATGATGACAACGTCGGTTTTGGAAGGAATGCCAGTCATGAAACTTACTTAGTAGCCAGAGTGCGCATTGTGCTTTCGATGTTTGGATCTTGGAAGACAAATCCGGCATCAAGTAAAACTCGAGGAATAACGCGGGCGCTGCCTAGAACCTCTTGGGAAAACTCACCGAGGATTGATTTCAAAGCAAAAGCTGGAACTGGTAAAAGCGCTGGACGGTTAAAGACTTTAGACATCGCTTTGGTAACTTCAGCATTGGTTGCTGGCTCAGGTGCTGTGAGATTAACTGGGCCACTGATTTTTGGATTCGCAATTAGAAACTTAATTGCAGCAATCTCGTCTCGCATTGAGATAAATGACCAATACTGTTTACCAGAACCAAGTTTGCCGCCCGCACCGAGTTTGAAAATCGGAAGTAAGCGACTCCAGGCGCCACCATTCTTTGCAGCAACCAATCCAGTTCTGATGTTTACAACTCGAACGCCAGCTGACTTAGCTGGTTCAGTGGCTTTTTCCCAAGCCACTACAACGTCTGCAAGGAAGCCAGAGCCGGCCGGGGTAGTTTCGTCTACTTGTCGATCAGCAGTTTCGCCATACCAACCGATGGCACTCCCTGCAATGAAAACTTCCGGTTTAACTTCAGCTGCAGCTTTTGCTAGCAGGGAAGTAGAGTCCACTCGTGATGACAGGATCGTCGCTTTGTATTTGTCAGTCCAGCGGCTATCGCCAACGCCAGCGCCAGCAAGATTGATAATCACATTGCAACCAGATAACTCAGCAAAGTCCAGTTCACCAGCTGCGGGATTCCAGAAGATTTCCGAAGATGCGGTTGGCTTTCTGCGAACCAGTCGAAGCACTTCGTGACCGTCCTTGCGAAGGGAATCTACTAATTCAGTGCCAATTAGGCCTGAGGAACCACCAATTACGATGCGCATACTTCTACCTTGCTACGAAATCTTGAATTGAGCGACTTGAAACTAGAGACCAAGATCTGCTTCAAATGCGCCTTCTTCCAATCGAGCCTTGATGGCCGACAAGAAGCGAGCAGCATCCGCACCATCAACCAAGCGACGATCGTAAGTCAATGCAAGATAAACCATTTGGCGAACCGAGATTACGTCAGCACCGGTGTCATCCGTTGTGACAACCGGACGCTTTACAACTGCGCCAGTTCCCAAAATTGCAACCTGTGGCTGGTTGATGATTGGGGTATCAAAAAGTGCGCCACGACTTCCGGTGTTTGTAATGGTGAAAGTACCACCACTTAACTCGTCCGGTGACAACTTATTGGTGCGAGTGCGTTCTGCAAGGTCATTGATTTTGCGAGCTAGTCCACCGATGTTTAGGTCACCAGCATCCCGAATTACTGGAACAAGTAAGCCGCGCTCAGTGTCTACCGCGATGCCAATGTGCTCAGCATCAAAGTAAGTAACAGTTCCGGCTTCTTGATCCAATGTTGCATTCACATTAGGGAATTGCTTGAGTGCTTCACAGGCAGCCTTGGCAAAGAATGGCAGGAAGGAAAGCTTGACGCCCTCACGGGATTCAAAAGCAACCTTTGAACGATTGCGAAGTGAAGAAATTCGAGTCACATCAACTTCAACAACAGAAGTTAACTGCGCTGAAATTTGAAGTGATTCAACCATTCGTTCGGCAATGACTTTACGAAGTCTGGTCATTGGTTCAGTTCGGCCACGAAGCTCACTTGCTGGAGCCGCTGGTGTTGCAGGCTTCGCAGCAGCCGGAGCTGCAGGAGCAACGAATGGCTTGGATTCAACTGGACGGGCTTCGTTAACTACAACTGGCGCAAGCGTTGCAGGCGCAGAAACAATGTCTTCCTTGCGGATTCGACCGCCAACGCCGGTGCCAACCACAGTTGAAAGATCTACGCCACGCTCAGCAGCAATCTTGCGAACAAGTGGAGTGGCATAAGCGTTGCTGTTGTTAACTGGAGCCGCCGCAGTAACAGAAACAGGTGCAGAAACTGGATTAGAAGCAGGAACGGAAGCCGCAACTGGTTCTGGGGCTGGCGCAGTTGGTGCTGGGGCTGCAGGAGCAGATCCGGAAAGTGCACCGATGGTTCCTAGTTGTCCACCAACTAGAGCTAAGCCATCTTCAGCAACTGTGATCTCAAGCAAGATGCCAGCAACTGGTGATGGAATTTCGGTATCGACTTTGTCGGTTGAAACTTCGAGTAGCGCTTCATCTGCTGCAACCGAATCTCCAATGTCCTTGAGCCAACGAGTAACGGTTCCTTCAGTAACACTTTCACCAAGTGCAGGCAATACAACTGGCGTGATAAGGCCACCGCTTGCTGGGGCAGATGGTGCTGGTGTCGACGCTTCGGTGACCGGGGCAGGGGCAGCAGGAGTGGCAACAACTGGTTCAGGTGTGGCCGCAGCAGGCACTGGCGCTGGTTCGGGAGTGGCAACTGTCGCCTGGACTGGAGCTGCAGCAGCCGGTGTACCAGATTCAGAGATGACCGCAAGTGCGCCGCCAACCAGAACTACAGCATCTTCGCCAGCAATGATTTCGGTTAGTACTCCACTAACTGGTGATGGAATTTCGGTGTCTACTTTGTCAGTAGAAACTTCTAGTAATGGTTCATCGGCAGTTACGGTGTCGCCGACAGCTTTTAGCCAACGAGTAACAGTTCCTTCGGTGACGCTTTCGCCCAGTTGGGGCATTGATACCGTAGTGGCCACTGTGCCGTTACTCCTTTTACTAGTTGTCTTAAGGTTATCGGTTAAGCGTGGGCATGGAGCGGCTTGCCCGCCAACGCCATGAACGCTTCTCCCATTGCTTCGTTTTGGGTTGGATGCGCATGAACCAGGGGAGCCACATCTTCGGCAGTTCCTTCCCAGTTATAGACCAATTGCGCTTCACCAATTAGTTCGCCAACGCGGGCACCAATCATGTGAACTCCAACGACAATTCCGTCACTCTTCTTGCGAATTAGCTTGATAAAGCCTGTTGTTCCCAAAATTTGGCTCTTGCCATTTCCGCCCAAGTTGTATTCGTAAGCCTCAATGTCGCCGTACTTATCCTTAGCTTGCGCTTCAGTTAGGCCTATGCTGGCGATTTCTGGCTCACTGTATGTAACGCGAGGAATACCCAGCTCATCGATTGTGGCTGGGGCTAGCCCGGCAATTTCTTCAGCTACAAAAATTCCTTGCTGGAATCCACGATGTGCAAGTTGTAATCCTGGAACGATGTCGCCAACTGCAAAAACGCCGGCAACATTTGTGGCCAAGCGATCGTTAGCTAATACAAAGCCACGTTCCATAGCAACACCATGATCTTCATAGCCAAGATTCTCGGTACGAGGTCCGCGTCCAACTGCAACAAGTAACAAATCAGCAGAAACGGTTTCGCCAGATTCCAAGGTGATCGTCACGCTCTTGTCGTCCTGAGTAGCAGACTGGAATCGAACGCCAGTTTTGAAATTAATTCCACGCTTGCGATATGCACGTTCCATTGCCTTTGAAACCGCAGCGTCTTCAGCTGGTACAAGTGTTGGTAGACCTTCGATGATGGTCACATCAACGCCGAACGATTTCCAAACGGAAGCGAATTCAACTCCGATAACTCCGCCACCAAGAATGATTACGCTTTGTGGAACATAATCAATTTGCAGGGCTTGATCACTGGTCATTACTCGACCAGAAATTTCCAATCCTGGAATTGATCGGGCGAACGAACCGGTTGCTAAAACAATATTCTTGCCTTCGTAGCGCTGACCATTTACTTCAACAGCATTTGGTGCAACTAGTTTTCCAGACCCTTCGACATAAGTAATGTCGCGACTCTTAACTAAACCTTGTAGACCTTTGTAAAGTCGACCAATAACGCCGTCTTTGTAGTCATTGACCTTTGTCATGTCAATGCCGTTGAATGTGCTGTGAACTCCGATGTGCTCACCTTCGCGAGCGGTATCAGCAACTTCGGCTGCGTGAAGCAATGCCTTTGTTGGAATGCAACCACGGTGCAAGCAGGTGCCGCCCAATTTGTCTTGTTCGATTAGAACAACCGAAAGACCCAGTTGTGATGCCCGTAACGCGCAAGCATATCCGCCGCTTCCGCCACCCAAGATTACGATGTCGTGCATCAATCCTCCGCAAATAACCTAAGTGCGCTGCCACGCTACCTTAAGTCTTTCACGCGGAGTAAAAACAAGTTAGTCCGGGTCTAAAAGAGTGGCCTAGATCTCAGCAGTTCCGTCCATGACATCTTCGGCAAAGGCCACCATAGTTCTAATTCCAAAGCCAACCCCGCCTTTATGGGTGTAGCCCCACGGCTTGCCTGGGTTAAATGCTGGCCCGGCTACATCAAGGTGAGCCCACGGCAGTCCTTCGGCAACAAAATCCTTCAAGAACCAGCCTGCGGAGAGCATTCCACCTTCACGGGATCCAACATTGGCAATGTCAGCAACTAAAGAATCGAGTTCGGAGCGGAGTTCTTCGGGAAGTGGCATAGGCCAAAATTCTTCTCCAGCTCGATCGGCACTTGCCTTTATGGCATCGCGAACCTGTGCATCACCCATGACTCCAGCAGTGCGATGTCCAAGGGCTACTACGGCAGCGCCGGTCAAAGTCGCGATGTCAATAACTACGTCTGGCTTGTCTTCAGCGGCGCGAACTAGCGCATCAGACATCACGAGGCGACCTTCGGCGTCAGTATTAAGAACTTCAATGGTGCGACCACCGTAAGTTGTAACTACATCGCCTGGTCGCTGTGCGCCACCACCTGGCATATTTTCCGCACAAGCTGCGTAAGCCGTAACCGAGACATTGAGTTCTAAATCTGCAATTGCGCGAATCGTTGAAATTACGGCAGCTGCGCCTGACATGTCATCTTTCATGTGATGCATATTTGCTGGTGGCTTAAGTGAAATACCGCCAGTATCAAATGTGATGCCTTTTCCAACCAATGCCACGTGCTTGGTGGCGCCTTTTGGACGGTACTCCATCCGAATCAAACGTGGTGGGCGAGTAGACCCTTGACCTACGCCCAAAATTCCGCCATACCCACCAGCCGCAAGTGCTTTCTCATCAAGAATATAAACTTTTACTTTGGTGCCTGACAAGAACGTCTTTGCTTCCCGAGCAAGATCGGCAGGTGCCATGTGCAGTGGTGAGGCATTAATCAAGTTACGAGCAAAATTAATTCCTTCTGACAGCACTTGAGCACGGTGTAGCGCATCGCGATATTCAACAGTTCGAGTCTTTGCGGTAAACAATGCGATTGAGGCAACTGGTGCCTTTGCTTTCTTCAATGTTGCAGATCTATGTTCTGTAAATGAATAAGAACCAAATGCAGCACCTTCCAGAAGTGCGCCAGCTTCAAGCGGCCCATCTGCGGTTATTGCAATTGCTACTTTCTTAAATCCACCAAGACTTCGCACTGCGCTACCGGCGGCTCGGCGCAAACGTTCCTGCGAGATTCCAGCCTTTGCGCTTCCAAGCCCCACACCAACTATTACTTCAGCATCAGCAAATGAGCCAGCAGGAATTCGGATTACTTCATCCAAAGCACCAGTGGCACCAACCTCTTTGAAGGCAGCAACAATTTTGGTAGCTTCAGATTTCGAAATTGAATCCGATACGACCGAAAGTTGACCATCGCTTGATAAACCAACCACAACTGCATTGACGTAGGAAGTCAATGGGTTGCCAGTTTTGTAACTAAGCAATGGAACAATTGGCGTGACTGTGATGGTCATTGAGATCTCCGGATTAACTAGGCAGTAGTGATTGGTCGGGGTGGTACAAACCAAGTCGTGTCGACTTGGTCGGGGTGGTACAAACCAAGTCGTGTCGACTTGGTCGGGGTGGCACACATCAAACGGTACTAGTACGGTTTGGTTATGTCCTTAGTTCCCTTACATGAAACGCATTTGTCCCTCGGCGCCAAGATGGGTCCATTCGGCGGCTGGGATATGCCAATCGAATACACCGCAGGCACGGTAGCCGAACATACGGCAGTTAGAACTGCGGTTGGGATATTCGATGTCTCGCACATGGGTAAGGTGCGTATCTTGGGAACGGGCGCCTACGCATTTGCAAATAGGGTTTTCACGAATGAGCTAGATCGCATCAAACCAGGACAAGCCCAGTATTCCATGCTTTGCAACGAGTCTGGCGGAGTAATCGATGACTTGATTGTGTATTTGGTTAGTGACGAGGAAGTGCGATTTATTCCTAACGCCGGAAATGCCAGCACAGTAGTAGCGCACCTTGAAAACCTTGCGCCTGCTGGAATTGTGATTGAGAACAATCACTTGAGTCAGGGAATCATTGCAGTGCAAGGACCTAATGCCAGCAAGGTGTTAAGTGCACTTGGCTTACCAACCGATCGTGACTACATGGCGTTTGTAGATGCTAAATGGAATGACTTTGAAGTAAGTATTTGCCGCACAGGTTACACCGGTGAGCCAGGTTACGAGCTGGTCATTGAGAATGCAGGTCTGGTTGCAATTTGGGCTGCGCTGTTGAAGGCTGGCACGGATTTAGGAATCTTGCCTTGTGGGTTAGGTGCCCGTGACACTTTGCGCACCGAAATGGGTTACGTATTGCACGGGCAAGATATCAATCCGGAAATTAGTCCAGTTCAAGCGAAAACTGGCTGGGCCGTGGGCTGGAATAAGCCTGAATTTTCCGGTAAGGCAGCTTTGACTGCGGAAAAAGCAGCAGGCGCAAAGCGAGTGGCCTGGGGACTTCTGGCAACTGGTCGTGGAATCCCGCGCAGTCACATGCAAGTAAAAACAATTTCAGGTGATGTGGTTGGGGAAACTACCAGTGGAACATTTTCCCCGACTTTGCAAAAAGGAATTGCCTTGGCGCTATTGTCCCCAGATGTAGCCTTGGGCGACATTTTATTAGTTGATGTTCGTGGCAGAGATTTAGAAGTAGTGGTAACCAAGCCACCCTTTGTGACAACCAGTCCCAAATAATTGCCAAACATTTGTCGAATTTTTTATCGGAGTAGATATGCGGATTGCTGAAACAAATAAGTCAATTGCAAGAATAATTCAGGCAGAAATTGATCAAAAGACCAAACCACTGGCTAGTTTAGGGATAGTCGAAACACTTGCTCTGCAGCTAGGTGTTATTTATCAAACAAAGACACCGCGTATTTCAAAACCAGTTGTATTTATTTGTGCAGGTAATCATGGGATCACTCAGAGGGGTGTTTCTGCTTACCCAGCTGAAGTCACTGCTCAGATGCTACTTAATTTCAAAAATGGTGGTGCAGCTATTAATGTCCTGGCTAAATCATTTGGGCTGCAAGTCGAAATTGTTAATGCCGGAGTTGACGTATCGACAATTGAGAATCTCGTAAATTTAAATCTTCCGATAGCTAACTCAACACAGGACTTTTCGTCGAAGGATGCTATGACGTCAATTCAGTGTGAGGCTGCAATTGCGTTGGGTCATGAACGAGCAATTGCCTGCATTGAGACTGGCACTAATTTTGTGTTACTAGGTGAGATGGGAATTGGAAATACTTCAGCCGCAGCAGTGATTACTTCGATAATGACAGGTTTCCCAATTGATATATGTGTAGGTCGTGGAACTGGATTAGGGGATCAGGCGCTTATAGAAAAACAGCAAATACTTGAGGCCGCGATCGAATTTCATGGTCGAGAGCATGAGCCTTTGACTGTGCTGCGCAAATTTGGGGGACTTGAAATTGCGGCACTAGTTGGAATTATTTTTGCAGCTGCGCAAAGTGGATGCGCCATACTCGTGGATGGTTACATCACGACCTCTGCCGCGCTAATTGCTGTTGCGATAGAGCCAAATGTCGCCGATTACCTGATTTACTCCCATTTATCTCGAGAACCAGGGCATCGAATCGCACTTGATCACTTGCACGGAACCCAGATTCTTTCATTAGATCTTTGCCTAGGTGAAGGTTCTGGGGCGGCATTAGCATTCCCCATTGTTAAAGCTGCGTCAGAAATTTTATGTGAAATGGCAACCTTTGAATCTGCCTCGGTCTCTACTGCTAAAAGTGAAGATCAGTAGCAGTATGAAATTTCTTGGTGCACTCGGATTCCTTACCCGCATTAGAGTTCCAGATCGGGCATTGGCACTTCCACTTAATTCAACGGCACATTATTTCCCTGCCGTCGGAGTGATAGTAGGTGGCATATCAGCACTAGTTTTCGTGATACTAAATCAATTGTTACCGATACAGCTAACTATTTGGCTTTCGATCATTGCAACAATACTTGTTACGGGTGGTTTCCATGAAGACGGACTTGCTGATTCTGCTGATGGATTAGGAGGTGGCTGGACTAAGGAGGATGTCTTGCGAATTATGCAAGACTCTCGAGTGGGCTCCTATGGTGCAATCGCGCTAGTGGTGACGCTAGCACTCAAGGCACAGACGCTATCCGCCATTCCCGTGGATCACTTAGTTGGTGCCATGATTGCGGGCCATACTGTTAGCAGGTTCATAGCTATCTCGATCACGTACACCCACGATTATGTTCGATTTGAGGGAAAAAGTAAGCCAATTTCCGATGGTATGACCACTAAGCAATTCTTATTTGCGTTAGCGACGGCTGCCCTTTCCTTGCTACTGCTGCCATGGCAGGCCTGCCTTATTGCAATTGCTACCACTTTTGTTGCTCGTCAGTACTTGGCATATCGCATGAAAATCAGAATTGGTGGCTACACCGGAGACTTACTAGGCGCCACCCAGCAAATAACAGAAGTTATATTTTATATTTCGGTATGTGCATGGACCTTGTATTAATAAGACATTTGAAGCCATTCCATGTTGCAGGAATTTGCTATGGCGCGACCGATGTGCCAGCCTCGTTCGACATAGCAGATTTGCGTTTGCCTGAAGAACCCCCAGTTGCAAGCACCATTTGGACAAGCCCATTAAGCAGGTGCCTAAATTTGGCAAAGAATTTGCAATTTACCCTTGGCTTGGAACTCGTCGTTGACGAAAGGCTCACTGAACTAGATTTTGGAGTTTGGGAAATGCAAGAGTGGGATGCCATTGGAGCAGCACTTATTGACGACTGGATTGCTTCTGGATTTTCTAACTTGCATCAAGGAGAGTCACTAATGCAATTTGATTCCCGAATTTTTGATTGGTACACGGATCTGGATCGAACGATGAATCATGTTGCGGTAACACACGCGGGCGTTATTCGCAGTATTCACCGACAGTTTCTTGGACTAACGCTCAATCAAAGTTTGTCATTGCCTGTCCCGTTTGGGTCAGGATCGAAAATCACTTTAGTTTGATTGGAATCCCAGCAGTTACTTGAAAGACTTCGCTGGCAATTTTAGCAACTGCGATATTGAGTTTGCCGAGTTGATCACGAAAGAATCTGACTGTTGTCGAATCTGGCGTGATTCCGTATCCAACTTCATTTGTCACAATAACAACTTGACTCAAAGTGGCCGCTAAACTCATTGTTAAATTTTGAAACCTTGCGGCTAATTCAGTTTCAACTTCCATTAACTCATCATTATCTTCAATTCTTGCCCAGCCATTTTGTTCATCGATTGTCGCGCTGCACCATAAAGTGAGGCAATCAATAATTAAAAAGTCCCCTGACTTCGATTCTGTTAATATTTGATCGAGATTAATGGTCTCAATTGTCGTCCAATGTTTTGGGCGCCTATCTTTATGGGTAGCCACACGAATTTGCCACTCTGGATCAATTTCAAATTTAGGTGCAGTTGCGATGTATGTGACTATTTGGTTTTGCGGAGGAAGAGATTCAGCAAAATGTGACTTTCCACTTCGTGCACCTCCAATAACTAATGTCACATTTTGGTTCATGTCTGTAACCGAACTGGAATGACAGCCAGCATTCCATTTGTAGAAATGATTTCAATGTTTGCACCATACACTTCAGCTATGTTTTCGCGAGTCAAGACTTGGTCAGGTTTACCTGCATCATAAATTTTCCCATGATGCAGTAGCAGTAATTCTTTTGGATAAAGTCCAGCAACTGTTAAATCGTGCATAGTACTTATTACTGCAATCTTTTTTTCTTTACAAAGGCGATCAATCAATTCGAGAACTTCCTGCTGGTACCCGACGTCAAGAGCGGTGGTAGGTTCATCTAGCAAAATGATTGGGCTCGCTTGGGTCAGTGCCCGAGCTATTGCCACTCGCTGGCGTTCACCACCAGACAATGTCATAACATCTCGATCTAAGAATGCTTCTAGACCTAATTCAGTAATCACAAAGTGAGCCACTTCAAAATCCACATGCGATTCACTTGCCAACATTTTTAAATGCGCAGTTCGTCCTAGCAAAACGTAGTTAAATACCGTCATCCCTGGGGGCATAATTGGGTCTTGCGCTACGTAAGCAATCCAACAGGCACGATCCCGATGAGATAATCCCCGCAGATTGACATCATCTATGAACATGTCTCCACCGGAAGGCAAAATCCCAGCGATTGCTTTCAGTAGCGAAGATTTACCGGCTCCGTTCGGGCCTATTACACAAATCCAATCACCAAGAGCAACCGTGATCGAAACATCACTTATGATCACTTTTCGCCCTAGGTCAACTCGTAATTTGTTAACCGTGAGTTTCGTCATGAGATCGATCCACTCTTGCTGGACCCCAAAACAAATAGAAAGAATGGCGCCCCAAGAAGCGCGGTGATTACTCCAATGGAGATTTCTTGTGGGGCGAGCACGGTTCGGGCCAAGATGTCAGCTAGGACGAGAAAAACTCCACCATAAATCATAGAGAGTGGTAGCAAGGTGCGATACGAATTGCCCGATATGAGACGTAAAATATGTGGGACAATAATTCCGACGAAACCAATTAAGCCACTGACTGATACGGCTGCGGCAGTTCCAAGGGAAGCTGCAACAATAATGGCACCCCGAGCTTTTGAAACTGGCAGTCCCATAGTCTGAGCCTCTTCATCTCCGACTGAAAAAACATCTAGGACCCGTCGATAGCGCAAAAGAACATAACTACAGATCAAAATGTAGGGCGCAATCACCAGCAATTCACTCCAGCCAGATGTTGATAAGCGGCCCAGAATCCAGGAATAAACTTCACGCAAAACGTCGGTATTTTGTTGTTGAATTAAAGTTTGCAAGGCTGTCAATACACTGGCAACTGCCACACCAGCAAGTATGAGCGCAGTTGAGGATCTGCCGCTTATGGCAGAGCGACCCAGAAAATAAGTTAGGGAAACTGCAGCCATAGCTCCTACGAAAGCTGCAACGGGTAGGTAAAAATTTTTGGTGACGCTTGAGTTGACGATTATCAAGGTGGCGCCAAGTCCAGCGCCGGCAGATACTCCCAAGAGATAAGGATCAGCTAGTGGATTTCGGAAAGTTCCTTGATACGCGCATCCAGCACTGGCAAGCATTGATCCGACCACAAAAGCTAGCAGGACTCGCGGTAGGCGCAACTGCCAGATTATCGTTTCCTGGGCCTCGCTAATGCTGGGTATGCCAGTTGCAAATTGACCGAGTAAGGCAGCCCAAACATTTGTGGGCGTGATGTACACGGCGCCAACGCAAACCCCAAGCGTTATTGTCACGAGAACTGCGACAGCACTTATTGCCCACACCCATCTAGGCATACGTCGTGCTGTCGCAGTTCTCATTGGCAGTCCAATTTCCTCAAAGCTACTTCGAAGTCACCTTAGTTAATACCTCAACAATGACCTTTACAAAGTCGACTGTACGGGGACCCCATCGACTAGCGATGTCATCATCTAGCTCGATTACATTACCCGCAGTGACTGCGCTCAATCCTGCGAATCCAGGTCGCTGCGCGACTGTTTCAGCGCTTTGCCCACAACATTTAGTGTCTGCCAGGATAATAATGGCTGGATCTGCAGCAACAATGAACTCTGGTGAAAGTTGTGGATACCCGCTAGCGGCATCAGCTGCGGTATCGGCAATGTTTGTTAATCCAGCAAGTGCATAGATAGATCCAATAAACGTTGCAGAGGTCACTGAGTACAAAGTGTCATCCAACTCATGGAAGTAAGTAAGACCTGCTGCTTCGGCAGGAACCTGCGCGATAGCCGCGTCGATATCTGACTTCATCTGGGTAGTTAACTCTTCAGCTTTTGCGATTTGCCCAGTTGCTGTTCCAAGTTCAGCAATCTGCAGGTAAGTGTCATCTAGTGTTGCAGCGGCGTATTGAACCAGCACTGGAATTTCAGCTGCAGTTAAAGCAGCAACAATTCCGTCAACATCAAAACTAACAACAACTAGATCAGGAGACAGCGCCACAATTGATTCCAAGTTTGGCGTGAATCCCGAAAGATCAGAAATGGGAGCTTCTGCTGGAAAGTTTGACTGGTCGTCAACTGCAATAACTTGAGCACCTGCATCAATAGCAAACAAAATTTCCGTTGCTGTTGCGGAGAGTGAAATGATTGCATCAGGTTGCTCAGTGATAGTTACCGATGTGCCATTGTTCTCAATAGTTACCGGGAAGCTGGCCACAGTAGTTGGCGCAGCACTTTCTGGCGATGAGGTATCTGATTGGCCACAAGCAGTCAGCAACAATGCGCTAACTGCAACGACCACATGGATTTTTTTAAACATGATTCTCCTTGTGTGGTCGAAGAAATATCCGACTCAGCACACACAAGGTGTGATTCGGCGAACTCTTCCTCGAGAGTTTTTACGACAACCACATTCCCAGGCGACCTGACTTGCGATTTTTCAATCACTTCACAGTTGCGGGACAGCGTCGGAATTTCACCGAACTTCGCTGGTAATGCGGTATCATTAGGTTAGCACACTGCAGACTCGATTTCGCAAGGCACCACAAGTATTGAATAAAACTTACTCAGCTGGTTTGATTGACATTGGTCCGTAGACTTCATGGCCCTCTTCATAAAGAGTCACTGCCTGCACGCCACCAGCAAGAAGTTCTTCCCAAGTCTGGCCGATGTATGCTTCCGCATCAGCTTGGTTGGGGAATGGGGTAACAACGGCTTCTGGCGGCAGTGATGGCGACGGCGAGCCATCTTCGTTTTGATAAATCCAAGTCCAAGCCATTACTAATCCACCTTCGTTTTATCCGTTATTACTAACGCCTTACTTCTTTATCTTAGGAGTAACTGGTTTGCCGCCAGCCTTGATTCGTGGCGGTGGGATTCTAAAGCGACGAAGTTGCAGGGCCCGAAGCACGCCGTATGAAACTGCGCCTTTTCGATCTGATTTTTGTGGGAAATCTTTGCGAAGCGAGCGGCCTAGAAGTATTCCAACCAAAATTGTGTCAAGCACTACTAGTAATAAAACGCTGGTCCATACGTACACAACTGTGGTTTGCACCGTCGGGTTATTAATGAGTCCAAGAAGTAAAACAACAAACGCAAAGGGTACGAAGAATTCGCCAACCGTGCGACGGCGATCAACATAGTCACGAACTTGTGCTTTCACTGGACCAGCATCGCGACGTGGGAAGAAAGCCGGGTCGCCAGCCATCAATCCAGCGCGGGACTTAGCGCGAGCTTCCCGATCCCGTGCACTTGCCGCACGGCGAGCTGCCTTTGGATCCTTTGGGACACTGATGCCAAGTTTCCGAGCAGATTCAGATTCTTTTCGCTTCGGGGTTGGCCGGCCCTTACCTGATTCGCTATTGGCAGATTCGTTATTTCCGATATCGCCCGTGATCTCTTCATTAGTCATAGCCGTAATGCTAACTTACGAGCATGCGCGTTTTAGTTAGCCCAGACTGTTTCACGGGCACTTTGACTTCAGTTGAGGCAGCAAATGCCATCCGAGATGGTTGGCTGCAAATTCATCCAGATGATGAAGTAGTTATTGCGCCATTATCTGATGGTGGGCCAGGATTTGTGGGTGGGCTACATGCAGTCTTGGGCGGTGAACTAGTAACGGCGATCGTCTCTGATCCACTCGGGAATAAAACGCCAGCTCAGTTTTTGTTGCGAGACAACGAAGCCTGGATTGAGTCGGCGCAAGCCTGCGGACTTCATATAGTCGCGCCTGAGAATCGGGATCCTCGGGTAACCACAACGTATGGCGTCGGCGAATTGATGATTCAGGCGATTGATCGCGGAGCCACGAAAATCACAATTGGCTTAGGTGGAAGCGGAACTAATGATGCTGGCGCGGGCATGCTGGCTGCACTCGGTGCAACATCCGATGGCGCACTAGATGGTGGCGGGGCAACCCTAAAGGGGCTTTCAAAAGTTAATTTAAGTGCGGCGCTCGCGAAAGTTTCCGGAATTGAATTGATTGTTGCTAGTGATGTCGATAACACTTTGCTTGGATTGCGTGGGGCAACCGCAGTTTTCGGCCCACAAAAAGGTGCTGACGAATTTGCGGTAATGGAACTTGAAGGCGCACTGGAGAACTTCGCCGCACTGTGCGGTCGCAGAACTGACGGCAAGGATCCAGCCGTAGCGCTTGGCTCCGGCGCAGCTGGTGGACTTGGTTATGGCTTGCTTCTACTTGGAGCAAATCGAGTTGCAGGTATCGAAACTGTTCTTGAGATAGTCGAACTCGACGAAGAAATTCAAAAGGCAGATCTTGTCATAACTGGTGAAGGTTGCCTCGATGACCAAAGTCTGCATGGCAAAGTGATCGCAGGAGTTGCAAGTCACGCTGCAGCCTTAGGCAAGCCTTGTGTTGCATTGGCCGGCGAAGTCAGACTTGGCAAACGCGAATGCGCAACAGCCGGGATAGATGCGGCGTATTCAATGACTGAGTTCGCTGGCAGAGAGAGATCCATGGCCTCACCAGCTGAGGTATTGGCGGAAGTTAGTGCCAGAATGTCCCAAACCTGGGGACGCAGATAGGCCCAGCCACAATTCTTTAGCGACAACCTTTAGCCCCAGATATCGCTATTTTCACCAGAGTGACGTAGCCTAGAGACAGCAACGGTAACACCGAGCGTTGACTATGTCTTAGGAAAACTAAGACAACGAAGGAGAATCATGACAACGGAGACCGTACAAGAAAGCAGTGTCGTAATTACGGAAACTGCTGCCGTAAAGGTTAGAACATTGCTTGACCAAGAAGGTCGCGATGATTTAAACCTTCGAATCGCGGTTCAACCTGGTGGTTGCTCTGGTCTGCGTTACCAGTTGTTCTTTGATGATCGCAGCCTTGACGGTGATGTTCGCCAGGAAATCAATGGTGTCGGTGTTGTTGTAGACCGCATGAGTGTCCCTTACCTTGGTGGAGCTGTAATTGACTTCGTAGACACGATCGAGAAGCAGGGCTTCACAATTGACAACCCGAATGCTGGCGGATCCTGCGCTTGTGGAGATTCGTTTAGTTAGTTTTGTAAAAAAACCACCTCTATTGCGGTAGGGGTGGTTTTTTTTGTTAGGCTCTCCGATTGTGCGCATAGCCATAACTGGATCAGTTGCAACTGATCACTTGATGACCTTCCCCGGTCTTTTTAATGACTCGTTAATGGCAGACCAGTTACACAATGTATCGTTATCTTTTTTAGTAGATGACTTGCAAATCCGCCGTGGTGGCGTTGGGGCAAATATTAGTTTTGGGATGGGTGTACTAGGCGGAAACCCAATTTTGGTTGCTGCAGTTGGAACAGATTTTGCTGAGTATCAAACTTGGTTAGAAAGTCATGGCGTCGAGTGCAGTCATGTTCACATTTCGAAGACTGCGCATACTGCCAGATTTATGTGCACAACTGATCAGGAACAAAACCAAATCGCTTCGTTTTACCCGGGTGCGATGAGTGAATCTATTGAACTTGAATTATCAAAGATTTCTGAAAAAGTTGGTGGGATTGAGCTCGTGCTGATAGGCGCGGATGATCCTGACGCCATGCGAAAGCACACAGAAGCCTGCAAGACACTGGGGATTCCATTTGTCGCAGACCCGTCACAACAGTTACCAAGGCTAGATAGCCAGCAGACCATTGACGTGGTTGAGGGCGCAGACTACTTGTTTAATAACGAATACGAAGCGACCTTAATAGAGCAACGGACCGGCTGGTCAGCAGACGAAGTGCTGGACCACGTTGGGATTCGCATTACAACAATGGGAAGTAAAGGGGCGCGGATAACTTCGCGCGACGGGCTCGACATTTCGGTACCAGTTGCGCAAGAAAAAGCAATAAAAGATCCAACTGGAGTTGGCGATGCATTTCGCGCTGGCTTCTTGACTGGACTTGGGTGGGGTTTATCACCACAACGCTGCGCTGAAGTTGGTTCACTATTGGCGACATATGTGATTGAAACAATTGGAACTCAGGAATACATTCTTGACAAAGCAGAATTCATTTCCAGGCTCAAGGAAGCCTACGGAAGTGAATGCGCACAAGATGTGGCAAGTCATTTAGGTAAGTAACTTCAGATGCACAGTACTCAGGAGAATGATTTTCCTGACCCCGTGCTGGCACCAGATGACCTTGATCTAATTGCAATCAGTGCATTTGATTCATCTGGATTTCCATTAGAAATCAATCCAGATACCGTTTGGCCAAAGCTAACAAATTTTGGATCAAACTGGGATTCGGAAACTTTAATATCCGCGTATCGTGTTGGCCTATTTCCGATGCCCTATGAAATTGGCGGGAAAGAATCCGCAATTGGTTGGTGGTCGCCAAAGTCACGAGCAATTTTTTATCCTGGTCAAATATATGTTGCAACATCGCTTAAATCTGCAGTCAAGAAATTTAGCGTGACAGTTAATCAAGACTTTGAAGCGGTAATGCGAGCTTGCGGAAATCCCGAGCGAGAAAGTGGCTGGATTAACACGGACGTAATCTCCGCGTTTACCGCGCTGCATCAAATTGGCGTAGCCCACTCAATTGAAGTCTGGGACAACGAAGGCAGGCTTGCAGGTGGTCTTTATGGGCTAGAACTTGGTGGGGTTTTCGCAGGGGAGTCAATGTTCCATGTCACTAAAAATGCATCGAAGGTGGCCTTAGTTCATCTTGGCGAGTTATTAAATGATGGCAGTGGGCGAATTATCGACACCCAATGGATGACTAGCCACCTAGAGTCAATGGGAGCAAAACCCATTGATCGCAGGGAATATTGTCGACTTTTGCCAAGTCTTATGGCGCTTCCACCGATTCTTTCCAGGCTGGCGGGTCCTGCAGAATCGAGCTGATTCGCACCACGCGTACCACCGCTTCTGAACTCATTGGCGCAGGATTTGGCATCGACTCCAGCTGGGTGTTTTTGGGAATGTGATTTTGGTCCCTTGGCCCGTCCCAAACCACGCTATTTGTATCGCTTGAGGTATTCTAAGAAACAAGAAATCCTTGTATTGGCGTGCCGAATACGCTCTTACTTGGTTGACATTGAAGGGCTCATTTTCACGTGAAAATATCAGGTAGTCGAAAGCGAACCGTATCTGCGGTGCTTCTCGGAACGGTATTGCTATCCGGATGCTCAATCGATAAAGAATATGGCCGCCTTGGTATGCCAGAGCCAGCTACCGAAGAAGGTAATCGAATTCTCTCGCTTTGGCAGGGTTCTTGGCTTGCAGCTTTGATTGTTGGCGTACTGGTTTGGGGGCTATTGCTCTGGGCAATCGTTGCTTATCGGCGCAAAGAAGGCGATGGCCTTCCAGCGCAAACGCGATACAACGTGCCATTGGAAATTCTCTACACCGTAGCGCCACTTCTGATGATTTTGGCGTTGTTTTACTTCACTCAGCGCGATCAAACAATTTTGACCAAGGTTGACGACAGCAGCTCACATAGCGTGAATGTTGTTGGCTGGCGTTGGTCGTGGGCATTCAACTACGAAAATGAAGGCGTCTATGACGTCGGTACTCCAGGTGAGCCACCGGTGCTTTGGTTGCCGGTCGATGAAAAAGTTACGTTTGAACTTACTTCTCCTGACGTTATTCACTCATTTTGGATTCCAGCATTCTTAATGAAGATGGACGTTGTACCAGGCAGAAACAATAAGTTTGCAGTTACTCCAAACACCGAAGGTGTGTTTATGGGTAAGTGTGCTGAACTTTGTGGCGTTGACCATTCCCGAATGCTTTTCGATGTAAGAGTTGTAACTCGGGCTGAGTATGACGCACACATTGCAGATCTAAAAGAACGTGGACAAATTGGCAAGCTCGACTCAGGTCGATCTGAAGTAGCAGGAGTCTCCTAATGGCAATTTTAGATAAGCCAGTAACCATAACTTCGCAGGCACCATTGCGTCCGCCAGCGAAAAAGGGCAACAAAGTTGTGGGCTGGATGACATCTACTGACCACAAGGTCATTGGAAACCTCTACATGGTCACATCGTTTGCATTCTTTGCAATCGCTGGATTGATGGCGCTGGTTATTCGCGCTGAACTAGCCCGTCCGGGTTTGCAGTTTGTCAGCAACGAGCAATACAACCAGCTGTTCACAATGCACGGCACTTTGATGCTTTTCTTATTTGCAACTTCATTGTTCGCAGGTTTTGCTAACGCGATCATGCCGCTTCAAATTGGATCCCCAGACGTAGCGTTCCCAAGACTGAACATGATCAGTTACTGGCTGTACCTGTTTGGTGGAATCGTAGTAATGCTTGGCTTCCTAACCCCAGGTGGAGCTGCCGGCTTCGGTTGGTTTGCCTACGCCCCGCTTTCAAACGTAATCAACTCTCCAAACGTGGGTTCGGATCTTTGGATTCTTGGTCTGACCATGTCAGGTATGGCAAGTATCTTGGGTGCGGTTAACTTCATTACAACTATCTTCACAATGCGCGCACCTGGCATGACCATGTTCCGCATGCCGATCTTTACTTGGAACGTTTTACTTACCAGCGTTCTTGTGCTCATGGCTTTCCCAGTTCTTGCCGCAGCGATGTTGATGCTTGAAGCCGATCGAAAGTTTGGCGCTACGGTATTCGACGCTGAAAATGGTGGAGCGATTTTGTGGCAGCACTTGTTCTGGTTCTTCGGCCATCCTGAGGTTTACATTTTGGCGTTGCCGTTCTTTGGTATCGCTACTGAAATTCTTCCAGTCTTTAGCCGTAAGCCAATCTTTGGTTACAAGGGACTTGTGTTTGCAACGATTTCGATCGCTGGACTTTCGGTTGCAGTTTGGGCGCACCACATGTACGTAACGGGGGCGGTTAACTTGCCGTTCTTTGCGTTTATGACGATGCTCATAGCCGTGCCTACGGGCGTTAAGTTCTTTAACTGGATTGGAACCATGTGGGGAGGATCGGTTAGCTTTGAGACTCCAATGCTTTGGACTATCGGCTTCTTGACAACATTCTTATTTGGTGGTTTAACCGGAATTATCTTGGCCGCACCACCACTTGATTTCCACGTAAGTGATTCCTACTTTGTGGTTGCTCACTTCCATTACGTGGTATTTGGAACTGTGGTGTTTGCGATGTTTGCAGGCTTCTACTTCTGGTGGCCAAAGTTCACTGGAAAAATGCTTGATGAAAGATTAGGCAAGCTGCACTTCTGGTTAGTGTTCTTTGGTTTCCACATCACGTTCTTAGTACAGCACTGGCTAGGTGTGGAGGGTATGCCTCGGCGATACGCCGACTATTTGGCAAGTGATGGATTTACGACACTCAATATGATTTCTACGGTTGGCTCGATCGTGCTTGGCGCATCTACGTTTGTGTTCTTCTGGAATATCTACAAGACCAACAAGTACGCACCAATGGTTAATTGCGATGATCCATGGGGCTGGGGTGCTTCACTTGAGTGGGCCACATCCTGTCCACCACCGCGACATAACTTCGTTGAAATTCCGCGAATTCGTAGTGAGCGACCAGCGTTTGATTTGCATCACCCAGAAGTTGCTGCAATGGAGCAAGCAGATCGCGATAAAGCATTTGAAAATGCTGCCAACGGATCAAAGGGTTAGAGGTAGTTAAATGAATGTCGGTGGCAGGTTATTTGCATGCGGAACTGTGCTTTACTTCGGTATTGGAATCGTTTATTGGTTTATGAGCGGTGACGTGGTTGGAACTTCGCTACTTGCTTTAACTGGAGGCCTTGCCTTCCTAATCGCGTTCTACGTGCTCTTCACATCAAAGCGAGTCGGCACTCTTCCAGAAGATGTTGAGACTGCACTGATTTCTGATGCCGATACTGACTATGGCTTCTTCTCGCCACACTCCTGGTGGCCATTTGCAATTGGCGCATCCACATTTGTATTTGTACTCGGATTTGTGTTTGCCAGGTGGATGATGGTCGCTGGCTTATTTGCTCTAATGATGGCGATTTACGGATTGGTATTCGAGTACTACCGCGGACAATTCGTTAAGTAATAAGTGCTAGATCATTTGTGTTCAGCAAACTAAGACTCGCAACGGCTTGTAAGGTTGGCGAGTTATCAGGTCGGCTGTCTATAAAGCTAGGCCGTGGTCGCGGCGAAACCCTAAGTGGGCGAGTCATTCTGGCACTTGACCCAAGGGCGATTTCTAAACTGAGCGCTGGACGTGACATTGTTTTAGTGTCTGGAACCAATGGCAAAACCACTTCTACGAGAAATTTGGCAAGCATCCTTCGTGATTTTGCGGGCGAAGGAGTTAGCACCAGTGAGTCCGGCGCTAACATGCCAGCCGGGATTGCAGCCCTGTTAGCCCAACTGCCAAGAAACAGATTCGCGGTAGTCGAATGTGACGAAATGTATTTGCCAGACATGTATCAAAAGCTCGCCCCAAAAGTCATCGTGCTACTGAACTTGTCTAGAGACCAGTTGCACCGCACGGGCGAGGTTCGCAAGGTTTCTAACCTCTGGCATCAAGCATTTACGAATGACGATGTGACATTTGTGGTTGATCGGGATGACCCATTCCTGGAACATGCTGTGTCTCAGGCAGGTCATGTGATTCGAGTTTCATTCAGCGGACGCAGGCACCCAGATGCAGCCACCTGTCCAAATTGCGCAGCGATCTTGGATTGGTCTACGGGTGATTACGCATGTGCATGTGGCCTGGGGGCAAAGTTGCCAGACGTAAGATCTGATAAGCGCCTAGATGGACCACAACGCAATACAGTTTTGGTGATTGAAGCAGCGCGGTTAATGGGAGCTGAAATCTTGGCGGATGAAGCTACTGACTTGATTAACAAGGCACCAGATCGAATCCACAGTTTTTCTGCAGGCGGGAAAATTATCCCAACGCACCTGGCAAAGAACCCAGAAAGCTGGAGACAGGCACTTGGGGATGTCTTAGCAGATCAGGTCGTACTATCAGTTAACGCTAGAGGCATTGATGGGCGCGATACTTCGTGGCTGTGGGACATCGACTATGCGAAGCTGCGTGGCAAGCGCGTGATTTGCACTGGCGAGCGCAGGCTCGATGTCGCCTATCGATTGAGTGTGCAAGGTATCGAAGTGTCTGTGGCCTCAAGCTTTGCCCAGGCAGTTGAAGAATTTACGAGTGAGCCTATTCAAGCGATTGTGAGCTATACCGCGTATCAAGATCTACTTGCTACAGAACTTGGAATCACTGCAGGCAAGAGTGGCGCGCAATGAGTCTTACTATTGTCCGGCTCTACCACGACTTACTTGGCACCTACGGGGACCAAGGTAATGCCGAAATTCTGATGCATAGAGCCAAAGCACGAAACCTTGATGTCCAGTTAGTAGAAGTAACCCCAGGAATGGCTGTACCTAGATCTGGCGACATCTATCTCTTAGGTGGTGGCGAGGATGGCCCGCAGTCGGCTGCACTCGAGATGCTAAAGCAAGACGGCGGACTTCAGTATGCAGCAGCAGGTGGCGCTACCGTACTAGCTATTTGCGCCGGATTTCAAATTATCGGTGAGAGCTTGCCTGACTCCAGTGGCAATGCCGTAGCAGGTTTGGGCTTAGTAGACGCGCACACCATTTACGACGCATCGCCACGAAGCGTTGGGGAACTAGTTATCCAACCAAGTCGCGGTGGCTTGCCAATGCTTACTGGCTTTGAAAACCACCAGGGTCTAACTCGCCTAGGTGAAGACATGCCACCACTGGGATTAGTTCAAAGCGGAGTGGGAAATGGCTTTAGCAAGCAAGAAGGGGTTTGGCACGGAAACATATTTGGCACCTACATGCACGGACCAGCTCTTGCCAGAAACCCTGAACTAGCTGATGCAGTTTTGCAGTGTGCTGCTGGTCCAATGAGACCGTTTAATGATCCATTAGCCGATGCCTTCGCCAAAGAGCGCAGACAGACATTAACTGGAAACTAGTTAACCTTCTCAAGATTCAGTGCAAGAAAAAACCCCCACCTAAATCAGGTGGGGGTTTTTGTCGTAATAACTAATGCTGACTTATTTCCTTTAGATGAGACTCAGCTTCATGAAGTTCATGAGCTGCGTGCTCAGCTGCAGCGCGCATTTCCTCGTCAGTTGGAGTTGGGATCACATCAGAGTAGAACCACTGTGACAACTTCGCACGAGCGATTGACTTAGCAGCCTTAGGATTGCGAACGCCATTCTCATCAACAGCTGATGGAAGTGCCATTGGAACTACATCAGCTTTGGCAAGTAACTTAGCTTTTTCAGCTTCACCAATTGGCTCGTGGATCTCAATGAATTCACCACTTGGTAGACGCAGAATTCGGCCGGTTTCGTAACCATGCAACAACTTATTATTGTCGCGACGTTGTAGGCCTAGACAGATGCGCTTGGTAAGCACAAATGCCAGCGGCGGAAGAATGAACAATAGGAAGCGGAAGCCCCAAGTGATCTGATTAATTGAAAGATTAAATGCAGAGGCAATAATGTCGTTACCACCAGAAATAACCAAGATCATGTAGAACGTCAGCGCCATCACACCAAGGCCGGTGCGGGTCGGTGCGTTACGCGGACGATCTAGCAGGTGATGTTCACGCCTGTCGCCAGTTGCCCAAGCTTCGATCCATGGATACAAACCAAGAGCCGTAAACATAATTCCTGGAATAACCAAAGCTGGCACCAGAATGTTCCAGCTCAAGGTGTAGCCAAAGACTACGGATTCAAGGTTTGGCATTAATCGAACTGCGCCATCTAGCCAGCCGATGTACCAGTCAGGCTGGGAGCCTGCAGTTACCTGGGAAGGCGTGTATGGACCGTAGAGCCAGACCGGGTTAATGGTTACCAGCGCTGCGATCAGCACTGTGATTCCGAATACCACGAAGAAGAAGCCGCCGGCCTTAGCCATGTAGATCGGGAACAGGCGGAAGCCAACAACGTTGCTTTCAGTGCGACCTGGGCCAGGGAACTGCGTGTGCTTTTGGTAGAACACCATGATTAAGTGCACTGTGATCAAAGCCAGCAAGATGCCAGGGATCAAAAGAATGTGGATTGAGTAAAGGCGAGGCATGATGTCCGTGCCTGGGAATTCTCCACCGAATAGGAACATAGCTACATAAGTTCCAACCAGCGGAATCGCCTGGATGATTCCCTGTGCAATACGAAGTCCGGTACCTGATAGCAAGTCATCTGGAAGTGAGTAACCAGAGAAGCCTTCAAGAAGTGCAAGAACCAATAGCAAAGTTCCAATTACCCAGTTGATTTCACGTGGCTTACGGAAAGCACCTGTGAAGAAAACTCGAAGTAAGTGAACGGAAACTGCAGCGGTAAAGAACAGCGCAGCCCAGTGATGGATCTGGCGCATCAATAAGCCACCACGAACATCGAAGGAAATCGCCAAGGTTGAGGAGTAAGCCTCAGACATCTTTACGCCCTTAAGTGGGACGTATGAACCGTTGTAAATAACTTCAGTCATTGATGGATTGAAGAAAAGGGTTAGGTATGTGCCAGAAAGCAACAAAATGATGAAGCTGTACAGTGCCACTTCGCCAAGCATGAATGACCAGTGGTCTGGGAACACCTTGTCGACTAGGCGCTTGGTGAAGTTAGCAGAGGCTAGACGATCATCAATGTAGTAACCGACAGCACCACCTTTAGTGGTTGGCGCAGCATGTGCTGGCGCCTGAATTGACTCTTCGGTTGTACTCATCCGCGCTCCCAGAAACTAGGTCCTACTGGTTCATTAAATCCACTTTGGGCAACTAGGTAGCCCTCCGCATCAACCGTGATCGCAAGTTGTGGCATTCGACGTGCGGCTGGTCCGAAAACCACATTGCCCGAGTCTGATAAGTCAAACGTAGACTGATGGCACGGACACAGCAAGTGGTGAGTGCGCTGTTGATATAGTGATGTTGGACACCCTAGGTGAGTGCATATCTTCGAGAACGCTAAAACCCCTTGGTAATCCCAAGCTTCACCCTGCTGCGAGACGATGTCAGCTGGATCCATGCGAACGATAATGATGGATGCTTTACCGCGCTGGTTAAGGGTTTCTTCCTCGTGTTCAATCTCAAGCAGATTCTCAGGAACTGCGTTAATCAAGCCACCCAAAGGAATATCGGAAGCCTTAATTTTCTTGTATGTGGCATCAGTTACCAGGTGAATGCCTTCGTCCCAAATGGTTTCCCGTAGGCGAGTGCCAGGTAGGGGACCAAGATCACGAAGTAACACAATTAGCGGAACCGGGAATAAGGCAAGTGCACCCAATAAAGAACGGCGAATTATCTTTCGCTCTTTGAAACCAGATTCGGCGGCGCCACGTTGCAAACTTGATTGAACGGCAACGCGCTCTTCATTTGTCGAAGTCAAAGCGTGACGCTCTTGAATCACTTCTTCATCCGGCATTAACTTCTTTGCCCAGTGAATAGCGCCAAGGCCAATCAACAGAATTGCCATTCCGAATGTGAATCCGATTGCCAGGTGATTTGCATTCAAAGTGCCAATAACTGGGATTGTGATGAGTAGGTCTGCTGGAACTTTGATGTACGCAACTATGAACAAAAGGATCATCAGCGAGGACAAGCCAAACATGGTGGCAACTTGGCGCTCCGCCCGGATTGCAGCCTTTGGATCTATGTCAGACTTACGAGGAACGTGGGGCTCCATAGGAAAAACGGTGATGCCACTGATTAAGTCTTTGCCATCTTTGGCGCCGTACGGGTCACCCGTTGGATGCTCTAATTCATTCATTATTTTGCTTTCGCTCCGATCCAAACTGCGGCAACGATAAGTACCCCAAGACCCACAATGAAAATGAACAAGCCTTCGGTCACGGGACCTTGTCGGCCAAGACTGAAGCCACCAGGACTCTTATTGGCCTGAAGTTCTGTTACGTAAGCAATGATGTTTTTCTTGTCTTCAACACTCAAGGTGCTATCTGCAAAAACCGGCATTGACTGTGGTCCGGACACCATGGCTTCATAAAGACGCTTGGCATTTGAATCCATCAAACTTGGAGCTTTGCGACCTTCGGAAAGTGCGCCACCGACACCTGAAGCGCCATGGCACTGGGCACAGTTAGTACGAAATAGTTCGCCACCAAGTGCTAATTCTGCGTTCGTAGTATCAAGCATCTCTGCAGTCGGAATCCCAGGTCCAGCGCCTAAAGTTGCAATGTAAGCAGCTAGCGCAGCAGTTTCTTCTTCGTTATAAGAAGGCATTTTCGGCATTGCTTGAACGCCAGGAGCGGCAAGTGGCATGCGACCCGTGCCAACTTGGAAATCTACGGAAGCGGCGCCAACACCGAGTAGCGATGGACCATCGGAAGCGCCTTGAGCGGCTAAACCGTGACAAGACGAGCAACCCTCAAGGAAAAGTTGTTTACCTTGCTCAACCTGAGTTTCAGTCTTCGCAACAACCTTTGGGGCAGTTTGGGCATTTACTGCAGCATAAGCAGCACCGGTGGTTCCGAGTGCCACGGCTAGAACTGCAAAGAGTGCTGCAGGATGTCTTTTACTGAGTGCCACTGGTTTCCTTCGCTATTTCGATTATTGAGACTTGTTGAACTTTTGTTACTTGATTAGGTAGATGGTTGCAAACAAAGCGATCCAAACCACATCGACAAAGTGCCAGTAGTAAGAAACCACGATTGCCGTTGTTGCCTGCTTATGCGAATAGTGCTTAGTTGCATACGTGCGAGCTAGGACGAACAGAAATGCGATAAGGCCACCTGTTACGTGTAGACCGTGGAAGCCAGTTGTTAGGTAGAACGCTGAGCCATAGGCATTTGACGAAAGTGTTAGACCTTCATGAACCAATACGGTGTACTCGTAAACCTGACCAGCAACGAAATAAAAACCCATTAAGAAAGTGATAACAAACCACTTACGTAAACCCTTTACGTCACCGCGCTCAGCCGCAAAGACTCCAAGCTGACAGGTGACGGAGGAAAGTACCAAGATTGTGGTGTTAAACGAGGCAAATGGCAACGCTAGTAGCTTTACTTCTTCGGCCCATAACTCTGGATTTACAGAACGAAGCGTGAAGTACATCGCAAATAAGGCTGCGAAGAACATCAACTCGCTTGCTAGCCAAACAATTGTGCCGATTGACACCATATTTGGGCGTTCGGCCTGGCTTGGGACTCTGATGGGGGTAGTTGTACTCACCCCTAGAGTTTACCTACTGCCTAGGAGAAAATCCCCGCAGGATGGGTAAAACTGACTCGATGTGACCTATTGCATTCCACTGCCCCAAATGGACAATCCCAATTACCAATCCAGCTCGGCGGTCAGATACTCTTTTGGGGTGTCTAACAATGCCCCCACTCTTAAAGTGCTTGTATACAGCGATGACTCTGTAGTTCGCTCCAGCATAAAGATGAGCTTGGGACGGCGTCCATCCGTTGATTTTGGGGATGTTGAGATCCTCGAGTGCGCAACCCAGCCAGCCGTTATTGCTGCAGTCGATTCCAGGCCGTTTGACTTGCTGATTTTGGATGGGGAAGCAACGCCATCTGGTGGCATGGGACTGTGCCGCCAACTTAAAGATGAAATTTTCAACTGCCCACCAGTTTTAGTACTAGTGGGTCGGGTAGATGACCGTTGGTTAGCAACTTGGTCACGTGCCGATGCTGTTGTAGCTCATCCAATTGATCCACGAGCTGTTGTCAATGCCTGTTTAGAGTTACTCAAGTCACGAAATTCAATTTCCCAGTAGGGAAAATCTTCGATCATGACCGAAGATAGCTGGAAGCAAGTTCTAGGAACATTAGTTTCTGGAAGCGACTTGTCATTTGATCAAGCCTTCTGGGCCATGAATGAAATGATGTCGGGCACCGCAACTGATTCCCAACTAGCCGGGCTAGTTATTGGGCTTCGTGTTAAGGGCGAGACTCCGCAAGAAGTTAGCGGCATGGTTAAAGCAATGCTCGCTAATGCGATTGAAGTTAACTTAGATCGAATTGCAGTTGACGTGGTTGGCACGGGTGGCGATGGTGCTCACACCGTAAACATCTCGACCATGGCCGCACTAACTGTTGCTGGTGCTGGGTTTCCAGTACTGAAGCACGGAAACCGTGCAATCTCATCTAAAGCGGGTACCGCAGATGTGCTTGAGGCACTTGGCGTAGCGATCAACATGCCAACAAGTTTGATATCTTCATGTGTTGCTGAAGCAGGTATTGCCTTTTGCTTTGCGCCATCTCATCACCCAGCAATGAAGTACGCCGGAAATGTTCGTAAAGAACTTGGCGTGCCAACCGTATTTAATGTGCTTGGTCCACTTTCGAATCCAGGGCAACCTGAGGCTGCACTTTTAGGTTGCGCAGACATTCGCCTTGCACCAGTTCTAGCGCAAGTACAACTTGACCGCGGATTTAAATCAATCATCGTGCGCAGCACAGACGGCTTAGATGAACTTTCGACATCAGCACCTACTCAAATCTGGGATGTCACTTCAGGTAGTTTGCGTGAATCCTTGTTGGCACCAAGTGAACTTGGTTTAAGGCCAGCAACGCTTGAGCAACTAAGAGGTGGCGATGCGCAATTCAACGCCCAAGTTGTGCGTGAGATTCTGGCGGGAAGAACGGATGGCAATTTCGCGGCAATCCGAGATGTAGTTGCTCTTAATGCTGCAGCAACCATGGTTGCCTATGACGCGGCAAAAGGTGCGAAGCGTTTTGGTGCTGTCGAAGACCCAACGGTTGCTCGAATATCTCGAGCGCTTCCAGTTGCCTATAGCTCACTGGATACTGGTGCAGCTAAATCATTGTTAGATGTTTGGGTTTCGGTTAGCCAGCGATACGCGCTAGCTGCCAACTAGTTCATTTGCCCGAACTCTGGCGGCTATTGGATGCGCCCAAGTATGGCCATCTGTAATTTCAACTAATCGAGTAACACCATCACCCAACCACTTAAGGATTAATTCGACCTCGGACACAAGCGTTGGTAAACCAACATCTGATGCAAGGGAACCCTTGAGTTTGAGTAGATAAGGCTTTGGGTCTTGGCCTGGAGGAGCAACAATGGCGCCGGCAAATCGACCGTGTGAAATTGCGTGGATTTCCCAGCCACCAAGCGCATTTGCCTGAGCCGCAATGACAAGTGGGATTGAGGTAATCTCGCGCAGCCTGCTGGATCTATGTACGCCGTCTTCCAAAGCATGCATGCGATCTCGAACTAAGGCAGCGTCTTCGAATTTCTCTTCCTTTACTAGAGTCACAATTTTTTCCATCAGCTTGCGAGAAACCTCTGAGGAGTTTCCATTGAGAATTGAACTCGCTTCTAAAACGATGTCTTCGTAACCAACGGTTTCCGCACCTGTTAAACAAGGGGCAATGCAACGCTTCATTTCAAATAAGACACATGGCGAGATTGAAGACTTACTTGTAATGCGCTCTTTGCACTGACGCAAATCCGTAGCTTGGTGCATTGCATGCATAGCGAGTTCAGCACTACTTCCATTTCGGAACGGGCCAACTGCAATGCGTTCTGAATCTGGCAAGTGAGACTGGCGGGAAAGTGAAAGTCTTGGAAACTTTTCATTAGTCATGGTTAACCAGGTGGTTTTCTCTGGATTCCTGGAGCGAAAGTTATATGTTGGACGCAACTCGTTAATCATGCGTAGTTCGCGGATGGCAGCTTCAAGTTTCGTACTACAAACATGAGCATCAACTCTTTGCGCGAGTTCAATCATTGACGTCATACGACTGCGTGTTTCTGCAGCAGTGAAATATGACATGACGCGTTTTCTAATGTTGGTTGAAGTTCCAACATAAAGTGGTCGGTTGTTGCCATCGTAAAAAATGTAGACACCTGGTAACTCGGGAAGTCCGTCCGCTAAATATCGTTTGCGCCTTCGCTTCTCGGTTGCTGGGCCATTGTAAGTTTGCAATCCTTCAAGATCATGCACACCCAAATTTCCAACGCGCTCAATTAGACCGTGCAATACAGATGTTGTTGCTCGAGCATCATCCAAGGCGCGGTGAGTTGGACTAACTGGCGCTCTAAAGAATTGTGCCAATGTGGAAAGCTTTCGATTTCGCACTTCATCTTTACGTAGAATCTTGCGAGCCAGAATCACGGTGTCCAAAACTGGTGGCTTGGGCCACTCAATATCAAATTTGGCACAAGCAGATTTCAAAAATCCCACATCGAACGGGGCGTTGTGCGCAACTAGAACTGGTTGGTCACCTGACTCAAAATTTGCAAACGCCAAGAACTCGCGCACTGCGGAAGCTACGTTTGGGGCATCTGCAACATGGTGATCTGTAATTCCAGTCAGGACTGAAATGAAGGCCGGAATAGGGACACCTGGTGAGCAAAATGTTCGAAACTCGCCAATGACTTCGCCACCTCGAACTTTGACAGCCCCGATTTCAGTAATGCCGGCATCAACTGGTTTGCCGCCAGCAGTTTCGAGGTCAACAATAACGAACGTGGTGTGAGCCAGCGGTTTACCAATGTCAGAAATAGTCAGAGCTGCCCCATTTGACTGGGATTCGAAAGCGGGACTCGGACTCATAATGGGGACTTTATCTGCAAACACCGACAAATCCAGGACCAGAGCAGGCATTTCGCCACACCACGCGACACGACCAGTAAAACTGTCGGAGGGCTCTCATATCGTTGGCAGCAGTTAGACAACCGAAGCTTTTAGGAGCCCAGTATGTTAATTGATTGCTCGAGCTGCATTATGCGCGACATTGCTTGCTCAGATTGTGTTGTAACAGCACTTCTAGGTCCTATGCCGGAATCACTTGATCCACATAAAGATGTCTTAGATGTGTTAGCCACAGCCGGTTTGGTGGCACCGCTTCGCTTGATTAAGGGTGATTCAACACCAGATCATTCCGCAGCCATTGCACAGTGATGCATTTTTCATCCGAATGACCTAATACGGCAAGATGTAACCATGGGTCGGACTCTTGTTATCACCAATGACTTCCCGCCCCGTCCTGGTGGAATTCAAACTTTTGGCTATGAGATCGTTCGTAGATTTGATCCAGAATCAGTAACCGTACTTACTTCGGATTGGGAAGGCGCAGCAGAGTTTGATGCCGCCCAAGATTTCAAAATAGTTCGAGCAAATACCCAGACACTTGTGCCGTCGAAATCAACTTTGTCTTTGGCGCGAGAGATCGTGGTAGCCGAGAACATCACGCGAGTTTTGTTTGGTGCCGCAGCACCGCTTGGTTTGCTGGCTTCGCCCCTTCGAAAACTAGGTGTAACAAACATTGTTGGCATGACTCAAGGTCACGAAACCGGTTGGGCAATGACGCCAGGTACTCGCCAGGCATTGCGCAAAATTGGTAATGACACCGATTACTTGACTTACATCAGTGAGTACACGCATAAAAAGATTGCTAAAGCATTAAGTCCAGATGCTGCGGCAAGAATGCGACGAATCGTTCCAGGTGTTGATTCCACCGAATTTTCACCAGACAACTTGGGCTCTGGAAATCAACTAAGAGCTGAACTTGGTTGGATTGATCGACCAGTAATTGTTTGTGTATCCCGACTGATGGCTCGTAAAGGTCAAGATGAATTGATTCGGGCTTTGCCTAAAATTCAGCAGACCGCACCTAATGCCAGTTTGATCATTGTTGGTGATGGCCCATATCGAAAAGATTTGGAACAGCTAGTCAAAAAATTGGGACTTGAGGGATTTGTTCACCTAACCGGCAAAGTTCGCCAAACCGAATTGTCGAAGTGGTACGCAGCCGGAGACATCTTTGCAATGCCGTGCCGAACTCGCATGGGTGGCTGGGATGTTGAAGGACTCGGCATTGTTTTCCTGGAAGGTTCTGCAACAGGATTACCAGTAATCGTGGGTGACAGTGGCGGCGCCGTAGATGCAGTTGTGAATGGTGAAACTGGGTTTTTAGTTGATGGCACAAATACCGCAGAGATTGCTGGGCGCATTGCATATCTATTTGCAAATCCTGATGTTGCAGAAGGGATGGGTGAAGCCGGAAGAAATTGGGTTACCCAAGAGTGGACCTGGGATCAAAGCTTTAAGAAGCTGGATGGATTGCTGTCTGGCTTGGATTTTTCTGACTAACTTCCCTCAAGTTATTCCAGGCAATCGCAGTTGCCCAAAGCAGAGTTAAGATTCGGATCGCGTGCGCAGCAACTGCGTGCACACCGCCTTGCTGAAGACTTAGGTACCACCACGGATAAATAACTTGCCCAATCCCGGCACTAATGCAAATCAAAATTGAAATCTTTTTGAAGTTTCGTTGAGGACTAAAGGCGCTGACGGCAAGTAAACCAAATACCCAAACCATGTACTGCGGAGAAAGCACGCGGCTGGTCACAATGGAAATCAAAACTGCGAGTAATGCAATGTCCGCTGGATTAGCAGAATTCAATCTGCCAGTGACTCTCCAAAAAAAGAGAGTTCCAAGCAAAGCCACGCCAACCAAGGTGATGAGCAAAGAAACAAATGAAGTTCCGGAAGCAACAACTTCTATCGCACCAAATTGAAATGCTGACGAAACATTGCCAGGGCCAGCATTCCAAAGCTGATAGGGAAGCGCGCCTACGGATTCAATCTGTAGTCCGCGAGACCGCTGACCACCGATAAATGAAAAACTCTCACTCCACCAAAGACTCAGTAGCAAACTTCCTGCGCCAAATGTGCCAGCGAACCAAGTGATGACTTTCAGTGCTGAACCCTTGGGTGTTGCAAGTAACAAGAGCACTGGCCACACCTTTAAGAGTGCGCCAATTGCAATCGCAATTCCAAACTTGCGGGCCTGTCCCACATAGAGCAATGCAGCGACGGCTGCCAAAGTTACAAAAACATCAAACCGACCCAGGATGATAGGACCCATTATCAGTGGGGCAAGCATCCAAATAAATGCTGGCGTAGAGTTTTCTTTCTCTCTTCCAGTCCGGGCTAAGAGTAAGAAAATCGCTAAGTCCGCAACAGTTGCCAAGAAAACAAACCCAACCGTATTCCCAGCTAACAAGTACCCAGCCAGAAATACCACGGCAGCTAGCGGCGGGTATTGCCACATTGGATCGTTGATTGGAAAGAACGAATCTGCAATGTTGCCAGCCCACCAGTCGTATAGGCGGACATCGCTAAATAGGAATTCAGATTCTGGATAGAAGATCAAGCCAAAACCAGATAGTAAAACCCAAGCTCTTGTAGCAACCCAACCTAAAGCTAGGGGCATTACTCGCATGAATTTCCGATCTTGTTAAAAGCCGTGATCTGAATTAAGCGTAAAGACCTTCAATGTCACCTGCGAAATCCTGAACAATCAAATGTCTACGAATACTCATTTTTGGAGTTAAGTAGCCATTGTCAATCGTTAAATCTTCCTGCAAGATTACAAACTTCTTGATCGCTTCAGAATTCGAAACTGCTTCATTGGCAGCGTTAACTGCTTTCTGAACCAGAGCACGCACGTCTGCATTTTGAATCAAGTCAGACATCGGAGCAGATTCAATGTTGTTAGCAGCCAAAATCTGTGGCAAGGCATCCTGATCCAATGTGACCAATGCACCAATGTAAGGCTTGTTGTCACCAACTACGACACACTGGCTGATGATCGGATTTGCCCGAAGTCGATCTTCAAGTACGGCAGGCGCAACATTCTTACCACCAGCGGTAACAATGAGTTCTTTCTTGCGACCGGTAATTCTCAAGTAGCCTTCACCATCAAGTTCACCAATGTCGCCAGTTCGGAACCAACCATCAGAGGTCATAGCCTCTGCAGTTGCCGCGTCGTTGTTCCAGTAACCAGCAAAGACGTGTGGTCCCTTTAGCAAGATCTCTCCATCAGATTCAATGCGGGCACCGGTGCCTGGCAGTGGACGACCAACTGAGCCAATCTTTAAAGCTGAAGGCAAGTTAAGAGTGCTGCCAGCAGTTGTTTCAGTTAGACCGTAGCCTTCCAGAATTATCAACCCAATACCTCGGTAAAAATGTCCTAACCGAGATCCAAGTGCAGCTCCACCGGAAATTGCGTGCGTTACTCGACCGCCCATTGCGTGGCGCAACTTGGAGTAAACCAACTTGTCGAAAAGTCCATGCTTAATAGATAGACCCTTTGAAACGTGGCCGTGATCAAGAGCCTCGCTATAGGCAATAGCAGTTGCTGCAGCTCGGTCAAATATTTTGCCTTTAACTGGACTTGCTTCATGTGCCTTAGCAGCCGACCCATTAAAGACTTTTTCAAATACTCGAGGTACCGCTAGTAAGAACGTTGGCTTAAAGGAACCAAGATCCTTAAGTAATGCTGTTGGGTTAGGGCAGTGACCGATAGTCACTTCGCCGCGCAACATAGCAACTTGAATCAAACGTCCGAAAACGTGGGCAAGTGGCAAGAAGATAAGTGTGGAAGCTTCTGGTACATCGAATATTTCTGGAACCGCTTTCACCAAAGTATCCACTTCAGCTATGAGATTTCCATGCGTAATGATGCAACCCTTTGGCTGACCAGTAGTTCCCGAGGTGTAAATCAAAGTAGCTGGATCACTTGGGCCAGCAGATGTTCGTCGAGACTCAAGTTCCGAATCCGAAACGTTTGCACCTTTACGAGCTAATTCAGCTAACACGTCATCGCTGAATATGTACGAGCGTGTCATGTGTGGAACTTTTGCTGCAATTGGTTGGAAGGCATGAGTGGTTCGCTGGGCTTCAAAGAAAGTTGCAACTACATGCGAATCCGAAACGATCCATTCAACTTGCTCAGGCGAGGAAGTTTCGTAAATTGGCACTGTTACACATCCGGCGTACCAGATTGCGTAATCTGCCACAGTCCATTCGTATCTAGTGCGAGACAGAATCGCGATACGGTCTCCTGCATTTAGACCCTCAGCGATTAAGCCTTTGGCAACATTGCGCACTTGTTCCCGGAATTGCGCTGCAGTAATAGTGCTCCACTCATCATCAGTTTGAATAGATACTGATGGAAACTGCGGATTTCGGGCAAACAGGTCTTCAATTTGATCAGTTACATTTCCACTTGAAACCGGAGGAATATTCGCTGGTACAGACAATTCGCGCACTTTGGCACCTTTCCGTAAAAAGCCCTAAGAGAGGGTAACCCAGGAAATCTAAATCTGGTCCCGAAACCACTAAAACTGACCATTTTCCAGGGCGGTAATTGCTGATACCGCTGACGTTGGCTACCGTAAGGGTGTGTCTGAAAGCGATAAGTTCTACAAGTTTCTGAAAAAGGTTGCCATTGGCCCGGCAATCGAAGTCGCTTTTCACCCTTGGGTTGAAGGTCTAGAGAATATTCCAGAGACTGGCTCAGCTATTTTGGCGAGTAATCACCTGTCTTTTTCTGACTCAATCTTTTTACCAATTGCAGTGCCACGAAAAATTACATTTATGGCTAAGAGTGAATACTTCGAAGGTCCTGGCGTTCGAGGTAAAGCAACTGCAGCATTCTTCAGAGGCGCCGGCCAAGTACCAGTTGATCGCACTGGCGGCAATGCCAGCACAGCTGCAATCAGTACTGGGGTTCGCCTGCTAAGTGAAGGACATTTGCTGGGAATTTATCCAGAAGGAACTAGATCATCAGATGGCCGGCTATACCGAGGTAAAACTGGGGTAGCACGTATGGCACTGGAAGCGAAAGTTCCTGTCATTCCAGTTGCGATGATTAACACCGAGATGGTGCAACCAATTGGAAAGTCGCGTCCAAATTTTGGTGTTGAAGTAGGAATTCGAATTGGTGAACCACTTGATTTCTCCCGCTACTACGGAATGGAAGATGATCGATTCGTCTTACGTTCATTGACGGATGAAATCATGTACCGAATTATGGATTTGTCAGGACAAGAGTATGTCGACAAATACGCATCACGATCAAAGCGTCCTGAATAAGCCTTGACTGATTAGTGGTTTAACAGTTTTCCCTTAGGCTGACCGATGTCACTTAACAAAGTGTTAAACCACGACTGCTCAGTATTAAACGGTTTTGCACCTGCAACTCGATCAAATTCACAGGCCCGAATCAGATTTGCCTGATCTTCATCTTGTCCAACAAGGCCACTAATTCCGTCTAGCGCAGATCGAACTGCGACAACGGCGCACTCTCTAATAAGTGCTTGATCCTTTTTATTTGCTGGAGCTGAGCGCGAGTAGTAACCACTCTTTTGAACCAAGACTTTTTCCGCACCGATCATCGGAGCGAATTGATCTGCAAACCATGCACCAGGGTTAATCTTGTCGATCTTCACGTGTCCAAATGGATCTAGCGGAATTTCTTCGCCGCGACTTTTCATTTCAGCAACTATCGAATCCACGCCAGCGCCTTCAGACAAAAATATGTTTACGTTTCCAACTTGATTCATAACCGAGCTAAGACGCTTTGCTTCGGAACTTACATCAATTTCTAACTCTGGAACATAGACCGCATGGACTTCACGATTTTCTCGAGCAACACCTAATTCAGGTAACCATTTCATGTCATCGAGCACGCCGCGATAGGCAACAGCAGTTGCAGCCGTTAACCAGCCGCAATGGCGTCCCATAACTTCATGCACAATCAACATCTTGGTATTTGAGCTGTGCTCGGAAACTATGTTGCTGAAATGGTGGGCACCTTCGTCAGCGGCAGTCCATGCACCTAGTGATTGCACGATTGGGTAGACATCGTTGTCAATTGTTTTTGGCAAGCCAACGACGCCAAGTCCGTAATTGTTCTTGGCTAAGAATGCTGCTAAATCGGCGGCTGCTGTATTGGTATCGTCGCCCCCAATTGTGTGCAGAACATCAACACCGTCCGCAATTAATTGATCGGCCGCCACTTGTTGTGGGTCTTGGCCTGGGGCAACCAAACCGCGCTTTACGCAGTCATCGATATTGGTTAGCTTGACCCGGGAGTTACCAATTGGGCTGCCACCAAATGCCTGCAACAGATGGGCCTGATTTCGAATTTCAGGAGTGATAGTGATTGAATCGCCCAACAAAAGTCCGCGATAACCATTGCGATAAGCAATAATTTCAACCTCTGGTGCCACTTTGGAGTACTCCTCAATCAGTGCACCAACAGCCGAAGATAGACACGGAGCAAGTCCGCCGGCAGTAAGCAGTGCAACTTTTTTGATTGGCATATGGCAATTCTAGTCGTGGGCTACTTGCGCAATGGGATTTGCAGATTTAGTGAACCGCCAGAATCGCCACTAATCTAGGGATGTGAGTGAGATTTCTTGGCCTAATCTGCCAGCAGCCCAGCAACCAACCTGGCCAACTGCTGAGGGACTTGCCCATGCCCAGCAAATTTTGGCGACATTGCCACCACTAGTTTTCGCTGGCGAATGCGATGAACTTAAATCTCGACTGGCAGCTGCCACTAATGGCGATGCTTTTGTCTTGATGGGCGGGGATTGCGCCGAGACCTTTGTGGCCAATACTGCCGACTCAATTCGGGCTCGCTTGAAGACTGTTCTTCAGATGGCAATCGTTTTGACTTATGGCGCATCAATGCCGGTGGTCAAGATCGGTCGTATCGCCGGGCAGTACGGTAAGCCGCGCAGTTCATCGGAAGAAACCATCGATGGGGTTAGCCTGCCGTCATACCGCGGTGATGCAGTAAATGGACTTGAGTTCACAAAAGAGTCTCGCGAACCAGATCCGATGCGATTGGTTCAGACTTACCATGCAAGTGCCGCCACTTTGAATTTAGTGCGCGCTTTTACACAAGGTGGGTACGCAGATTTACGCCAGGTTCATTCTTGGAACCAAGACTTTGTTAGTGAATCAACACCTGGCAAGCGTTACGAGGAAATGGCGGCAGAGATTGATCGCGCCCTTTCATTCATGACGGCATGTGGCGCAGATCCCGAGGAATTCAAGCGCGCTGATTTCTACGCCAGCCACGAAGCACTGTTACTGGATTACGAAAAGCCACTAACTCGAGTAGATTCGCGAACTGGAAATCTATATGACGTATCTGGCCACTTTGTTTGGGTTGGCGAAAGAACTCGCGAACTTGACGGCGCACATATTGATTTCGTTTCAAAAATCAAGAATCCAATTGGTGTCAAGATCGGTCCAAAAACAACCGAAGCCGACATCTTGGGATTACTTGAAAAGCTGAATCCAGAAAAAATACCAGGACGATTGATGTTCATAACCCGAATGGGTGCTGGCAATATCAGAAATGTTCTGCCGAAGCTTGTTGCTGCGGTGCAAAAAACGGATCATCCAGTTTTATGGGTTTGCGATCCGATGCATGGCAACACCACGGAAGCAGCATCTGGACACAAGACTCGGTTGCTAGATGATGTTATTGACGAAGTTCGCGGATTCTTCGAAGTACATAAGGCGCAAGGAACTCATCCAGGTGGAATTCATATCGAATTAACCGGAGATGATGTGACTGAATGCTTGGGTGGCATCGGGGGAGTTAGCGAAACTGATCTACCATTTAGGTACGAGACTGCATGCGACCCGAGATTGAATCGCATCCAAAGTTTGGATTTGGCTTTCCAGGTTGCAGACATGCTGCGGGATCGAAAGTAATAACCTAAACAATTTCTAGCGTTATAACAGATCCTTTAGGTGCCTTAGATCCAGCTGCGGGATTTTGCGAGTACACCTTATTTAAAATTGCTACTGTCAATTTGTTTACAGTTTTGACCTGAAAACCAGCGCCCTGCAACGTAGTTGTCGCGGTGGCAACATCCATACCGACTACATTCGGCACATCTACTAGAACTGGGCCTTTGCTGAGTACGACCTTAATAATGGTGCCCTTTGGAACTGTGGTCCCTGGAATTGGATCCGTGGAAAGAATCGTGCCAGCTACGCTGTCATCAAAATCTTCTCGAGTCGTTTCCGTCGTTAGTCCAATAGCACCCAGTGTTGTTGTGGCATCTGTTATTAAGGTGCCGATAATTGGCGGAACTTCGACTGGAGCAGGGCCTTTGGAAACCAAGATTGTGACAGGGGTTTCTCGCTTAACTGATGTGCCACCAATTGGATCCGTACTGACAACTTTTCCAACTGGAATCACTTCATCAAAAACTTCATTCGTAGCAGAGACAACAAGCGTTAATGCCTCCAGCGCAGAAGTTGCATCCTTTGGATCTTGTCCAGTTAAGTCAGACGGAATTAAGTAACGCTCTTGTCCTTTTGAAACAATAAGTGTGACCGGCGTCCCTTTTCTAGCATTTTCACCACTTGCCGGGTCAGTTCTAATAACAACTCCGGCCGGAATGTCTTCGGAAAATTCTTCAACGACTTCAACACCGAGTTCTAGTGGAGCCAAGATAACGGTTGCTTCATCAACAGTTAATGAACTAACGGGCGGCACAACTTCGTAACTGCCAGTGAATTGATACCAAGTTCCGCCACCTACCAAAAGTGCCAGGATCAGAAGTAGCGGAGCCCATTTTCGACCCTTGGGCTTTGTCGAACTTTCACGATGCACGCCGCTGGGTCCAACTCCTGGATTTGGTTTTTGAAGTGGGACTGCACCAGTAGCTCGGTGCGCACCCCGAACTGGAGTTGGAATCACTTGCGTGTTCTGTAGCGGAAGTGCTGTTGTGAGGGCTTCGGCACGGGGGACTGCCGAAATAGCGCGCACCACGCCATCACGAAACTCTCGGGCACTTTGAATTCGCTCAGTTGGAGATTTTCTGGTGGCCGCAAGAACTAAATGATCGACGGCAGGCGGAACATCAGGCTGGATAGAACTTGGCGCTGAGACGCTGCTGTTTACATGTTGGTAGGCGACTTCAAGCGGTGAAGATCCAGTAAACGGAACTAGTCCAGTAACCATTTCGTAAAGCAAGATGCCGCACGAGTAAACATCTGACCTTTGATCAACGGCAAGCTGTTGAACCTGTTCAGGCGAAAGGTAAGCCATAGTGCCAAGCAAAACTGCTCCAGTGGAATCGCTAACCGGAGTGTCATTGATAACTCGTGCTAAACCAAAATCTGTAACTTTGATGTGGCCATCATGCGTGATCAAAACATTTTCTGGCTTGATGTCACGATGGACGAATCCAGCGTCATGAGCTGAACTCAATCCGGCAAGAACTGAACTTATGATCTCCAAAGCGTGGGCACTAGTAAATGGTCCAGATTGCGCCATGATTTCGCGAATAGTTCTGCCTTGTACGAATTCCATTACCAAGAATGGGAAGCCTTCACTTATTCCTTGATCGTGAACTGCAACAACATTTGGATGAGTTAAGGCTGCCGTTGCCCGTGCTTCTTGGGTAAAGCGATCTACAAAATCTGGGTCATTTACTAAAACGCCGCCGAGCACTTTGAGAGCTACGGTTCTACCGAGCCTTAAGTCGGTGCCACGATAAACCGTGGCCATTCCGCCACGTGCGATCAGCTCATCGACGCTGTAGCGTCCCTCCAAAACCTTGCCCAAAAGGGGATCTAGGTTTTGCGAATCAGTCACTGCTTCATTCTAGATGCCGACACTAAAACTGGTCTCTGCGCCACGACAAGGTAGATTTAGTAGCAACCGGAAGTGAGTCTCATGTCGAAGTTCGCCTATTTGAGTGTTCTTTTAGGCTGCCTTGTGGGAACTGCTTGGCTTGAGTTTTTTCTGCGCACCAAGGTTTACCGAAGAGCGGTTCGCTTAATTCTTACGATTTTGCCGGTGGTTGTAGTTTTCTCAATTTGGGATGCGTACGCGATCGCGCAAGGACACTGGACTTTTGACCCACGTTATGTAACCGGAATAACTACGGTTGCAAATATTCCACTTGATGAGATTTTGTTTTTCATTGTGATTCCGATCTGTGCAATTTTGTCCTTTGAAGCAGTAAGAAGCGCCCGTAACTGGGAAGCCGGGGATGAGGAAACCAAATGACTTACACGCAATTGGCAGTACTTGGTGTTTTGATCGCAATTGTTTTGGATCTTTATGTCTTCAAAACGAAATTGCTCCGACGAAGAGTTTTTTGGGTTTCATATTCAATTGTGATTTTCTTCCAATTGGTCACAAATGGAATATTGACCGGTTTCGGCATTGTGGAATATGACGGAGCTGCAATCATCGGTTCAACTACACCACAAAATGAACCGCCGACGTTCATCGGTGATGGAAGACTGGTTTACGCCCCAATTGAGGATTTACTCTTTGGGTTTAGCCTCGTATTGCTGTCGTTAATCATTTGGATATGGCTTGGCAAGAAGGGCATACAACGTGAGCCAATGGCAGGGCCACCAAGAAAAAGCGTTCATCGCTTTCTCGGAATTAAGTAGTTCGTTTCCATAACTTTCGCGCTTGGAAGTATGCAGGAATTGCCACTTGCAGTCGTCGTGCCAGTGAGACCGTCGCACGCTTGGTGAAGACTTCGTAGTCAATTCCTTCAACGGCATCGACAATTCCGCAGTAAAGGATCCGCGCCGTTTCGATGCAAGGCTGGCCAGCTTGACCCAACATTGCAATCCCGGCTCGAGAAGATTCTTCGAGTTGGCGTACTCGCGAAACTTGAAACTCTAAGGCTGCCTTGATTTGGGGAGTAGCAATTCGGGCTTCTAGGTCAGCCCTGGTGACGCCAAACTGGGCAAGCTCGGCAAGTGGGAGATAAACCCGACCTCGTTCTAAATCTTCACCTACATCACGAATGAAGTTCGCTAGCTGAAATGCCACACCAAGTTCGGTCGCATGCTTGTATGCATCCTGACTGGTTGGTTCCAAAATCGGAACCATTTGCAATCCAATTACAGCTGCGGAGCCATAAACATATTTGTAGAGATCTTCGTAAGTTTGGTACTCAGTGACCGTTAGATCCATGGTCATCGAATGTAAGAATGCCTCAAAGTGCGCTCTGGGAATGTTCCAACGCCTAACTGTGTCCAGTACTGCAAGGCAAACTGGATCATTAGTTTCACCAGAATCGAATTTTGCTAAGAAATCATCGCCCCAAATCTTTAGCTGTTCTGCTTTTTGAGACTCAGTGAGCGTTGAAGCTAAATCATCCACGATCTCATCTGCATACCTGGCAAATCCGTAAAGAGCGTGAACGTATGGGCGCTTAGCAGTAGGTAGAAGCAGTGTTGCTAAATAGTAAGTCTTGCCATGCTCAGCATTTAGCTGGCGACACAATTCATAGGATTCGCGCAGGGCTGGATCAAAGATTCCGGCGGCATCAAGATCACGTTTAGACACAGAGGTAACTATATGCAATTGAGCCTTGCCTTGGATCATCAACCCGCAATTTGATCAAAATTCGAGATTTCGTCTGGTGGCGCGTAGGGTTACATCTGCACAAGGTGTGTGAAGTTCAGTTAGGAATTACGTGGCTGCTCCAAACCCAGGTTTACTGGCTGCAATGCTCAAAGCTCAGAGACTTAATGGTGTTTTGCGCTGGAAAGTTACCTTCACCGAATCTGGATTCAAAGGCGAGACAAATTTAGCTGCCTGGAATGGCATCTGGATTGATACTTCCGCAGTTAAGTCGATCCAAGACTTTATTGATGTCGTCGCTAATCAAACTTCAAATCCAAACTTGGTTGGAAGCTCCCTTGCTCAATTAATTGAAACCATAATTTCTGGATTAGAGCCGGTTGGAAACACCTGCATAGGTTGGTCTGGCTGGCAGGACCTGTTAAAAACTGATCCGCAAGCGGCTCTTGAAATTGCAGAGGCTTTGGATTTAGCTTGCCAAGAGCGCACGGCCGTGGTCATAGTTTGTGATTCCGTTGGATCATTCCCAGGAATTTCAGAACTTTCCCAAGGCTAGTAATGCAGCTAAGCCAATTCTCGTTCTCGTGCTGATTCAATCTCAGCTGCTGAAGCTGGCAACATATCTTGTTCGGTGTTGTCGCCCAAAATAAGGGAACGTTCAGCCGTAGATGTCAACATGGCAAGTCCAAGCGTTATGCCAGCTAAAACCATTGCGATGCCATCACTTAGCTCCAGGAACGTGTCAGCAGTTGCACTCGAGTTAGCGATCCCGTGAATTGTAAATGCAGCAATCGCAAGCACCATCAAGCGAACTTGGTTGTGACTTAGTCCAGTTACAGCAAGCAAAGGTATTGACCACAATAAGTACCAAGGTTGGACTACTGGTCCAAGGACTACGAGTGCGACAAATGAAAGTGCCACACCACGAGTCGCACTTCGGCCAGCTGGACGTACCACCAGTAGCACTAAGACGATTGCCAAAATCACGGATCCGATTAATCGAGTAATTCCCACTGAGGTATCAACAACGTTTCCGAACCCAAGCATTCGGATTGGGCCACCAATAAGCATTCCAATTGCAGTGGTAGGAGAGAGCCAACTTTTAACAGTGCCTGGTGTTGACAGTGATCCAATCCAACCAAATGGTCCAGTCTCGGCTAAAGCTGAAGTTATAAAGAGTGTGGATAGGGCAATCAATCCTGCGATCGCTCCGTACTTGGCACGTCTTATCCAACTCGCACCACTTCCGGCGGCGATTAGCGCTAAGAATGGCAGCAAAACAATAGCAACTGGTTTTATCCCAAGTGCAAGAGTGGCCACGACAACACCAGAAACAAAGTGACCGCGCAATGCAAGCACCATTGCGATGCACACCAGGCCAACCATCAAGGCATCGTTGTGTGAGCCGGCAACAAAGTGCATAAGAACTAGTGGATTCATCACGCCGATCCAGGCAGCGGAAACTGGATTAACGCCGTGCGCCTTAGCTAGGTAAGGAATGCTCAGGCAGATGAAAACAACACCAGCAAGTGAAGTTAATCGAAATAGATAAGACGCAACGAGAGATGAATCTTGGCTTATAGCCGCTATGGCTTTTTCAACTAGGAGAAAAACTGGACCATATGGCGTTGGTGCATCTCCCCAAAGTGGATCTACGCCACTTTGAAACCAGCCTGGAACAACTGAAACGCCAGATTCGTAAGGATTGTTTCCAGCCAGCTGCATTTTGCCTTGCATGAAATATGAATAGACATCCCGACTAAACAGCGGTGGTGTAACAAGCAAAGGCAGCAGCCAGGCAATAAGTGAAAAGTAGATCGTCTCTAGTCTCAGAATTTTTCCATGAAGCGCATCAACTCCGACCACAAGCCAAACCTGAAGGATTAGCGCTGCCCCAACAACAACAAATGAGCGAGTTAGGGCAAGGCCGATAGTTTCAGTCTGGACAAAATCGATAAATTTCCATTGCAAGATGTCTGCCGAAAGTGGAAACCAGCCAACACCAAGTCCGCCAATTGCAATAAACGCTGAGCCAAGAAAGCCAGGAAGTGCATAAAGTCCAAACCAACCTGGGTCTGTTGAGATCCGGCGAGTTGGCATTACTTCAGAATACGCGCCTTAACGTCGCGCACGCGATACATAAGTCTTGTCGGGACCAGTAATACGCTCAGCAGCTAATCGTCCAGACACTAAGACCATTGGCACTCCAACACCAGGCTGAGTTCCTGATCCAGTAAACACAACATTTTCACCGAACATATTTCCCGGACGGAATGGTCCAGTTTGTAAGAATGAGTGAGCTGCGGCAAACGGTGCACCACGTTCCATGCCACGATCTGACCAGTCTTGTGGAGTCGTGATGTGCTCAACTTCAATGGCATCGCCAAATCCGGTGTAGCCACGAGCCTGCAAAGTTTCAATTGCATGGTCGCGATACGCAGGTGCTTGCTTGTTCCAGTCAATGTCAGCATCAAGGTTTGGAGTAGGGAAGAGCACGTAATAAACCTGCTTGCCATCTGGCGCTAAGCCTGGATCACTATAAGTTGGATTAGTGACGAGAACACTCGGATCTGACATCAACTGCTTCTTGTCAATCAATTCCTCAAAGACGCCAGCCCAACTATGACCAAAGTGAATGTTGTGATGTGCAATGTGGTCATACTTTGCCGATGAACCAGCAAGTAACAAGTAGCAAGACGGCGAGTACTTAAGTCGCTTAACACTCCACGGTTCTTTACCGAGTAAGTCGCGGTATGCAACAGGTAGATCTGGATTTAGCACGACAACATCTGCTGCGAAAAACTCACCAGTGCTAGTTTCTACTCCAGTGGCACGATTGCCGTTCATTCGAACTTTTGTTACTTCGGTGTCGTACTTGAAGGTAACGCCATGCTTTGCTGCAGCTTTAGCCATCGCAACTGGAAGTGCGTGCATGCCACCCTTGGGGGCGAATACTCCAGCAACTGAATCCATGTATGCAATTACTGCATAGATAGCTAGTGCGTCATATGGCGAAAGTCCCGCGTACATAGATTGAAACGAAAACACTCGCTGGGTGCGATCATCTTTAAGATATTGACCAACTTTCGGCGCTAACTTTCTAAACCCACCGAGCTTTATCAATCGAACCAAATCCATTGACAATAGATCCAATGGCGAATCGATATTCCGATCAATGAAATTCTTCATTTCGTACTTATAAAGCTCGGTAACAAAATCCACATACTTTAAGTAGCCGTCTGCCTCACTGGCACCAATGACTTTTTCAATCTCAGCTGCCATCGCAGCGGTATCAGAGTGAACATCTAATACGCTGCCATCTTGATAGAAAGCTCGATAAAGGGGAGCAACTGGTTCTAATGTCAGCCAGTCGTTCATATTTTCGCCAAGGCAATCAAAAGCATCAGCAATCAAATCTGGCATAGTCAAAACAGTTGGTCCGGTATCGAATTCAAAGCCTCGGTCGCTAATTCGCCCAGCTCTGCCACCTGGAATGCTTTCGCGTTCGATGACAGTTACGTTGCGACCAGCACCAGCCAATCGCATGGCAGCCGATAGGCCTGCTAGTCCGGCCCCAACAATAACTACATCATCGGTTTTTCCAGTTACGGTTCGTGGCGATCCAGGGATCCATCTTGAAAAGTTACTCATTTTTATGCCGTTCGTTTAGTAGCGAGAATCGCGAGTTCGGTTAATGCAGATTTAGGTTCAGACGCGCTGGCGAGCGAATCAAGTGCAGAAAGTGACTTCGCAAGATAATCGGAAATTCGATTCTCAACAAAGTCTTGGGCACCGCAACTTACAAGAATATCTTGAAGTTTTGTGATCGCATCGCTGGATAGATCTGGATCACCCAGGTTTTCAGATAGGTATTTCTTAGCTTCAACATTGGCATTTGTGTTAGCAAAAGCAATGAGCATGGTTTGCTTACCTTCGCGCAAGTCATCTCCAGCTGGTTTTCCAGTTACTGAACTATCGCCAAAAACTCCAAGCAAGTCATCTCGCAACTGGAACGCCTCGCCAAGTGCTAATCCGTAATCACTTAGGACTTGGTTTAGTTCTGGATTAGCGCCAGCAATTGCAGCGCCTAGATGTAAGGGTCGCTCGATTGTGTATTTTGCGCTTTTGAAACGAATCACAGTTTCGGCTCGTTCATGAGTTATGCCACCACGCACTTGCTCAAGCAGGTCTAGGTACTGCCCGCTCATAAGTTCAGTTCGCATGATGTCGTAAATTGTTTTGGCGCGAAGAAGTTGATCATTACTTAGTCCGCTCGTAAGCAACATTTCGTCGGCCCACGACAACGCCAAGTCGCCAACCAAAATTGCTGAGCCCTCACCAAATAGTTTGGCGGAACCATTCCAGCTATTTGTATTGTGTAGCGCTTCAAACTGTTTGTGGATTGCTGGTTTTCCGCGTCGGGTATCACTTGCATCCATAACATCGTCATGGATCAGTGCGCAGGCTTGCAGGAATTCTAAACTTGCGCAGGCCCGCAGAACCTCATCTGAATCTTGACCACCAGCGGCTTGAAAGCCCCAATAGGCAAATGCTGGGCGTAACCGCTTGCCGCCAACCAAAAGTCCTTCAAGTGACTCAAGTAGGGGCAAGGTATCTGGGGAAACTGCTGTCATTAGCGATCTGTGATCAGCCACAAAAGCATCAAGATTGGCCTGAATGCGCACGCGCAGATCGTTGGCATCTAACGGATTAATTCCCACTAGTTCAGGGTATTGGTTGGGTCCAGTTCTTGCACTTTAGGTTAGGTACAACAATGGTCACATGACGTTTGCCGAGTATTTGGTCGCCTGGGCGCAGCTTCATGGCACCCAGAGTCCAAAGGGCTTGGTTCGAGTTTGGCTTCGGATCGCATTCTTCCTTTCAACGCCATTAACCAAGTTCAATCCAAACCTGATCACGGCATTTGGGCCAGTACTGATGGGTGCTGCAATATATTTTGCATCGTCGCCAAATCGAAACTATTTCCTTGCCAGCATTACCGTGCTGGTTGTTGGATTAGTCGACAGTTTTGATGGCATCGTCGCAGTTAGAACTTCAAAAACTAGTTCTTGGGGTGCATTCTTAGACGGAATTGTGGATCGATTGATTGATGTCGGAATTGGCATTTTGTTGATTGTGTTAGGTGCACCCGTTGAACTAGCTGTGCTTGCCATCTCGATCGCATTAATTCATGAATACATGCGAGCTAAAGCTAGTGGAATTGGATATCGCGAAGTTGGAGTGATTACACCTGCGGAGAAGCCAACTCGGATTGCACTTGGCGTAATGTTCCTGTTCGCGGCAGGTTTGCTCCCTGAGAAAGTTACCCAGTTGGCTAACATCGCAACTTTAGTTTGGATATTTCTAGGTCTATTAAGTTTTGCAATGCTGCTTCGGGTTTATCGAAAGCAATTAAAGAAATAGATAGAAGTTAGGCTCGACCAATGTGTCTGGCAACTATCTCAGCTGACATGCCAACCAATGGCAAACCTCCACCGGGATGAGATGAGCCACCGACAAGATACAAATTTGGAATCTTCGTTACGTTCTCAGGGCGAAGAAAAGCAGATCGCATGCCGTTACTTGATGTGCCATAAATTGCCCCACCTGGCGCCAAAGTGTTTTGCTCAAGTTCAGCCGGAGTAATGGTTTGTTGCCACATGATTCGATCACTGGTTTCAATTCCACGCTTTGAAAGTGTGGAAAGAATTTGATTGGTGTACGACGCTGTAAGTTCTGAATTTGCCCAATCAACACCTTTAGCCGGATCGTGGCGCGGCGCATTAATCAACATAAACCAAGATTCGTTTCCAGCTGGTGTCATCTTTGCGTCGTTAGGGGAGCAGATGTAAATAGTCGGATCGGCAACAGGAGATGGCTTCTTGCCAATTCCAAAGACTGAATCAAATTCGTCATCGTAATCTCCTGGAAAGAATACGTTGTGGTGTTCAAAGTCTGCAGTTTTGCCTGACATAGCTTGCAAAATCACAAAGCCAGAAAGCGACGGAGTTGCCTTTGCTAGCGACTTCCTGGCTGTAGAGGTTTGTTGTTGTGCTGACGGACTTAGTAAGTGTTGGTAAACGTTTGATGCATCCGCATTTGCCACAACAATGTCAGCCGAAATAAAGCGGCCATCTGCAAGGGTCACGCCTGAAACTTTTGGCTCAGTTGCAATGTTTGCCACGGTGCAACCAAACTCAAACTTCACCCCAATGGTGGTAGCACGCTCAAATAGTGCGCGGCCAAGTTCTCGAAGTCCGCCGCTCACGTGATAGGCACCAAACATTTGCTCAATGTAAGGAACTGTTGCAAGTGCCGCTGGTGCTTGCCGCGGATCTGAACCGGTGTAAGTGGCATAGCGATCAACCAAGGTAATCAAACGTGGATCGTCCAAGTAGTGGTTAGCCATGTCACGCAGGGTTTTTGTCGGAGCAATCGTCTTAATGTCATTTAGGCGCCACGACAAAGCCAGCAAACTCTTTAAGCCATGGAGTTCAGATTCCAAAAACGGCTTTCTAGTTACTGACCACATTTGAGCGGCTCGTCGCATGAACGCTCGCCATTGGTCGGCGCTATCGCCGCCTAAGCAATCGCCGATCGCTTCAGCACATCGTCCAATCCCAGTACCTGGCATCTTCAAAATGGTGCCGTCAGCAAACTGATATCGGAATGCGGTTTCCAAATCGACAATTTCGATGGAGTCTTCCAGGGCTGCGCCAGTCTTTAGAAACAGATCCCGGTAAACCGCAGGCAGAGTTAACAGACTTGGCCCAGTATCAAACTTGTAGCCGCCATGTTCGACAGAACCGAGTTTGCCACCCCAGGTTTCATTGTGTTCCAGAACTTGGACGGAGTGACCTTTGCTGGCAAGTCTGGCCGCGCAAGCCATACCACCCATGCCGGCGCCGATAACGATGATGTTTGCCACAGCCCTACTTTAGGTCCCTGGATTTCCAAGTGTTAGTTCCCATTAGATGTCGCCACCAAGAAACTAAGTTGAGCAGGCTAAAAGCCAGGATTGAAATTGGATGAAGCAATGAATCAGGCAACAATCTGCCACTTGCAGTTTTTGCGCTAATTAGGCGACCCACAATGCCACTAATTAGTCCCAGGAGAGCTAGTGGCATTTGCCCAGTAAACAATCCGGTGAGCGGAAATATGTAAACGAATAAGAAGAAGGTGTTTACAAATAGTGAACCAATCGGACCGCCGAATGCATTCCAAAGACTCTTTGCGTATCCAGAGATCAAGTCCTGGTTGGTTTCATACATTTTGCAGGTTGCGATCTCAGATCCATCAATTACAGAACCAGTAAATCCATTTCGATAAAACGATCTAAGCAATTCAATGTCATCAAGGACTTCGCTTTTGATTTCCTTATGACCACCACTGACTACATATGAATCTGCTCTACAGACTAGAAATTGACCGTTAGCCACAGCCAAGCTCGGTCGAAGTGATAGCCGAGTAGTTCGCAATGGCACGGTAGTCAGCCATGACCACTGCAACAATGGCTGCACAATTTGCGCTAGCAATGTTGGTGCCAGCTGCCGGGGATAAGGGCTGACTAAGTGAAGATTGTTCTCGGTAAGCGCATTAATTGCACTTGCTACCGCCAATGGTTCCAGAGTCACATCACTATCGATAAAAACAAAGAAGTCAGCATCAACACTTTCGGAAAGTCGATGACAAGCCCAGTTCTTACCCAACCAGCCCTGTGGTAACTCGGGCTCGCCATTGATCACCCGTAACTTGGGATGCGTCAATGCTGATAACTTTTCGGCTGTGGCATCAGTTGAACCGTCATTCAAGACCACAACTTCAAACTGATCTAGTAACTCCTGATTGAGCACGCTTTGCACTGCGGAAGTGATTGAGCTTTCTTCATTACGAGCTGGAATCAGAATTGCAACTCTTGAGGTAATGCGAGCTGGCTTTGGTCTAATCAAAGCAAAGTGATTGATAACTGAATTAACGGTGAGCAGTAACGAGGTACCTACTGCAACAATGATTAACGTCGTTGCCATAGCATCCACGACCATGGAATCAGAACAATTCCCATGCCGATAAACCCGGTTATGGCGACAACAGGTTGATTAAAAAATGGGGAAACCGGAACTATGTTCACCAAGAAGCTGCCGAGCCACACCCAGAGCACTAGCGCGTATGGCGTTGCGTTAGAAATTTCAGATTGCTTTGGTTTTAGTGCAATGGAAAGCAAAGTAAAAATCAGTGCGGTAGATAAAAACCAGCCAAGAAAGTTCGTTAGTGGAATGTCTTTAGTTGCGATTCCATCTACAAACCAAACCCAATAACCTTCATTTACCATTTGAGGATCCAGGTACAGATCCCAGGTTGACATTAGAAGTGCAGCAGTAGGAATGGTTAAGAGTCTGGATTTAAACAGATCACGCGATATCAGCCAAGCTGGATAGAGCATCATGAACCAGGCAAATGGAATAAGTAGCGGGACTCCGAGCACAGTAATCCCAAGGCGCTCGGGATCGTATTCATATGTGCCAAACGGATATCCGGTCGCTACTCCGAGAACTTCAATTACCAAAGTCGACATGAGCGCAATGAATAAGAACTTGATTATAAATTCCCGACCATAAGCCACATAAGCATGTAAGCCCGACGCCGCAGCAAAGGCCATAACTCCAGTGACTGTTAAAGCATCACGGATTCCTCCAGACGTAAGCGCCCAAAGGATATTTGCCAGTACTGTGGCGACTGCTGCAACAATTGCCACAACTAAGAGGCGGTTAGAGGGTAATTTTAGGTGAGTCATATGGCAACTCACTTACCTAGCTTGGATAAATCTAGACCTGCAAAAGTTCCCGACAATTTCTTAACTTTAAATCTGGCAAATAGTTCTTCGGAGTACCAGCCAGTTTCATGCGTTCGTGCAATTACTGCCGCATGCGGTTTTTGTTTACTGGAAAATGCAGTAATGCTTTCGTTGGTTTCCCAAATACTGAAAGTTCCTTGTAATCCAATTGGGGCTTCACCAATTCCCAGACTGGTAATCAATCCTGCTGTTGAGTTCAAATCTGCTGAGACCGGTGGCACACTGCGCCAGAACTCACGCCACCATCTAGGTTTTATTGACGCGCGAGTAAGTGCAGCTGTTAGCCCATCCCATTTTTCGGGAACTGGATTACCAAACGGTGACTTTTTTGCCCAAGTACCTTTTGCAGACAGTGGTTCAAGCTCTATGTTGGCCTCAGTTAGGGCAATCTTTCGCCATTGCCTAGCGGGCTTGCTAGTTAAGTAAGCCAATGAGTCTTCCTGAGTTTCCCAAACTGACAAGACGCACCAGTGGTTTAAGTCTGCATCGCGTACCGTAAAGGTTTTACCTGATCCAGTGCCCATTAATTTGTAAAAAGTTAGCCCCGGCAGCTTGCGCATTGACAGACGTTGTCGCGCCATGAGCGAGAAGGCAATCAGAATATGACGGCTTTTAACTCGCGTGATATCTAGGCGAACAAACACACTTAAGACTTTAGTCCGCTGCGACAGTAAGTGCTGTCCCAGCAGTGATCTTTAACAGGGAATCAAAGTCGAGGCTGCAAACTACATGGGTATGTCCGCAAGCACCCCAAACCACTGCATATTCACTAAGTGCGGTGTCAACAATTGTTTGGGGTTGAAAGACTTCACCATCATGCAGCCAACCAACGGGGGAGACGCCGCCAATTGCAAAGCCACTCCATAGCCGAACGAAGTCCGCATCAGCCCGACCCAGCTTTGGAACCCCAAGAGCCGTCGCCACCATTGCGGTATCAACTCGGTGTCGGCCAGATGTAACAACAAGGAGCGGTCGTTCACCTTGGTCAGTATCTATTTTGAAAACGATTGAGGAAGCGATCTGACCAACTTCAACTTCAAGGACATTGGCTGCGTCAACTGCAGTTCGTGCGGTATCCGATAGATGTCGAATCTCGGTTGCAACGCCGTGACTTTCAAGTTCAGTGCGAACTCGCTTTACTGAGGCATGCTCAGTTTGCGCAGTCATGTCGATTAGGCAGTTGCTTCTTTGAATTGCTGTTCAATGATTGTTAGGGCATCTTCAAGTAAGTGCTCAGACATAACCATTGGCGGCAGGAAGCGAAGAACGTTTCCGTAGGTACCTGCTGTAAGAACAAGAACACCATTTACATGGCAAGCCTTAGCAACTTTGTTTGTCATTTCAGCATCAGGCTCCATAGAACCCTTCTTGACAATTTCCACAGCAACCATTGCGCCACGACCACGAACATCGCAGATAACACCGGTTTCGTCAGCAATCTTTTGCAATCTTGGTTTCATGATTTCTTCGATGCGACGAGCTTTTGCGTTTAGATCTTCGCGTTCCATGACAGCAATGGATCCAAGTGCAGCAGCACATGCGATCGGGCTACCTGCATAAGTTCCACCAAGGCCACCGGCTTCTACGGAATCCATGATTTCGGCGCGGCCAGTAATTGCGGATAGTGGAAGACCACCAGCAATGCCTTTGGCAGTAATGATCATGTCCGGAACAATGCCTTCATGCTCAGAAGCAAACCATTGACCAGTGCGGCAGAAGCCAGTCTGAACTTCATCGGCTATGAATACGATTCCGTTGTCCTTAGAGAACTTAACTAGTTCAGGCAGGAAACCAACCGCTGGAACTACGAAGCCGCCTTCACCTTGAATTGGTTCAATCACAATCGCAGCAATGTTGTCTGCGCCAAGTTCCTTGTTCATCTTGCTGATCGCGTGCGCAGCAGCTTGTGCACCTGTTAGGCCATCGTGCGAAGGATTAGACATTGGCATGCGGTAAATTTCTGGAGCAAATGGCCCAAAGCCCTGCTTGTATGGAATGTTCTTGGCAGTCATTCCCATGGTTAAGTTGGTGCGACCGTGGTAACCGTGTTCAAAAACCACAACCATCTGACGCTTTGTGTAAGAGCGAGCAACCTTGACGGCGTTTTCTACTGCTTCCGCTCCGGAATTGAATAGCGCAGAACGCTTCTCGTGATCTCCAGGAGTTAAACGGTTAAGCGCTTCACATACTTCTACATAACCTTCGTAGGGTGTGACAGTGAAGCAAGTATGTGTGAATCTAGCGACTTGCTCTTGAACCCGAGTCACAACATCTTCAGCTGCGTTACCAACACCAGTAACTGCAATGCCAGAACCCATGTCGATTAGGGAGTTGCCGTCAATGTCAACGACGATGCCACCTGCGGCTCGCTCGATATAGATAGGTAGGGCAGTTCCTACTCCGCCACTAACCGCGCTAAGGCGACGGGCTTGCATTGCCACGGATTTTGGTCCGGGAATAGCGGTTACCAGGTTTCGCTCTTGAGCGATGTCATTTACAGGGGCTGAGATATTTGTAGCAGTCATGGACACAATGTTAGACCCGAGACAGATTCTGACAAGTCGACCCTAGGCGCGCCTGACCCGCAGTTAGTGGAAGGGTAGATATGGGCGTAACGTATGAGGATATGAGCGCTATTTACCCATTTTGGATCGCCGGAAAGCCTGCCACCAGTGATGTCGTTGCAGACGTAATTCACCCAGGTGACGGAAAAGTTGTTGGCCAGTACTACGTACCAAATGCGGCACAGGTTGAAGAAGCAGTAGCGGCAGCCTGGGAATCGCGCCACGCGGCCCGTCGCACTACCGCAGCACAGCGAGCGGATGCGCTTATGCATATCTCTAAACGTCTAACGGAGCGCGCCGAAGAGATCGCGCAATTGATTTTGGATGAAAACGGCAAGCCACTTTTGTGGGCACGCGCCGAGTCGAGTCGCGCGGGAATGACTTTCCGTTGGGCAGCTGAAGAAGTACGCAGATTCTCTGGCGAACTTCAAAGACTAGATACCGAAGCAGCTACCGCAGGACGAATGGCAATCATTCGTCGATTCCCACACGGACCAGTTCTTGGTATCTCACCATTTAACTTTCCAATGAACTTAGTGGCACACAAAGTTGCGCCAGCAATAGCAGTTGGCGCACCAATTATTGTGAAGCCAGCTCCGAGCACACCTTTGAGTGCATTAGTTCTTGGCGAGATTCTTGCCGAAACAGATTTACCCGCCGGCTCGTGGTCGGTTATTCCAGTTGGCAATGAAGCAGCACCTGGCCTAGTTGCCGATGTTCGCCTGCCAGTTGTTTCCTTCACAGGTTCAGACAAAGTTGGATTCGAAATTCAAAAGGCTGTTCCAAGCAAGCACATCACGCTAGAACTTGGTGGAAATGCTGCTGCAGTTGTTCTCGAAGACTGGAACAGCGAAAAAGATATGACTTGGGCTGCTTCGCGCATTGCAACCTTTGCTAACTATCAAGCAGGCCAATCCTGTATCTCAGTGCAACGAGTTCTAATCCATGACTCGATCTTTGAAGAAATGACTAATCGAATCGTTGCTGCAGTTGCCGCTCTTCCAAATGGCGACCCACGTGATGAAAAGACTGTGGTTGGTCCGATGATCAATGAAGCAGCTGCCATTCGAGTTGAGGAATGGGTTAATGAAGCTGTTGCTGGGGGAGCGAAAGTTCTAACCGGCGGCAAGCGCAATGGCTCTTACTACGAACCGACAGTGTTAGCCGATGTTGCAGTTGACGCCAAGGTTTCGTGCAACGAAGTATTTGGTCCTGTCATGCTTGTTAATTCAATCTCTTCAACGCAAGAAGGCTTTGACATAGTTAACGACTCACCATTTGGTTTGCAGGCAGGCGTATTCACGCACGACGTGCAAACTGCATTCCTTGCGCATTCGGAGCTTGAAGTTGGTGGCGTAATCATTGGTGATGTTCCAACATTCCGCTCTGATCAAATGCCATACGGTGGCGTAAAAGCATCTGGCGTTGGCAAAGAAGGTTTGCTACATGCCATGCGCGATCTAACTCATGAGCG